>CAZJZC010000306.1:0-2765 GCA_964550365.1 uncultured Gemmatimonadales bacterium | reverse complement strand
GGCACCACGCCGCTGGCCAGGGTGTTGCGCAGGAAGATCTCGGCGTAGCCGCCGAGCGAGGCCACGCCGTCCTGGATGCGGGCGCCGCCCGAGTCGTTGAGGCCGACCACCGGCGCGCCGTTGCGCAGGGCCAGGTCCATCACCTTGCAGATCTTCTCGGCGAAGGCCTCGCTGAGCGAGCCGCCGAAGACCGTGAAGTCCTGGGAGAACACGTAGACCGTGCGGCCGTCCACCGTGCCCCAGCCGGTCACCACGCCGTCACCGAGGATCGTGGTCTCGTCGAGCCCGAAGTCGTAGGAACGGTGCACCACGAACCGGTCCAGCTCCACGAAGCTGCCGGGGTCGAGCAGCAGGTCCAGCCGCTCGCGTGCGGTGAGCCGGCCCTTGCGGTGGAGGTCGTCGATCCGCCGCTGACCGCCGCCCTGCAGCGCCTCGGCCGACAGCGCCGCGAGACGGGTGACCTTGTCCTGCATGCTCATGCGCGGTGTTCCTCCGACCCCAAATGAAACCCGGCGCCCGGCCCGTGCCAAGCGGAGCGGGGGCCGGCGCGGCCGGACGGGACTGGTTGGTGTACGAACGATCGGCGAGGCGAAAAGCGGCCCGAGAAGGTACCGGGCGGGGCCGGAGCCGTCAATCAGGTCCCGGGAAGACCGGGCTCTGTCGCAAACGCCTGCCGCGTTGCAGTTTAGTGCACCCTCCGCAGGCCCCCGGCAACAGCACAACCGAGAGGTCAGAGACCATGACGAGATCACTGGGAAGCCGTTTCCTGCCGACGCTGGCGCTGGCGCTCGCAGCCGGCGCCGCCCTCGCGCCGCCGCTGACGGCCCAGGAGGCCGACGGCAGTGTGCGCGGCACCGTCATCCGCTCGGATGACCGCTCGCCGGTCCGCGGGCTCACCGTGGCCGTGCGGGGAACCGGGACGTCCACCGTGACCGACAACCAGGGCCGCTACGTGCTGGCCCGGGTCCGCGCCGGCGAGGCGACGATCGTGTTCCGCGCCTTCGGTTTTGCCCCCTCGGAACGCAGCGTGGCGGTCCCGGCCGGCGGTTCCGTGACGCTCGACGTCGAACTGGAGATGCGTCCGGTGACGCTGGGCGAGATCGTGGTCGAGGCGGCCTCCCGGGCGCCCGAGCGGGTGGTCGAGGCGCCGGCGGCGGTGACGGTCGTGGCGCCGACCATGGCGCGCGACGTGGCCGCGACCGGGCAGGTGCCCCTGGCCCTGCAGGCGGTGCCCGGCGTGGACATCGTCCAGAGCGGCATGAACGACTTCAACGTCAACGCCCGCGGCTTCAACTCCTCGCTGAACCGGCGCCTGCTGGTCCTGCAGGACGGCCGCGACCTGTCCATCGCGTTCCTCGGCGCCCAGGAATGGAACGCCACCGCGATCCCGCTCGACGAGATGGGGCGGATCGAGATGGTGCGCGGGCCCGGATCGGCGCTCTACGGCGCCAACGCCTTCGCCGGCGTCCTCAACATCACGACCCCGACGGCCCGCGAGATCCGCGGCACGCGGGTGAGCTTCGGCGCCGGTGAGCTCGACACCTGGCGCGGCGACCTGCGGCACGCGGGCGTCGTCTCGGGCGGGCGGCTCGGCTACCGCTTCAACGTGGGCTTCGCCCAGAGCGACACCTGGACGCGCTCGCGCACGGCATCCGACTCCGCCGACCTGGCCATCGAGTACGCCAACGCCACCGACAGCATCGTGGGCCGCAACCGCGAGGTGCGCCCGCTCAACGGCCAGACGATGGGCGTCTTCAACATCGCCACCGGCGAACGTGATCCGCTCCGGAGCACCTACGGTTCCGGCCGGCTGGACTGGTATTCGCGCTCCGGCATGGTGAGCACCGTCGAGGCCGGCACCGCGCGGGTCGAGAACGAGGTGTTCGTCACGGGCATCGGCCGGGTGCAGGTGACCAAGGCCGACCGCCCCTGGGCGCGGCTGAACGTCGGCTCGTCGCGGTTCAACGTCATGGCCTGGTACGCCGGCCGGAACACCATCGACCCGCAGTACTCCCTGGGCGCCGGCATCCCGCTGCTCGAGGAGTCCAGCATCTACCACGTCGAGGGCCAGGTCAACCAGAGCTTCAGCGGTGACCGCGCCCGCGTCGTGGTCGGCGGCTCGTACCGGCGGTACAACGTCAACACCGACTCGACCCTGATGGCGCCGGTCGACGACGACCGCCACGACAACTACATGTCGGCCTTCGGCCAGCTCGAACTGCGGCTCGGCTCGCGACTGCGGGCGGTCGTGGCCGCGCGGGTCGACGACGGCTCGCTGTTCGCCAGCCAGTTCTCGCCCAAGGCGGCGCTGGTCTTCTCGCCGACCCGGGACCACAGCTTCCGCCTCACGGTGAACCGGGCCTTCCAGACGCCGAACTTCGGCGAGTTCTTCCTGCGGGTGCCGGCCGGCGCGCCGACCACGAGCCCCCGGTCGCTCGAGACCAGCCTCAACGGGTACATGGCGGCCGTGGCCGCCGCCCCTCTGCCCGGCAGCGTGACCGCCGGACTGACCCTGACCGCCCTGCCCTGGGGCTTCGACTCGGCCACCACCGTCCAGGCGCTCGGCAACCGCAACCTCGACGTCGAGACGGTGACCGGCTGGGAACTGGGCTACAAGGGCAGCGTGAACAACCGGCTGTTCGTGACCGTGGACCTGTTCCGCAACGACATGCGCAACTTCGTGACCGACCTGCTGCCGGGCGTCAATCCCGACTACCCGTCGTTCACGCTCACCGAGCAGGGCCGCGACGTGCTGGCCACGCTCG
>CAZJZC010000305.1:0-2767 GCA_964550365.1 uncultured Gemmatimonadales bacterium | reverse complement strand
CCCGGACGCACCGCGGGTGCTGATCGCCAACAGCAACCTGGTGGGGCGCTGGGCGACCTGGGACGTGTTCCGGGAGCTGGAGCGGCAGGGGCTCACCATGTACGGCCAGATGACCGCGGGCTCCTGGATCTACATCGGCACCCAGGGCATCCTCCAGGGCACCTACGAGACGTTCGCCGAGGTGGCGCGCCAGCACTTCGGCGGGTCGCTGAAGGGGCGGCTGGTGGTGACGGGCGGACTGGGCGGTATGGGCGGCGCCCAGCCGCTGGCCGCCACGATGAACGACGGCGTCATCCTGTGCATCGAGGTGGACCCGCATCGCATCGAGCGCCGCCTCGAGACGCGCTACCTCGACAAGTCCACCACCTCGCTCGACGAGGCACTGCGCTGGTGCGCCGCGGCGAAGGCCGAAGGCCGGCCGCTCTCGGTCGGCCTGCTGGGCAACTGCGCCGAGGTGCTGCCCGAACTGGCGCGCCGCGGCGTGGTGCCCGACGTGCTCACCGACCAGACCTCGGCCCACGACCCGCTGGGCGGCTACGTGCCTGCGGGTCTCGACGTGACGGCGGCCGAGGCGCTGCGCGCCGCGGACCCCGACGGCTACGTGCGCCGCAGCATGGCGTCCATGGCCGACCACGTGCGCGCCATGCTGGACCTGATGCGTCGCGGCGCGGTCACCTTCGATTACGGCAACAACCTCCGCACCCAGGCGCTCGACGCCGGCGTCGGCGACGCGTTCGACTTCCCCGGGTTCGTGCCGGCCTACGTGCGGCCGCTGTTCTGCGAGGGCAGGGGGCCGTTCCGGTGGGTGGCGCTCAGCGGCGACCCCAGGGACCTGGCCCGTACGGACCGCCTGGTGCTGGAGCTGTTCCCCGATGACGTCCACCTGCGCCGCTGGATCACCCTGGCACAGGAGCGGGTGGCCTTCCAGGGCCTGCCGGCGCGCATCTGCTGGCTGGGGCAGGGCGAGCGCGCCGCTTTCGGCCTGCGTCTCAACGAGCTGGTGGCCTCCGGCGAGCTGTCGGCGCCCATCGTGATCGGCCGTGACCACCTCGACACCGGCTCGGTGGCCTCGCCGTTCCGGGAGACCGAGGCCATGGCCGACGGCAGTGACGCCATCGCCGACTGGCCGATCCTCAACGCCATGCTCAACGTGGCGAGCGGCGCCTCGTGGGTCTCGTTCCACCACGGCGGCGGCGTCGGCATCGGCAATTCCCTGCACGCCGGCCAGGTCATCGTGGCCGACGGGACGCCGGCCGCGGCGCGGCGGCTGGAGCGGGTGCTGACCAACGACCCCGGCATCGGCGTGGTGCGCCACGCCGACGCCGGCTACGACCTCGCCCTGCGCGCCGCCGAGTCGCACGGCCTGCGCCTGCCCATGCGCGAGGCCGCGACGCGCCCGCCGGGCACGTCGTGAGCGGACGCCAGGCCTTCATCAACGCCGGCGCCGTGGTGACCGGACCGGATGGGGCCGGGCCGGTCCGCCGCGCGACCTGGGACCATCTCGGCGTCAGGACCGGGGTGGGCGTGGGCGTGGAGGGCGGACGCATCGCCCTGATCGCGCCCGACGCCGATCTCAGGGACTGGGCTCGCGGGTCAGCGCCGGTGGACTGCGAGGGCCGCCTGATCACCCCCGGCCTCGTCGACGCGCATACGCACGCGGTGTTCGGCCGGCCGCGCGCCGGCGACCAGGCGCGGCGCGCGCGGGGCGAGGACTACAAGGCCATCGCCGCCGCGGGCGGCGGCATCCTGTCCTCGGTGGAGGACTTCCGCGGGCGCGACGAGGACGAGCTGGTGGCGCTGACCCGCGAGCGGCTGTGGCAGATCGCGGCCCTGGGCACCACGACCGTCGAGGTCAAGTCGGGCTACGGGCTGGCCCTCGAGCACGAACTCAAGGCGTTGCGGGTGATCCGCCGGGTGCAGGCGGACCTGCCGCTGACCCTGGTGCCGACGTTCCTCGGCGCCCACGAGGTCCCGGCGGAGTACCGCGGCCGCCGGGACGACTACGTGCGGCTGGTGATCGACACCATGCTGCCGGCGGTGGCCGCCGAGGGCCTGGCGCGGTTCTGCGACGTGTTCTGCGAGCCCGGCGTGTTCAGCATCGCCGAGAGCCGGGCCGTGCTCGAGGCCGCCCGGTCCCTGGGTCTCGGGGTGAAACTGCACGCCGACGAGCTGGACCCCGCGGGCGGCGCGGAGCTGGCGGCCGACCTGGGCGCCGCCTCGGCCGATCACCTCGGCGCCATCTCCAGCCGCGGGATCGACGCCCTGGCGGCCGGCGCGACCGTGGCGGTGCTGCTCCCGGGCACCCTCACGTTCCTGGGCCGGACCCGGCAGGCCCCGGCGCGCCGGCTGCTCGATGCCGGCGCCATCGTCGCCCTGGCGACCGATTTCAACCCCGGGTCGTCCCCGACCGGCAACCTGCCGCTCATCCTGGCGCTGGCGGTCAGCCAGTCCCGGATGCAGCCCGAGGAGGCGTTCCTCGCCGCGACGGTCAACGCGGCCGCGGCGCTCGGCGAGGCCCGCGGTCAGGGCCGGCTGGCCGTCGGCGGGCCGGCCGACCTGGTCGTCTGGAACGTCCGGGACGTCCGGGAGCTATGCTACTGGTACGGGATGCCGCTCGCCTGGCGGGTCGTCGCGGGCGGGCGTCCTTGTCACGGGTCCGAGCGGGGAATATCTTCAGCCGGTCCCGGCGCCGGACCGCTCTCGCCGCCTGTCTCCTCGCACATCTGGGCGCATGGCCAATCTCGATAAGTACAAGGAAGCTGCCCGC
>CAZJZC010000304.1:0-2768 GCA_964550365.1 uncultured Gemmatimonadales bacterium | reverse complement strand
TGCAGACCGGCATCGCCTACCGCATGCACGTCGAAGGCCGCTGGCAGCGCGTGCGCCTGAACTGGATCAGCCCCGGCCGGGCCTTCTTCGTGTTCACCCACGGCAAGGCCCACCAGAAGACGATCTCGATGACCTCGCGCATGCTCACCCGCATGTGCGACACCGAACGCTTCCGCGCCTTCGAACAGGCCGAGCTGATCGAGCGCGCGACGGCGCGCGCCCGCAAGCAGCTGGCGCAGCTGGGCGGCGCGGCCCCGCGCAGCACGGCGACCAGCAGCCGCCTCTGAGCCGCCCGGCGGTCAGCCAGCCGCGAGGCGGCGCGCCATCTGGCCGGCGGCGATCAGGCTGGACGGGTCGGCGCGGCCACTGCCCGCCCGATCGAACGCCGTGCCGTGATCGGGGCTGGTGCGCACGAAGGGCAGTCCCAGCGTCACGTTGACGCCGCGCTCGACCCCGAGGTACTTCACCGGGATCAGCCCTTGGTCGTGGTACATCGCCACCACGATGTCGAACTCGCCCGGGTGGTCGGCCGTGTGGCGGGCGCGCATGAACACGGTGTCGGGTGCGAACGGCCCGCGTGCGTCGATGCCCTCGCGGCACGCCGCCTCGATGGCCGGCGCGATGACGCGCAGTTCCTCGTCGCCGAACAAGCCGCCCTCGCCCGCGTGCGGGTTGAGTCCGGCCACGGCGATGCGAGGCGCCGCCTGGCCCCAGCGCCGTGCTGCGGCGTGCGCGATGCGCAGCGTCTCGAGCACCGACGCCGTGCTCACCGCGTCGATCGCCCGGCGCAACGAGACGTGGATGCTGACCAGCACGGTCTTGAGTTCGTCGTTCGCGAGCATCATGCGCACCGGCCCGGCGCCGGCCTCGGCCTGCAGCAGCTCGGTGTGCCCCGGGTAGGGCTCGCCGGCGGCGGCCAGCGCCTCCTTGTGGATCGGCGCGGTGACGATCGCCGCCACCTCGCCGGCCTGCGCCAGCGCCACGGCGTGCCGGATGCAGACCGCGGCGGCCGCACCCGCCGCAGCGTCGACGCGGCCGAAGGGTCGCGCCGCCAGACCGGCCGGCAGCCCCGGCGGCACCAGCACCGGCAGGCAGCGCGGCGGCACGCCGGCCACGTCGGCCGGACGCTCGATCCGGGCCACCGGCAGCAGCGTATGGTCCGACGCCGAGACCAGGGCCGCGGCGCGCCGCAGCACCTCGACATCGCCGACCGCGAAGCCGCCCGGCAGCGCACCGCGCAGGAAGGCCGACGCGATGATCTCCGGGCCGATGCCGCAGGCATCGCCCATCGTGATCGCCAGCGGCAGCTGCATGCGGGATGGGCTCACGCCGGGTTGTCGATGTCGATGAACTCGTGCTCGAGGTCGAACAGCTGCGCCACGTGGGCACCGAGCGCGGGGGCACCGAAGCGCTCGGTCGCGTGGTGGCCGCAGGCATAGAACGCCACGCCGGTCTCGCGCGCGATGTGGGCCTGCGGCTCGGAGATCTCGCCGGTCAGGTAGGCATCGGCGCCGGCCGCGATCGCCGCCTCGAAATGGCCCTGCGCACCGCCGGTGCACCAGGCCACGCGGCGGATCGGCCGGCCATCGCCCTCGACCACGGTCGGCGCGCGCCCGAGCCGGAACTGGACCAGCGCCGACAGCGCCGCGCCGGTCAGCGGCTGGGGCGGCCGGCCGACGAAGCCGAGCTGCTGCTCGCCGAAGCGGCCTTCGCTGACGAACTTGAGCTTGGCCCCGAGCTGGGCGTTGTTGCCGTGCTCCGGGTGGGCGTCGAGCGGCAGGTGGTAGGCGAACAGGTTGATGTCCGGGCCCAGCAAGGCCGCCACCCGCTTCTTCAGCCAGCCGTTGAGCCGGCCGTCCTGACCGCGCCAGAACAGCCCGTGGTGCACCAGCACCGCATCGGCCCCGGCCGCGGCCGCCGCCTCGATGAAAGCCAGGCTGGCGGTGACGCCGGAGACGAGCTTGCGGATCTCCGGCTTGCCTTCGACCTGCAAACCGTTCGGCCCATAATCCTTGAACCGCTCGAGTTCGAGCAGCGTGGACAGGTAGTTTTCCAGCTCTTCACGGCTCGTCAATTCTTCTCTCCCATGCGCAAGACCTGGTTGATTTTCTCCCAAGCCGTGACGGTCGCCCTGGCGATGTGGTTCGTCGTGGCCACGCTCAAGCCCGAATGGGTGCAGAACCGGCCCCTGTCGACTGCGGTGGGTTCGTCGTCCAATCCGGCGCCGCAGATCACGCTGGCCCCCGCTGCGGCCGGCGGCAGCAGCTATGCCGCCGCGGCCAAGCGCGCGGCACCGGCAGTGGTGAGCGTCATCACGAGCAAGACACCGACGGCACGCGACCCGCGCGCCGCCGATCCCTGGTTCCGCTATTTCTTCGGCGACCCCGACTCGCAGGCGCAGAGCGGCGTGGGCTCGGGCGTCATCGTCTCCCCCGAAGGCTATGTGCTGACCAACAACCACGTGGTCGAGCGCATGGACGACATCGAGGTCGTGCTGTCCGACGGGCGGCGCACCAAGGCCGAGGTGATCGGCACCGACCCCGAGGCCGACCTCGCGGTGCTGCGCATCAAGCTCGACAAGCTCCCCTCGGTGAGCTTCGGCGATTCCGACGCACTGCAGGTCGGCGACGTGGTGCTGGCGATCGGCAACCCCTTCGGCGTCGGCCAGACGGTCACCTCCGGCATCGTGTCGGCGCTCGGCCGCAACCAGCTCGGCATCAACACCTTCGAGAACTTCATCCAGACCGACGCGGCCATCAACCCCGGCA
>CAZJZC010000303.1:0-2793 GCA_964550365.1 uncultured Gemmatimonadales bacterium | reverse complement strand
CAGCAGGAAGCGTTCATGAGCATGTTCTTCTTCTTCCTGCCGGCCATCATGCTGTCGGGGTTCATGTACCCGGTCGAGAACATGCCGCAGGCGGTGCAGTGGATCACCCTGGCCGATCCGATCCGGCACTACCTGGTGGTCGTCCGCGGCATCTTCCTCAAGGGAGCCGGGTTCGCGGCGCTGTGGCCGCAGATCGCGGTGCTGGCCGGCATGGGCCTGGGCGTGCTGTGGTTCGCCATGACCCGGTTCCACAAGACCACCGACTGAGCCCCGGCCGCCCGGCCGCGACCGTCACCCGCGTCAGGGGCGCCGCGGCGGGGCGAGCGCCTGCTGGCGCGCTCCGGCCGCCGGCCGCTCGACCCGGCGCGCGATGGCCGGTGCGGCGTCAGCGCGACCTGCGAGGGGACCCCGTGTCACCGAGGACCGATGTGATTGCGAATGAGACTCACGGACTGCTAATATGCTCGGGAATGTCACCCGTCCCGGCATTCACGGTCAGCCTTCCCAGGCACCCTTCCACGTTTACTATTCGCGCATGAGCGACTCCGCGACGCTGACCTGGGCCCAGGTGCCCCGCCCGTTCCGCATCCTGGCCCGCTGGATCACCATCGCCCAGGCCGCCGGCTACGGCGTCTCGCTGGCCTTCGCCCGCCAGACCGCCGACCGCTTCCAGCCGGATCCCGGCGACGGCGTCCCGCTGGCCGCCGGCGCCCCCGAGCTGCTGCTCTCGGCCCACTCGCACCTGCTCGGCATGACGGCGCTGTTCGCGCTCTCGGGCCTGTGCTTCGCGCTCTGCTCGCGGCCCACCGGGCGGCTCAAGCACGCGCTCATCGCCACGCCGTTCTTCGCCATCATGCTGGCGTTCACGGCGGTCTGGCTGATGAAGTACGCGCACGGTTTCGTCTGGGTGCTGCTGGCCGCCAACATCGTCATGGCGGTGGTGTTCTACACGCAGATCATCGTCACCCTGCGGGAACTGCGCGCCGCCCGGCGCGCCGAGGCGGCCGCGGGCGGCTGAGGGCGGAGTCCACGGCCCGCCGCCGGGGCCATCACCTCCCCGCCGCCGCTAGGCCACGCCCGACAGCGGCAGCCGAAGCACCGCCTCACAGCCCCGGCCGTCGGGCCGGTTCGCCAGGACCAGCGTGCCGCCATGCGACTCGGCGATCTGGCGCGAGAGCGCCAGGCCGATGCCGGATCCCTTCGGCTTGGTGGTGAAGAACGGCACGAACAGGTTCCCCGACTCGGTGATGCCGGGACCGTCGTCGCGCACCACGACCTCGACATGGCCGGCCGCGCGGCGCCAGCCGACCTCGACCCGGCTCCCCGACGAAGCGAGCACCGCATCGGCCGCATTGGTGACCAGGTTGATGAGCAGCTGGTCGAGCTGGTCGCCGTCGGCGGCGATCATCGTCGCCGGACCGGGCTCCACCGAGACCGGCAGGCGGGTCTCGAGCGCCGCCACCCGGCGCACCCACGCGGCCACCTCGAGCGGCTCGGGGCGCGGCGCCGGCAGGCGCGCCAGCCGGGCGTAGGCCCCCATCAGCCGCGCCAGCGCTTCGGCGCGGGCGGCGATCAGATCGAGACCGCGGGCCACGTCGGCCTCGGCCGACGGCGACGCCGCCAGCCGCGAGCGCAGGCTCTGCGCCACGGACTTGATCGGCGCCAGCGAGTTGTTGACCTCGTGGCCCAGCACCCGGATGAGCCGCTGCCACGCCTGGCGCTCCTCCTCCCGCAGGGCGCGGCTGAGGTCGGCCAGCACCAGCAGGCGGTGCGGCCGCCCGTCCTGCCGGAACTCGCCGCGCCGGAGCCCGTAGCGGCCGGCGCGCCCGGCGAACACGGCGTCGCGCACGCCGGCCGGCTCGCCCGCCAGGAACGGCGCCAGCCCGAGCGCCGCGGCGGAGCGGCCGCGCAGCTGCTCCATCGGGCGGCCCAGCAGCCGGGCGCCGGCGGGGTTGGCCAGCTGCACCGTGCCGGCCTCGTCGAACGCGAAGACGGCCACGTCGATCTCGCCCATCACCCGGCGCAGCAGGGCCGTCGCCTCGAGGGCGCCCAGCCGCTGCTGGCGCAGCGTCTCGCCCAGCGTGTTGACCTCGAGCAGCGCGAGGCCCAGGTCGTCGTCGGGCGAGGCGCCGCGGGCCCGGATCGAGAAGTCGCCCTCGCGCAGGCCGGCGATCATGTTGCCGATGGTCTGGAGGGGACGGATGACCCGTTCGCGCACGGCGGCCGCGAAACCCAGCCAGGTGAGCCCCACGACCAGGGTGACGGTCCACTGCACCTTCGGCGCGTAGCCGCCGGTCCAGATGACGATCATGAGGATGACGACCGCCGGCGCGCCGCCCGCCAGCGCGGTGAGCAGGACCCGCCGGTCGTGGGTCAGAGGCCGTGCTTCTGGATGCGGCGGTACATCGCGCTGCGCGAGAGGTCGAGCGCCTTCGCCGCCTGGGTGACGTTGCCGCCGCAGCGCTCGAGCGTCTTGGTGATGAGCAGTTTCTCGACCTCCTCGAGCGTCAGGTCCTCGAGGCGCGGGCCCGCGGCCGGTCCGGCGCCGCCCAGCGCCAGGTCGGCCTCGCGGATGACCTCGCCCGCCGACAGCAGCACGGCCCGCTCGACGGCGTGACCCAGTTCGCGCACGTTGCCCGGCCAGGCATGGGCCAGCAGGACGGCCAGCGCGCCCGCGTCGAACCTGGCCGCCGGCTTGCGATACCGCGCGGCGTGCCGGGTGAGGAACAGCTGGGCCAGCGGGCCGATGTCCTCCCGCCGCTCGCGCAGGGGCGGCAGGTGGATCTCGATGGT
>CAZJZC010000302.1:1676-2797 GCA_964550365.1 uncultured Gemmatimonadales bacterium | reverse complement strand
ATCAGCCAGGCCATGCGGCAGAACCTGCCGCTCATCAAGGCGCTGGTCACGGTGCTGCCGTTCCTGGGTCTGCTCGGCACGGTCAACGGCATGATCCATTCCTTCGAGGTGCTGCGCGTGTTCGGCACCGACAACGCGCGCGGGCTCACCGCCGGCATCGCCGAGGCGCTGTTCACGACGCTCACCGGTCTGCTGACGGCGCTCTCCGGCCTGTATTTCAGCGTGCACCTGCACCGGCGCGCGGACCAGGAGCGCGAGCGGCTGCTCGACGAGCTCGAGCTCGAGAACCCCGCGGCCGGCGCGATGACGGCCGATCGCACACAGGGAGGACGTTGAACATGCGTCGCAGACATTCATCCGGCAGCGAATCCATGGCCCGCATCAACGTCGTGCCGCTGGTCGACGTCATGGTGTTCCTGCTGATCTTCTTCGTCTCCACCGCCTCGTTCCTCAAGGAGGCCGGCATCGAGGTCAACCGCCCCACGGCGCAGACCGCGGCCAAGCAGGAGAAGGGCAACATCATCATCGCCATCAGCAAGGAAGGCGAGATCTGGCTGGACAAGCGCCAGCTCGACATGCGCATGGTGCGGCCGACGGTGGAACGCCTGCACGCGGCGAACCCGGAAGGCGCGGTGATCATCGTGGCCGACCGCGAGGCGATGACGGGTGTGACCGTGCAGGTCATGGACCAGGTGCGGCTGGCGGGCATCGCCAACGTTTCGATCGCCGCCAGTCGCGAGGCCGGAGGCGCCCGCTAGATGGGCCAGGCGCTGCATCTGCTGCGCTACCCGGCAAGCCTGGGCCTGGCCGTCGGCGTCAACGTGCTGCTGCTCATGTTCGTGATCCGCCTGGTGACGGGCGAGCGCGAGCGCCTGCAGGCGGCGCCGGAGGACGTCACGGTCGTCGACTTCGTTCGACTCATCCGGAACATCGAGCCGCTGCAGCGCCAGCGCCGCCAGGAACTGCCGGAGCTGGTGAAGATCACCGAACCGCCGCCGCCGCCCGAGACGCAGCCCACCGAGGTCGAGCCGCCGCCGGAGCCGCAGATGCGCATGATCACCCCGGAGCTGGCGCCGCCTTTGAATCTCACCAAGGCGCCCGAGCTGCCGGCGGTGACGCCG
>CAZJZC010000302.1:1206-1666 GCA_964550365.1 uncultured Gemmatimonadales bacterium | reverse complement strand
GACGCGCCCGTGGTAGTGCAGCAGAGCCCGGCGCCACCGGCGAAGCCCGCGCCCGCGCCGGCGGCCGGCGGCAAGCCCGGACCCGCGAGCGACACGGGCGAACCGGTCTTCGATCGGGACCTGGTGGCGATCTCCAAGCCCGATCCGAAGTACCCGCCGCGCGCCTTGCGCGCCGGGATTCAGGGCGTCGTGACCGTCGAATTCATCGTCACCCCCGAGGGCAACGTGCGCGACCCGAAAGTGATCAAGGCGGATCCGCCGGGTGTCTTCGACGACGCCGCGCGCGACGGCGTGCTGCGCTGGAAGTTCAAGCCGAAGGTCGTCGACGGCAAGCCGATCACGCGGCGCGCGCGCCTCGACATCAACTTCAAGCTGAGGAAGGGCTAGCATGCGTGCCGCGCGCCTCGTCCTGCTGTGCCTCGCGCTCGTGTCGGCGGCGTGGACGGCGCATGCCGCCGAG
>CAZJZC010000302.1:0-1196 GCA_964550365.1 uncultured Gemmatimonadales bacterium | reverse complement strand
CACTCGCGGCCGCGCGCAAGTCGATCGATGCCGGCAAGCCGGCCGCCGCCGTCGATGCGCTGAAGGCGCTGCTGCCCAAGCTCGGGGACAACGCCTACGAGCGGGCCCTGGCCACGCAGATGCTCGGTTACGCGCAGGCGGCCGCCAACGACCTCGGCGCCGCCGCCGCGTCCTTCCGCCAGGCCCTGGACAGCGGCAAGCTGCCGGCCGACGATGCGCGCAACCTGCGCTACAACCTGGCGCAGATCCTCATCAACCGCGGCGAGGACAAGGAGGGGCTCGCCTATCTGGAGGAATGGCTGAAGGGCGGCAAGGCCACGCGCGAGGCGCACGCGCTGGCGGCGGTCGCCTACCAGCGCAGCGGCAACTGCAAGGCGGCGGTGCCGCACCTGAAGGTGCTCGCCGAGGGCAAGGGCGAGGACGACGGGAAATGGGAGCAGGCCCTGTTGGCCTGCCATGCCGAGTCCGGGCAGTACGCACAGGTGGCGAAGGAACTGGAGGAGCGCGTGCGCGCCAATCCCGGGGACAGGGAGGCGTGGCTGCAGCTGGCGGCCGCCTATCAGCGCGCCAAGCAGCTCGATCGCGCGATCGCCGCCATGGAGGTGATGCAGGCGCGCGGCATGCTGGATGCGGATCAGATCGCGAATCTCGCCCGGCTCTACGCCGCCGCGAAGGTGCCGCTGAAGGCGGCAGACCTGCTCGAGCGGACGATGGCCGGGGGCAGCCTGCCCCGGGATCGCGCCAACCAGCAGCTGCTGGTCGACAGCCTGCTGCTCGCGCAGGAGCGCGAACGGGCCGCGACCGTCCTCGAGACGATGCTGGCCGGCGGCGAGGACGGCGAGCTGCAGTATCAGCTCGGCCGGACCTATTTCGAGCTGCAGCGCTGGGCCGATGCCACCGCCACGCTGCAGCAGGCCGTGCAGTCGCGCTCGCTCAAGGACGCGACCGGCGCCTACCTGCTGCTCGGCATCGCCGCGATGCAGTCGCGGCAGACCGCGATCGCGGAGCAGTCCTTGCGCATCGCCGCGGGGGATGACGGCACGCGCGCGCAGGCGGAGTGGTGGCTCGCGCGGCTGCGCCGCCTGCAGCAGCCGCCCGAGGCCGAGCCGCTGCCGCCGCCGACCTGAGATCGCGCCCGCCGAACGCCGCGGTTCTTGTCCGCCTCGCGCGCCGCCCCTAAAATCGCCGGGGTTCCA
>CAZJZC010000301.1:0-2807 GCA_964550365.1 uncultured Gemmatimonadales bacterium | reverse complement strand
CGGCGCGGGTGCGCGGCCGCGCCGCGGCGGCGGGCGGGGCCCTGCTGCTGGCGGCACTGGCCTTCTGGCATGCGGGCGATGCCGCCGCCGCCCTCCGCTCGCCGGTGCGCGCGGCGCGCTACGCGCTCCGGCCGCGGCTCACCATCGCCATCAGCGCCGCGCTGGTCCGCCCCGGCGAGCCGGTGACGGTGACGGTGCAGGCCGAGCCCGGCACCGCGCACGCGTCGCTGTACGCCCGGGCCACCGGCGAAGGGTGGCGCCCGGTGCTCATCACGCTGGACCCGGGCGGCCGCGGGGTCCACGGGCTCGGAGCCGTCCGCTCGCCCACCTTCGTCTACGCCGCCGTCGCCGGCGCGACCTCCGACACGCTCGAGATCGGCGTGGTCCGCCCGCTGGTGCTCGGCGACCTGTCGCTCCTGGCGCGCTTCCCCGCCTATCTCGAGCGCGGCGACGAACCGCTCGACGCCGCGGCCGGCCCGCTGGTCCTGCCGGCCGGCACCGTGATCGACGTGAGCGGCTCGGCGAGCGCGCCGCTGGCCCGGGCCCGCCTGGTGGCGCCGGGCGATACCGCCGACCTGCGCCCCGCCGGTCCGGCGTTCGCCGGGCGCCTCACGGTCCGCCGCTCGGCCACGTGGACGCTGGTCCTGGCCGACGCGCGCGGCGGCACGCTGACCGACGCACCGGCGCTCGAGGTCCGCGCCGTCCCTGATTCGGCGCCGCTCGTCGCGGTGCCGGTGCCCGGCGCCGACACCACCGCGCCGCTGGACCTCAGGCCGGCCATCGTGGTGGATGCGCGCGACGATCACGGCCTCGGTCGCGTCGAGGTGCTGAGCTGGCGCGTCTCGCGGCTCGGCCTGGTCGGTGACACCGTCCGCGACACGCTGACCGGCCTGGGCGGCGCCGATCGCGTGGTGCAGACCCAGGTGCTCGACCTCTCCGACCGCGGCCTCCTTCCGGGCGACACGCTGCGCTACCAGGTGCGCGCCTTCGACCGCGCCCCCCGGCCCAACGAGGGCCGCAGCCGCGTGTACGCGTTCCGGCTGCGCTCGCTCAGCGAGCTGAGGGAGGCCGTGCGCAGCGGCGGTGACTCGCTGGCCGGCCGGGCCCGGACGCTGGCGGCCGACCAGACATCGCTCAATCGCGAGACCCAGGACCTGGCCGCCCAGCGCAACCGGGCCGGCGACCGCGCCCAGCCGAGGACCGCCGATCCCCGCGAGGCCCGGGCGCGTGAGCAGGCGGGCCAGGGCAACATGGAATTCGAGCAGGCCGCCCAGGCCCAGCGCCTCGCCGAGCGCCAGGAGGACGTCCTGGCCCGGGCCGAGTCGCTGCGGGCCGACCTCCAGCGCCTGTCGCAGGCGGCCCGGGATGCCGGCCTCAACGACCCCGAGTTCCAGCGGCAGCTCCAGGACCTCGACCGGCTGCTGCGGCAGGCCCTGACGCCCGAACTGATGCAGCGCCTCGAGGAACTGCGGCGCGCGCTCCAGAACCTCGATCCGCGGCAGGTGCAGGACGCCCTGCGGCGGCTGGCGGAGCAGCAGCAGGTCCTGCGCCAGGAACTCCAGCGCTCGACCGAGCTGTTCGAGCGCGCGGCGATCGAAGGGACCCTGCAGACCACGGCGCAGGAGGCCGATGCGCTCCGGCGCGCCCAGGAGGAGTGGGCCCGCCGGGCCGCCCAGCGCCGCGACTCGGCGGCCGCCGCCCGCGAACAGGGCGAGATGCGGCGCACCGCCGATTCGCTCGCCTCCAGGCTCGAGCAGCTGCAGCAGCGGCTGGGCGAACGCGGCGACAGCGCGACCCAGCGCGTCGCCGCGCAGGCGTCGCAGTCGGTCCAGCGCGCCGGACAGCAGATGCAGCGGGCCCAGCAGTCCATGCAGGCCGGCCGCCGCGGCGAGGCCGGCGAGGCGGGTGAGCAGGCCGCCCGCGACCTCGAGAACGTGCCCGACATGCTCCAGGAGGCGCAGGCGGAGCTGGCGCAGAGCTGGCGGCAGGAGGTGCTCCAGCGGCTCGGCCTCGCCAGCCACGAGACGGTGCAGATGGCGCGCGAGGAGGCGGACCTGGCCCGGCAGATCCGCCAGGGCGCCGCGGGCCCCAACGAGGTGCGGGGCCGGCAGTCGGCGATCGAGCAGGGCATCGGGCAGACGATGCGCACGCTCCAGGCGGCGGCCGGCCGCAACGCCCTGGTCTCGCCGCGCCTCGGCGCCATGCTGGCGCAGGCGCGCGAGCAGGTGGCCCAGTCGCGCCAGGCGCTCGAGGGGCCGTCGCCGAGCCCGGACGAGGCGGCCGAGCGCGCCAGCGATGCGGCCCGGACGCTGGCGGCCGCCGCGACCCAGATGCTGCGCAACGCGGAGGACGTCGGCGGCGCGCAGTCGGGCTCGGGCTTCGCCGAGGCGGTCGAGCGCATGGGCCGCATGGCGGGTCAGCAGGGGCAGATCAACGACCAGCTCGGCGGCCTCCTGCCCATGCTGGGGGCGGGCGACGCCGCGGTGCAGCAGCAGCTTCGGCTGCTGGCCGAGCGCCAGCGCCAGCTCGCCAACCAGCTCGAGCGCCTGGGCGAGGCGAACATCCCGGGCCGGCCGGAACAGATGGCCGACGAGGCGCGCCAGCTGGCCGACCGGATCGAGCAGGGTCGCCTGGACCGCGCCACGCTCGAGCGTCAGCAGCGGCTGTTCCGCCGCATGCTCGACGCCGGCCGGTCCCTGCGCAACGACGAGGAGCCGGAGGACCCGGAGCGGCAGAGCCGCGCGGCCGACGGCCAGCGCGCGCGCCCGGCGCCGGGCGCGGCGCCGGCGCGCGGTGCCCTGCGCTAC
>CAZJZC010000300.1:0-2812 GCA_964550365.1 uncultured Gemmatimonadales bacterium | reverse complement strand
CAACGCGGGCGGCGCAACCATCGCGGCGCTGGGCGGCACCTCGCCGGGCGGCAGCAGGACCATCGCGGCCGCGCTCGACAACCAGGGCACCATCAACCTGACCCCGGGCAGCGTGGGGGCGTCCGGTACGCTCGCCATCAACGGCACCTTCTCGAACAGCGGTGTCGTCAATGTCGAGCTCGGCGGCACGGCCGCGAGCCAGATGGACCGGATCCTGGTCGGCGTCCCCGGCGGCACCGCCACGCTGGGCGGCACGCTGAACGTCAGCCTGCTGGGCGGCTATACCCCGGCCGCAGCGGCGCCCCACACCTTCATGACGTTCACGTCCGCCTCGGGCGCGTTCGGGACCACGAACCTGCCGCCGGGTTTCTCGCTGAACCAGCTGGCCACCTCGCTCGTCGCGACCGCGCCCTGACGCCCCGCGCCCGGTCGGGTGATTGAGGTCACTGCCGCCCCGTCGTGCGAAGGAGTAACGTGATTTGACGCGCCCCCGATCCGGGGGCACTCTATAGAGAGACATGACCAGAGCCTTCGGACGCCGCACGCTCGGCCTCGCGGCCGCGTTCTTCCTCGCGAGCTGCTTCGGCGACAGCACCGGACCCGGTGAACCGGGGCGCGGCAGCCTGGCGCTGTCGCCCAGCTTCGCCAACCCGGCGGCGGGCCGGCTGGTGGACTTCGACCAGGTGCGGGTCCGCCTCAACCGACCCGGCTCCACGACCAGCGTCCTCGACACCGTCATCAGCTTCCCGGCCGGCTCCGACAGCGTGGTGCTGAGTGTCAGCGTGCCGGTGCAGGGGGGCTCCGAGCAGTTCCAGCTCCGCATGGACCTGATCGACCTGCCCTCGGGGCAGATCGTCTTCTCGGTCGGCCCCACGACGGTCACGGCCCAGGCCGGCGTGACCAGCACGCCGCCGGTGCCGCCGTTCCAATACGTCGGCACCGGCGCCAACGCCGCGGGCGTGCGGTTCGTCACCTCGGCCGCGACGGTGTTCTTCGGCGACACGGCGGTGTTCACAGCCGAGGCGTTCGATTCGAGCAACAACGTCATCCCCAACACGCCCATCGAGTTCAGCTCCTCCGACACGACCCGGGCCCGGGTGCCGGTGGACTCCGTCGGCCGCGTGGTCGCGCGGCTGGTGCGCGGTCCGGTCCAGATCAGCGCGGCCCTGCTGACGCCTCGGCCGCCGGCGACCCGCACCCTGGTGGTCCAGCCCAGGCCGGTGGCCCTGCGGATCCAGAGCGGCAACGCCCAGACCGGCCCGGCCGGCGGGGCCCTGCCGCAGCTGATCACCGGTCGGGTGCTGGCGGCCGACTCGCTCGGCGTCCAGGGCGTGATCGTCACCTTCGCGGTCACCGCGGGCGGCGGGACGCTGAGCCAGCTGGTGGACACGACCGACGCCAACGGCGACGTGCAGGTGACCTGGACGCTGGGCGGCGCGCTGGGCGCGCAGAGCGTGAGCGCCACGGCGGCCGGCATCGCCGGCGCCACGGTGAACTTCGGCGCCACGGCCACGGCCGGCGCGGCCCGGCGGCTGGCCTTCCAGGTCCAGCCGGGCAACGCCCAGGCGGGCCAGGTCATCGCGCCGCCGGTCCAGGTGGCGGCCCAGGACAGCTTCGGCAACGCGGTGACGAACTACACGGGCACGGTGACCATCGCGATCGGGGCGAACCCCGGTGGCGCCACCCTCGGCGGCACCGCGAGCGTGGCCGCCGTGGCGGGCGTGGCCACCTTCAGCACGCTGACGCTGAACGCCATCGGCACGGGCTATACCCTCGTCGCGAGCGCGACGGGTCTCACGGGCGCCACGAGCGCGGCCTTCAACGTGGCCGGCGGCGTGCCGGCCCGGCTGGTCATCACCCAGGAACCCTCGACCACGGCGAGCGGGGTGGGGATCACGCCCAGCGTCACGGTCGAGGTGCGCGACGCCTTCAACACCCTGGTGGGCAACGCCACCAACACGGTCAGCATCGCCATCCTCAACAATCCCGGCGGCGGGGTGCTGGGCGGCACCACCAGCGTGGCGGCGGTGGCCGGCGTGGCGACCTTCGCCGGCATCAACATCCCCCAGGCGGGCACCGGCTACACCCTGGTGGTGACGTCGACCGGCCTGGTCAGCGACACGTCGGCCGCGTTCAACATCACGGCGGGTCCGGCGACCACGCTGACCTTCAGCACCCAGCCGCCGGCCAATGCCATCTTCCAGTCGCCGTTCGCCACCGTGGTCACCGCGCGCGATGTCGGCGGCAACGTGGCCGCCTCGTACACCGGGGCCGTCACGCTGGGCCTCGGGGCCAATCCGGCCGGCGGCTCGCTGTCCGGCACGCTGGTCCAGAACGCCGTGGCCGGCGTGGCGACCTTCAGCGGCATCAGCATCGACAACATCGGCGCGGGCTACACGCTCACGGCCAACGCCACCGGCCTGGCGGGCGCGGCCAGCGTGCCGCTCAACGTGGTGGCGCCGGCCAACAGCAACGCCTGGATCAACAGCGCCGGCGGCAACTGGAGCACCGGGGCCAACTGGTCGCTGGGCACCGTGCCGACCGCGACGGACACGGTGTTCATCCGCCAGAGCGGCACCTACACCGTGACGCTCGACGTGAACGCCACGGTGGCGCGGCTCGACGTGGGGGCGCCGTCCGGCGCGCAGACGCTGGCGATCGGCGCCAACACGCTGACGCTGAACGGGAACGGGGCCTTCACCAGCGCCGCCACGCTGGCGCTCTCGGGCGGCACGATCACCGGCCCGGGCGTGGTGGATGTGTTCGGCGCCATGACGTGGAGCGGCGGCAGTCTGGCGGGCGGCGGCGGCAC
>CAZJZC010000299.1:0-2823 GCA_964550365.1 uncultured Gemmatimonadales bacterium | reverse complement strand
CCACCGCCTGCCCGCGTGCTTCCGCCTCACCGACTGGCTGTTCGTCGCCGACTCGGC
Source organism: uncultured Gemmatimonadales bacterium (assembly GCA_964550365.1). Classification (GTDB taxonomy): domain Bacteria; phylum Gemmatimonadota; class Gemmatimonadetes; order Gemmatimonadales; family JACORV01; genus DASXPG01. The sequence continues at coordinate 2,766 of CAZJZC010000299.1, read as the reverse complement.
CCGCTGGGCCGCCAACGTGGACCGAGAAATCGCCGAGGCCCGCGTCGGCCTCGGCACACCCCTCACGCTGAACGACCTCACCACCACCCTGGAACGCCTGCGGCGCGCCGCGCGATCGGGGCAGGTCGCCCTGACATCGCCGAGCCGCGCACAACCGGAGTAGCTCGCAATGTCCGCCATCACCGCCTACCCGCTCGCCTGGCCCGCCGGGCGCGGGCGCACCGCCTACCGCGCCGACAGCAAATTCAAGGTCGGCTCCTTCGCCGTGGTCCGGGATGAGCTCCTGAACGAGCTCAAGCTGATGAGCGCCAAGAACGTGGTCCTGTCGGGAAACATCAGGCTCCGCCAGGACGGCCTGCCCCTGGCCGGCCAGCGCCAGCCCGACGACCCCGGCGTGGCCGTCTACTTCACCTACAAGGGCAAGCAAGTCTGCTTCGCCTGCGACCGCTGGCGCAAGGTCGAGGACAACATGCAGGCCATCCGGCATACCATCAACGCCCTGCGCGGCATCGCCCGGTGGGGGACCGGCGACATGGTGGACGCCGCGTTCACCGGCTTCCAAGCCCTGCCCCCGGCACCCGGCGACGAGCCCTGGCACAAGGTGTTGGGCGTCGATCCGCACGCGCCGACCGACTTCGTTCGGGCACAGTACAAGCGCCTGGCTATGGAAAAACACCCGGACCGCGGCGGCTCCGTGGCCGACATGAGTCGCATAAACAACGCCTTTTCCCGGTTCGAGAAGGAAAGGTGCCTGGCGTGAAACCGCTCATCCTGCCCCTGCCGCCGACGGTGAACATGTACTGGCGACACGTCGGCCGTCGCATCCTCCTGAGCCGCGAAGGCCGGGCCTACAAGCGGCAGGTCCATGCGGAACTCCTGGTTCAGCGTGCCCCGTCGTTCCCCACCGGGCCCGTGAAACTCACGGCGACCGTTTACCGTCCACGCCGGCAGGGCGACCTCGACAACTTCGCCAAGGCGCTCTGCGACGCCTTGGCCGGCCTGGTGTACGCGGACGATTCGCAGATCGTCGAGTCCCACTGGTACCTGCTCCTGGACCGACAGAACCCCCGCGTCGAAGTAACCGTCGAGGCCAACCATGCCAGCGACTAGCTGTCAGCAACCGTTGACCCAAAAGCAGTACGACCTCTATCTTTGGGCCCTGGAATTCGCCCAGAAGCACCACTACTCCCCGTCGGTGCGCGAACTGTCCCAACACTTTCGCGTGTACCCGAAGGCGATCCAGTGCCGGCTCGAGGCGCTGGCCGCCAAGGGGTGGATCAAGCGAAACCACTACCGCGGCCGGGGCCTGACCTTCACCGGCTTCCGGTTCGTGGCCGTACCGACAGGGTCTAACTGCACGATTACCTAAGTGCGGCAGGTAGACTGGCCCTTATGTCACGCGGCGGGAAACTGACGCCGAAGCAGGAGCGGTTCGTTCAGGAGTACCTCAAGGACCTCTGCGCGACCAAGGCGGCCCGCCGCGCCGGCTACAGCGCCAGAACTGCCGACCGGATCGGCCCCCAACTGCTTGCGAAAACTTGGGTCGCGGCGGCGGTTGCCGAAGCGCAGCGGGCCAGGTCGGCACGCACGCGCGTCGAGGCGGACCGGGTCCTGGCCGAGCTCGGCTGCCTGCTCTCCGTGGACATCGGCGAGATTCTCGACTTCACCCAGGACGTTCCCCGCCTCAAGACGCCCAGCGAAATCTCGGAGTCCGCCCGCCGCGCGCTGCAAAGCGTCAAGGTGAAGCGGTACATGGAAGGCGACGGCGACGACGCCAAAGAGGTGGAAGTCACCGAGTTCAAGCTGCACGACAAAAACACCGCCATCCGTACCGCGTTGCAGCACTTGGGGCTGATGCGCGACCGGGTGGAGCTTACGGGAGCGGCCGGCGGCCCTGTACTCACCCAAGGCGACGTGAAGCATGACATCGCCGCCGACCTGGCCCCCTACGCGAGCGTCATCCGGTCCTTCCTCGCCGGTGGAAGCGGCGGCCCGCTTTCACCGAACGGTGCTGCGGAACCCGTTCATCCCGCACCGCCCGACGCCGCGCCAGGCCCTGTTCCTACTCCATGACCAGACCGAGGAAGCCTTCTACGGCGGGGCCGCCGGCGGCGGCAAGTCCGACGGCCTCCTCATGGCCGCGGCCCAGTTCCTCCACGTCCCCGGCTACGCGGCCCTCTTGCTCCGCGAGTCGTTCCCCGACCTCATGCAGCCCGACGCCCTCATCCCCCGCGCCAAGGACTGGTGGGTCGGCAAGCCCGGCGCCCTGTGGAACTCCCAGGAGAAGCGCTTCACCTTCCGCTGCCCCGGCGGCGGCACGTCGAGCGTCGGGTTCGGCTACCTCGAGCGCGACGACCACGTGTACCAGTACCAGGGGGCGGCGTACCAGTTCATCGGGATCGACGAACTGACCCAGCACACTGAGTTCCGCTACCGCTACCTCTTCTCCCGCCTCCGCAAGCCGTCGTCGGGCCCTCTCGCCGGCGTCCCCCTGCGGATGCGCGCCGGGTCCAACCCCGGCGGCAAGGGCCACGAGTGGGTACGCGGCCGCTTCCTCCCGGACTCGTTCTTCCGCCTCTGTCGCGCCGACGCCTTCTCCCGCCCGCACTGGCACGAGGGCCGGCTGTTCGTGCCGTCTCGCAAAGAGGACAACCCTCACCTGGACCGGGACAGCTACGACCGGTCGCTGTCGAAACTGGACCCCGTCACCCGGGCCCAACTGGACGAGGGCGACTGGCAGGCGTACCAGGGCGGGCGGTTCAAACG
>CAZJZC010000298.1:0-2823 GCA_964550365.1 uncultured Gemmatimonadales bacterium | reverse complement strand
GCACCGTCCGGGACCAGTCCGGCGCACCCATCTCGGGCGCGCAGGTGCTCATCGTGGGGTCGGCGTTCGCGACCTCGTCGAACGAGCAGGGCTACTACTTCTTCAACAACGTGCCGGCGGGCGTGATGACCCTCCGGGCCCAGTACATCGGGTATGCGCCGACCGAGGTGCGCAACGTGCGCGTCTTCGCGGGGCAGACGTTCACGGTCAACCTGGCGCTCGAGCAGCGGGCGATCGAGGTGGGCGGGATCACGGTCACGGTCGAGCAGAACCCGATCGTGCCGCGTGACCAGGTGACGTCGAAGCCGATCGTGCAGGGCGACCTGGTGCAGAACCTGCCGGCCGACAACATCACGGCGGTGCTGCGCCTGCAGCCCGGCGTGGTCGAGTCCGCCCGCGGCCTGTCGATCCGCGGCGGCCGGACCAACGAGGCGGCCGTGTACATCGACGGCGTGCCGGTCCGCTCGGTCTCGGGCAACACCGCCACCATCACGGTCGGCACCAACGCGCTGGAAGAGGCGTCGGTGACCACGGGCGCCATCGGGGCGACGCAGGGTGACGCGCAGTCGGGCGTCATCAGCTTCGTGACCCGTGCCGGCGGGCCGCGCTTCAGCGGCTTCTTCAGCTACGAGACGGACCAGGTGGGCGGCGAGTCGCGCGGCCAGGGCCTGAACCGGATCGAAGGCAGCATCGGCGGGCCGCTGGCGCGCAACCTGACGTTCTTCCTGGCCACGACCATCTCGGGTCAGCAGAACGGTCTGCGCGGCAAGGGCTCGGACACCGCGCCGCTGTTCGTGATGAACGGCATCGACACCGTCGTCACGATCGCCAACACGCCGGGCAACGCCAACAGCGACTCGACCCAGGTCGCGCTGCCGGCGTTCACCGAGTATTCCAGCGGCATGCGCCGCCCGGACAACTGGTCCAACAACTGGACCATGGACGCCAAGCTCCAGTACTCCTACGGGGCGGGCTCGCGCGTCTCGGCGACCTTCCACCGGGTCCGGGGCCAGGGGCTCAACTTCCGCGGCGGGAACCTGTACAACCCGATGTCGCAGACCGGGTTCCTGAACGTCTCCAACGCGCTGATCGTGAACTGGACGCAGAACCTCACGCGGTCCACCGATCGCGCGTTGTCACTCGACGCGGCCTTCAGCATCCAGAGCGACCGGGGCACCGGCGGCCTGGTGGACCAGACGTGGTTCAATGACAACCACGAGCCGTTCGGCAACTTCTCGCTGTCGAACATGCAGTTCTACACCGATCACGACAATTTCCCGGTCGATGAGCGGCTGATCCAGAACATGCGGGTCAACAACTGCCAGAGCGGCCGCGACGCGGCCCGTCCGAGCATGGGCGGCTGCATCCCGCTGCTCAACCGCAACGACCTGGGCCAGGGCGCGCCCTACCGGACCAACCCGTACGGCGTTTCGCCGGGCAACTTCCCCTCGAGCGGCGTCGGCAACCCGGGCGTGGGCCTCAACTCCGAGACCCGCATCACCGGCCGCGCCAACCTCGACTGGCAGGCGGACCGCTACAACCGCTTCCAGTTCGGCGGTGACTTCGTCCGCGCCGACGTGAAGGCCTTCGGTTCCGGCCTCGTCAGCATGTTCGGCATGGACGCGAACATCTACACGCCCTCGCGCTGGAGCCTCTACGCCACCGACCGTCTCGACCTCGGCGACGTGGTCGTGGACCTCGGCGTGCGCTATGACCGGCTGAACCCGGACGTGCTGTACTCCAACGTGCCGGGCCGGCTGTACACCGATCCCTTCCGGGTCGCCGACGGCAACCTGCCCGGCGCCCTGGCCCGGGCCCGGACGGCCGAGGACTCGGCCACCGCCACCCGGTGCGACGCCTTGCGCGTCGCCGCCGACACGGCCGGCTGGTCCACCTGCAACATGTTCCCCGGCGCCTCGCGCGGCGTGCTGCTGCCGTCCCTGCGGGTGTCGTTCCCGGTCACCGACCGGACCGGCTTCCGCCTCTCGTACGCGCAGCAGGCGCAGACGCCCGACTTCAACTTCCTGGCGACCGGCGTCAACACCGACCTCGCCATCACCAACACCAACGACGTGTTCGGCCGCGACCTCGACTACGGCAAGACGATCCTGTTCGAGTTCGGCGTCCGGCACGCGTTCAACCGCGACATGGTGCTCGACATCGCGGCGTACAACAAGGACAAGGTGTCGGACATCACGGCCCGCATCCTGCCGGTCTACGATCCGTTCCGGAACGAGATCCAGAATGTGAACCTGATGACCAACGCCGACTTCGGGAACGTGCGCGGCATCGACCTCAAGCTCGACCGCCGCATCGGCGACCTCTTCCAGGGCTCGGTGTCGTACACCTACCAGTCCGCGAAGAGCACCGGCTCGGATCCGACGGAGTACCTGAACACGCTCTCGCGCGTGAACAGCAACGTGACCGGCGACCGGCAGCCGCCGCCGCAGGCCGCGCTGACCACGCGTGACAACCGGACCCACACGATCGCCGGCAGCCTGGCGCTGAGCTTCCCGCACGCCTGGCGCTCCGGCACCACCATGGGTTCGATCCTCCAGAACGTGGGCGCCTTCGCGACCTTCCGGTTCGCCAGCGGGCTGGCCTACACCCGCATGACCAACGTCGGCGGCGGCGCGACCGGCCCCGGCAACGGGTTCGGCCTCACGGCCATCCCGGCCGAGCCGCTCAACGCGTCGACCATGCCCTGGATCCGCAACGTGGACCTGCGGATCACCAAGGGCATCCGCATGGGCGGTCAGCGCGACCTGACGGTCTACGCCGACTTCCGGAACCTGTTCAACTTCACCAACCTGAACTTCATCT
>CAZJZC010000297.1:0-2828 GCA_964550365.1 uncultured Gemmatimonadales bacterium | reverse complement strand
TCGGCGGCTACGCCGAGATCTTCCTGCGCAACACCCTGGCCAGCGGCGTGGTGCCCCAGCTCTCCGTGGTCCTCGGCCCCTGCGCCGGCGGGGCGGTCTACAGCCCGGCCATCACGGACTTCGTGTTCATGGTCGAAGGCATCAGCCACATGTTCGTGACCGGCCCGAACGTGGTGAAGACGGTGACCCACGAGGAGGTCACCTTCGACACGCTGGGCGGCGCGGCCGTCCACGCCGGCACGTCGGGCGTGGCGCACCTGGTCCATGCCAGCGAGGCCGAGAGCCTGGCCGCGGTCCGGGAACTGCTGTCGTACCTGCCGCTGAACAACCTGGAGAGCCCGCCCCGCCGCGCCTGCGCCGACCCGGCCGACCGGCGCGACGCCGACCTGCTCACCGTCGTGCCCGACGAGTCGTCCCGGCCGTACGACATGCACGACGTCATCCGCCGGGTGGTGGACGACGGCGGCTTCTTCGAGATCCACCGCGACTACGCCCAGAACATCATCTGCGGCTTCGCCCGGCTGGGCGGCCGGCCGGTCGGCATCGTGGCCAACCAGCCGGCGGTGCTGGCCGGGGTGCTCGATATCGGCGCCTCGCTCAAGGCGGCGCGTTTCGTGCGCTTCTGCGACGCCTTCAACGTGCCGCTGGTGACCCTCGAGGACGTGCCCGGCTTCCTGCCGGGGGTGGCGCAGGAGCACGGCGGCATCATCAAGCACGGCGCCAAGCTGCTCTACGCCTACTGCGAGGCCACGGTCCCCAAGCTCACGGTCATCACCCGCAAGGCCTACGGCGGCGCCTACGACGTGATGAGCAGCAAGCACATCCGCGGCGACCTCAACCTGGCCTGGCCCACGGCCGAGATCGCCGTGATGGGGCCCAAGGGCGCGGTGGAGATCCTGTTCCGGCGCGAGATCGAGGCGGCGGCGGACCCCGAGCGGGCCCTGGCCGAGCGCCAGGCGGAGTATGCCGAGAAGTTCGCCAACCCGTACGTCGCGGCCGGCCGCGGCTACGTGGATGACGTCATCGACCCGCGCGAGACGCGGCCCCGCCTCATCGCCGCCCTGCGGGTGCTCGAGACCAAGCGCGACCGGAACCCTCCCCGCAAGCACGGGAACATCCCGCTCTAGATGAAGCGCGTCCTCGTGGCCAACCGCGGGGAGATCGCCCTGCGCATCCTGCGCGGCTGCCGCGAGGAGGACCTCGAGACCGTCGCGGTCTACTCGGACGCCGACCGCCAGGCGCCGCACGTGCGGGCCGCCGACCAGGCGGTGCACCTCGGCGGCAGCGCCCCGGCCGAGTCGTACCTCGCCATCGACCGCATCATCGACGCGGCGCGCGCCAGCGGCGCCGACGCGATCCACCCCGGCTACGGCTTCCTGTCCGAGCGCGCGGCGTTCGCCGAGGCGGTCCAGCGCGCGGGGCTGACGTTCATCGGCCCGCCGGCCAGGGCCATCGCGGCCATGGGCGACAAGACCCAGGCCCGCCGCCGCATGCGGGAAGCCGGCGTCCCGGTGGTGCCGGGCACCGTCGAGCCGCTGGCCGATGCGGCGTCGGCCGCCCGGGCGGTGCGCAGCGTGGGCTTCCCGGTCCTGCTGAAGGCGGCCGCGGGCGGCGGCGGGCGCGGCATGCGCGTGGTGCGCGCCGAGGCCGACCTGGCCGGCGCGTTCGCCGCCGCGCAGAGCGAGGCCGGGAAGGCGTTCGGCGACGGCCGCATCTACCTGGAGCGGTTCCTCGAAGGACCGCGGCATGTCGAGATCCAGGTGCTGGCCGACGCCCACGGCCGGGTCATCCACCTGGGCGAGCGCGAGTGCTCGGTCCAGCGGCGCCACCAGAAGCTCATCGAGGAGGCGCCATCGGTCGCGGTCACGCCGGCCATCCGGCGGTCGATGGGCGAGGCGGCGGTGCGTGCCGCCCAGGCCGTGGGCTACGTCAGCGCCGGGACCTGCGAGTTCCTGCTGCTGCCGGGCGGCGAGTTCTACTTCCTCGAGATGAACACGCGCCTCCAGGTCGAACACCCGGTGACCGAGCAGGTCTACGGCGTGGACCTGGTCCGCATGCAGCTCAAGATCGCCCAGGGCCACCACCTCTCGCTCCCCGAGCGGGCGCTGGTGCCGCGCGGCTGGTCGCTGGAATGCCGCATCACCGCCGAGGACCCGTTCAGCGACTTCCTGCCGGCGGCGGGGCGCATCGAGGCCTGCGAACTGCCCAGCGGGCCGGGCGTGCGGTGGGACGGCTGGATCGAGCGCGGCGCCGAGGTGTCGCTGTTCTACGACTCGCTGCTGGGCAAGCTGGTCGTCTGGGCCGAGTCGCGCGAACGCTGCATCCAGCGCATGCGCCGGGCGCTCGCCGACCTGGTGATCACCGGCGTGCCCACCTCGCGCGAGTTCCACGAGCGGGTCATGCGCGAGCCGCATTTCGTGAAAGGCGACATCAGCATCGATTACTGGGACCGGATCGGGCGGGCCCTGATGGCCAAGGCGCCCGACGCCGCGCTGGTGGAAGATGCCGCGCTCGCCGCCGCGCTCCTCGAGGACGAACGCCGGCGGACGCCCGCGCCGGCACCGCCCGGCGGACCGGCGGGCAGTCCGTGGCTGGCCGCCGCGCGCCGCGAGGGGGTCGAGCGGTGAAGGGGAGGGTCCTCAGGGGATGAGGGGTAGGGGTAGGGGTAGGTGAGTGGGGTAGGGATGGGCGAGAGGTGAGAGGTGACGGGGTAGGAGGAGATGGGGCGGCGGTATCCCATCGGCGAACCGAGGCCGCCCCTCTCACCTCTCACCTCTCACCTCTCACTTGTCTCCCTACCCCTCTCACCTACCCTCACCCCTACCCGG
>CAZJZC010000296.1:0-2835 GCA_964550365.1 uncultured Gemmatimonadales bacterium | reverse complement strand
GGCGGCATGGCCACGGTCTACCTCGCCCACGACGTGCGCCACGACCGCAAGGTGGCGCTCAAGGTCCTGCGCCCGGAGCTCTCCGCCATCCTGGGCGGCGAGCGGTTCCTGGCCGAGATCAAGACCACGGCCAACCTCCAGCATCCGCACATCCTGAGCCTGTTCGACTCCGGCGAGGCCGACGGCCTGGTGTACTACGTGATGCCGTACGTCGAGGGCGAGTCGCTGCGCGACCGGCTGGTGCGGGAGAAGCAGCTGCCGGTGGACGACGCGGTGCGCATCGCCCGCGAGGTGGCCGACGCGCTCCAGTACGCCCACGAGCACGGCATCGTGCACCGCGACATCAAGCCCGAGAACATCCTGCTCCATGGCGGCCACGCGCAGGTGGCCGACTTCGGCATCGCGCTGGCCGCCAGCCGTTCAGACGGCGGCTCGCGCATGACCGAGACCGGTATGAGCCTCGGCACGCCACACTACATGGCGCCCGAGCAGGCCATGGGCGAGCGGGAGATCACGGCCAAGGCGGACATCTACGCCCTGGGCTGCGTGCTCTACGAGATGCTGACAGCAGAGCCGCCGTTCGTCGGGGCGACGGCGCAGGCGATCATCGCCCGGGTGATGACCGAGCAACCGCGCTCGCTCACGCTCCAGCGGCATACGATCCCGGCGTCGCTCGAAGGGGTCGTGTACCGGGCGCTCGAGAAATTGCCCGCCGACCGCTTCGCCTCGGCGGCCCAGTTCGGCGAGGCGCTGGCGAATCCCGCCAGTTTCGCGCTGAGCGCCACGGGCATGCGGGCGGCCGCGACCGCGGGAATCTCGCGCCGCGACTGGCGGCAGCGCCTGCTCATGCCGCTGGCGCTCGTGGCCCTGGTGGCGATGGCGACGGCGACATGGGCGCTGCTGCGCCCCGCGCCCCAGGGCACGCCCCTGATGTTCGGCCTGGCTCTGCCGCGGGACCAGGAGGCGGTGGCCGAGCGCCCCTTCGCACTGTCGCCGGATGGGTCGCAGCTGGCCTACGTCGGCCCCGCGCCCCGGGGCACCCAGCTCTGGATCAAGCGGCGTGACCGCTACGATGCCACGGCGCTCGCGGGGACGGACGGCGTGACCAACTTCACGTTCTCGCCCGACGGCGAGTGGATCGCCTTCGTCCAGGCCAACCAGCTGAAGAAGCTCCAGGTCACCGGCGGGGCGGCGATCACGCTGACGGACTCGGTATCGGGCACGCCCGGCCTGGCGTGGCTCGACGATGGATCCATCGTCTATATCCGGATCGGTGCGTTCGAGATGCGGCGGATACCGGGCGCCGGCGGTGCTCCGCGGGCCGTGTGGAATTCCGATTCCGCGCAGGCACGGTTCCCCTCGGCGCTCCCGGGCAGCAGGGGTGTGCTGTTCACCAGGTGCCGCGGAGGTTGTCGCCAGGAGCAGGATCTCTGGGCGCTCGACCTGAAGAGCGGCCAGGCGCACCGGGTGCAGGCGGGTGCCGCCATGGGTCTGTTCGCGCCGAGCGGTCACGTGGTGTACGTGCGGGCCGACGGCGCGATGCTGGCGATGCCCTTCGACCTGTCCAGGCTCCGGGGAACCGGCACGCCGGTGCCAGTGCGCGACAGCATTTCCGTGGTGGATGGTGCCGATCCCCTCATCGCCCTGTCGGGCAACGGGACCCTGGCGTTCCGGGCCGGCGCCTCCGCGACGGCGCTGCTGCGCTACCAGATGGTCTGGGTGGACCGCGCCGGCCGAGAGACGCTCGTGGATTCGGCATGGACGTTCCGCAACGTCTCCTATGGGGCCAACGCGGGCTGGTCCCTGTCGCCCGAGGGAAGACGGCTGGCCATCGGGCTGAGCACCGAGGGCGGCGATGACATATGGGTCAAGCAGCTGCCCACCGGCCCCGAAGTCCGGGTGACCTTCGACAGCGCGTCCGAGTTCCGGCCCCGTTGGATGCCCGATGCCCGCTCGGTCCTCTTCGCGTCCAATCGGCCGGGCGCCGTCGGACTGTATCGCCGGGCGGCCGACGGCACGGGCACCGACGAACTGCTGCTCGCGGGAACGGTCTTCGAAGGCATGGTGTCGGCTGACGGCCGCTGGCTGGTCGCGCGCGGAGGAGGAGTCATCGCACAGCGCGGTGGGCGCGACATCGGCGTCATGCGTCTCGGCGAGGACACGGTGCCGGCGCCGCTGGTCGCCACGAGGTTCGACGAGTCGGAGATCGCCCTGTCGCCCGACGGGCGCTGGCTGGCCTACGTCTCCGACGAGACGGGCCGGCCGGAGGTGTTCGTCCGCCCGTTCCCCGACGCCGCGTCGGCCAAGTACCAGGTCTCGACCAGCGGCGGCGTGGCGCCGTTGTGGGCCCGCAGCGGGCGGGAGCTGTTCTTCGTGAACACCGACCGCGAGATGCTGGTCGCTGCCGTCGCGCCGGGCGCCGAGTTCCGACTGGGCGAGCGCCGCATGCTCTTCCATCTGCGCGAAGACATCTACCTGTCGCAGCGCGAGTTCTACACGCCCTTCGACGTCAGCCCGGACGGCCAGCGGTTCATCATGGCGCGCCGGGTCCGCAACAGCACGGCACGGGAGGCACCGCTCATCATGGTCGAGAACTGGACCAGCGAACTGCGCCAGCGGGTGAGGGGCCAGTAGTGACGAACGAACCGATCTCCCGACTCACGGCGGCGCTGGCGGACCGCTACGTGATCGAGCGCGAGCTCGGCGCCGGCGGCATGGCCACGGTCTACCTCGCCCACGACGTGCGCCACGACCGCAAGGTGGCGCTCAAGGTCCTGCGCCCGGAGCTCTCCGCCATCCTGGGCGGCGAGCGGTTCCTGGCCGAGATCAAGACCA
>CAZJZC010000295.1:0-2836 GCA_964550365.1 uncultured Gemmatimonadales bacterium | reverse complement strand
GGAGACGTAGCGGCTCAGGCCGCCCGCACCACCAGCGCCGCGCAACGCCCGCCGAAGCTCTCCGACAGCAGCAGGGCCGCGCTCGCCCTGCTGTTCTCTGGTTCCGTGGCGACTCGGCACTTGGGGAGTGCCGGGTCGGCGGCTTCCACGTTGAGCGTGGGCGGCACCACGCGCCGGGCGAGGGCGAGCACCGCCGCGACGCCCTCCAGTGCGCCGCTGGCGCCCAGGGTGTGGCCGAGCGCCGGCTTCAGCGCCACCAGCGGGGTGTCCACGAGGCCCGGTCCGAAGACCGCGGCCAGGCCCCGGCACTCCGCGGCATCGTTGAGCGGTGTGCCCGTACCGTGCGCCTTGATGAAAGCCAGTTCGCGCGCAGGCGTTCCGCGCATCGCCCGGTCGGTCACCGCGGCGACACCCCGCCCTGACGGGTCGGGTGCCAGCATGGAGTGCGATTCCGTCACTGCGGCGTAGCCGACCAGCCAGGCATGGACGCGCGCACCTCTGCGGCGCGCGTGGACCTCCGATTCCAGCACCATGACGCCGGCGCCTTCGCCGAGCACCGTGCCGGAGCGGCGGCGGTCGAACGGGCGACAGTGACCATCGGCGGCGAGCACCCCGGCGGCCTTGAAGGCCTCGAGGACCTCCTCGTGCAGCGGGCTTTCCGACCCGCCTGCAAGGACCACGTCGGCCTCATCAGAACCGATCTTCGCCGCCGCCTCGCCGATGGCGCAGGTCGCCGACACGCTGCCTGCCGAGACGTGGAGCACCGACCCGGCGAGGCCCCGCTGCTGGGCGAAGGTGCTCCCGCCGGCGCCCGGCAGGTAGCGGAGCAGCGCGCCCGGCACGCGCTGGCGGCGCGGAGCCGTCACCAGGTCGCGGTGGGCCATGAGCAGGTCGGACATGGCGCCGAGCGACGAGCCTTCGATGAGCGCGACGCGTTCAGGCTCGGGAGCCGCGACATCGAGTCCCGCGTCCAGCCAGGCCGCCTCGCATGCCTCGTGGAAGAGCCGGGCTACCCGGTCGAGGCGGCGCGTCGCCCGGCGCGGGGCCACGTCACCCGCGCGTGCCGCGGCGCAACCCGCGCCGCCAGGGATCTCGACACCCGAGTGGTTCGCGAGGATCCGGGTCAGCAGCGTGACCGCATCGGGCCCGGTTCCGCCGATGGCGCCGACCCCCGTGATCGCGACCCGGTTCACCGAGACACCGTGGCCAGGGCCCGGACGCGTTCGAGCTCGGCCACCGCCGCGCGGGCCAGCCCCTGGGGGCCCGCGTGCACCATGGCCAGGATGCGTGTGTCGGGCTCGTGCGACTCGTCGGCGCGCACTCGATACCAGCCGCTCGAGCGCAACACATAGCTGCGGGTACGGCCGGGGATCGGCGGCGGCGCCCGGAAGGTGATCTCGGCGGCGTCGCCGGTCTGCAGCGTGTAGTACCGCCGATCCTCGCGGGCGATGAGCGGAGCAACGTCCCGTCCGGTCGAGGTGCGCGCCGACACCAGCGCCAGTTCCCGCACCGCAACAGGCCGCTCGGGCGCGAAGTCCACCGCGACCCGATCCACGAACCAGAACGCCGGCACCGACGTCAGCCGCACCTGCACCGTGTCGCCCACCACTCCGTCGAGGTCGAGGACGTGCGCCTGGCGCTTGAGGATCTCCGGGCCGGCTTCCCAGATCAGGCCGCGCACCGCCCATCCGGTATCCGTGCGCACCTCGACGCGCAGGAACGCTTCGCGCGCCAGCTGCGTGCCGAGCGCCCGGGCCGACTCGGGCGACGCGTTCAGCGAGTCGTACCATGCCGCGGTCGTGCGACCGTGCGCGCCCACGAAGCGCAACAGGAGCCAGGCCGCCCACGCGGTGTTGTTGGCATCCACCACAAGCCGCGCCGACACTGCGCCGCGGGGGCGGACGAACGACAACGCAAGGCCATCGCGCAGATCCGTATCGCGGCCAGGGTCGCGCGGCTCGAGCGCCGACTCCCAGCCCCAGCCGTCGGCGGTACGCACCCGTGCGAGCGCATCCCGGCCCGCCAGATCCACCGCGGCCACCGGCGCCTGAGGCGCGCTGATCGAGTGAAGCCGGCCGGCCGCATCGGGCGCGACCGTAACGTCGGTGTCGTGGTCCACCGCGAGGACCGACAGGGCGTCGACGTGGTCGGTCTCCTGGAGTTCGTTCGTGACACGCAGACGCAGCCGGCCGTTCACCACGGATGCGTGGTCCAGATTGTCCACGTCCGTGCGCTGGAGCGCCGCCGTGATCGCCCCGCCGAAGGTGCCGGAGTCGAGGCGCCACCGCCGACCATCCCAGCTATAGACCAGCGGGCACGAAGCGCAGCAGCCGAAGCCGCCTCCGCCGGACGGGGGCGGCGGAGGTGGAGGGTCGGACCGCGCCGCATTGGCCACGAGTATGGCGGTCGCACCAAGCGCGGCCACCAGGAAGACGGTCTTGGTCCCCGAAACGGTCCGTACCTGGACGCGGAGGACGTCGGCTCGCGGAATCGCCACCTCCGCGCCGACATTCGCCAGCCGGCCGATGATGGTGTCGCCGCGCAGGGCGGCCTGCGTCAGTTCCGAGACCCGGCCGTCGCGCTGGACGACCCGCAGGCGCTGGCCGGTCACGGCAGGATCGAGGGAGGTCGGGTTGCGTGAGCTCGACCAGGTGGTGCAAGCCGTGAGCAGCAGGGCGGGCACGAGGTACCAGCGTGGGCGCCTGGGTGGCGTGTTCATGACGCCTCCGGGGACGGGTGTCGAGTACGCTAATACGACTGTCGCAGGTGCCGGTCAAGGCGGGCACGAGGCGCACCTTCCATCACCATCGCGGTCCGCCTAACGTTGGGCATGGAC
>CAZJZC010000294.1:0-2851 GCA_964550365.1 uncultured Gemmatimonadales bacterium | reverse complement strand
GGCGGTCGCCGGCCTGGCGCTCGGCGGCGGCAAGTCGGTCATCCTCATGGGCGACACCCCGACGGACCGGGAGGCCCTGTTCCGCGCCCACGGACGCTTCGTCGAGACGCTGAAGGGCCGGTACATCACCGCCGAGGACGTCAACACCAGCCCGGCGGACATGGACTACATCCACCTGGAGACCCGCCACGTGGTCGGCCTCCAGGGCCGCTCCGGCGACCCGTCGCCCGTCACGGCGCACGGCGTCTACCGGGGCATCAAGGCCTCGGCGAAGTGGAAGTTCGGCTCGGACAGCCTGGCCGGGCGGACGGTGACGGTGCAGGGCTGCGGCCACGTCGGCTACTACCTGTGCCAGTACCTGGCCGAGGAGGGCGCCAAGCTCATCGTGACGGACATCGCCCGCGAGAAGGTGGACCGCGTCGTCGACGAGTTCCGCGCCCGGGCCGTGAAGCCCGACGAGATCTACGGCCAGGAGGCCGACGTCTTCGCCCCCTGCGCGCTCGGCGCGGTCGTCAACGACAAGACCCTCCCCCAGTTCAAGGTCAAGGTCATCGCCGGCGGCGCCAACAACGTGCTGGCCGAGCCGAAGCACGGCGACGCGCTGGAGAAGAAGGGCATCCTGTACGCGCCGGACTACGTCATCAACGCCGGCGGGCTGATCAACGTCAACAGCGAACTGATGAACTGGTCGGCCGAGCGGGCCCACCGCAAGGCGGGCGAGATCTACGACACCATGCTGAGGGTCTACGAGCTGGCCAAGGCCGAGAAGCTGCCGACCTACCGGGCGGCCGACCGGCTGGCGGAGAAGCGCATCGCCATGACCAGCGCGCTCAAGCGCACCTGGGTGGGCTACGCCGCCCGGCGGGACCTGGACCGCTAGGGCGAGGGACCGGGGGAGCGGGGGACCGAGGGAGATGCGCCCACTGATCATCGGGGTGGCCGGCGGGTCGGGGTCCGGCAAGACCACCGTCGCGAGGCAGATCGACGAGGCGGTGGGGTTCGACAGCGTCCTGGTGGACATGGACGCCTACTACAAGGACCTGCCGCACCTGGCGATCGAGGAGCGCAAGCGGGTGAACTTCGACCACCCCGACGCCTTCGACCTCGACCTGCTCGACGCGCACCTCGCCATGCTGGCCGCCGGGCAGGCCATCGACAAGCCGACCTACGACTACGCGGCCTTCGCCCGCGCCGCGACGACCGTCCGGGTGGAGCCGCGCGACGTGGTCATCGTCGAGGGGATCCTGCTGTTCGTCGACGCCCGCCTGCGCGAGCGCTGCGACATCCGCATCTTCGTGGACGTGGACGGCGACGTGCGGTTCATCCGGCGGCTCCAGCGCGACGTGAGCGAGCGCGGCCGCAGCATGGAGTCGGTCATCGCGCAGTACCTCACCACCGTGCGGCCGATGCACCTCGAGTTCGTCGAGCCCTCCAAGCGCTGGGCCCACGTCATCCTGCCCGAGGGCGGCCTGAACCGCATCGGCGTCGAGATGATCCTGGCGCGGGCCGAGCGCGAGGCGGCCGCGCGGCGCGCCCGCGCCTGACGTCCTCACCGCCGGCGCCGCCCCGCGCGATTGTCCGGGGCCGCGGCCGGCATTAACCTAGGACCCGTGACCGACCTCATGCCCCGGCCCGACGCGGCCTCCGCCGACCCCGTGGTCGCCGACATCATCCGGCGCGAGACCGCCCGGCAGGCCGAGGGCCTCGAGCTCATCGCCTCCGAGAACTTCGCCTCCGAGGCGGTGCTGGCCGCCATGGGCTCGCCGCTGACCAACAAGTACGCCGAGGGCTACCCGCGCAAGCGCTACTACGGCGGCTGCCAGGTGGTGGACGAGGTCGAGGAGCTCGCCATCGCGCGGGCCCGGGAGCTGTTCGGCGCCGCCCACGCCAACGTCCAGCCGCACAGCGGCTCGCAGGCCAACTTCGGCGCCTATCTCGCGGTGCTCCGGCCGGGCGACACCCTGCTCGGCATGGCCCTGCGCCACGGCGGGCACCTGACCCACGGCGCCACCGTGAACGAGTCGGGCAAGCTGTTCCGCGCCGTGCAGTACGGCGTGCGCGAGGAGACCGGGCTCATCGACTACGACCAGGTGCGCGACCTGGCGAAGGCCGAGCGGCCGAAGCTCATCGTCGCGGGCGGGAGCGCCTACGCCCGGATCATCGACTTCGCCGCGTTCGCCGCCATCGCCCGGGAGGTCGAGGCCCTGCTGATGGTGGACATGGCGCACTTCGCCGGCCTGGTGGCCGGCGGCGCGCACCCCTCGCCGGTCCCCCACGCCGACCTGGTCACCAGCACCACGCACAAGACCCTGCGCGGCCCGCGCGGCGGGCTCATCCTCAGCACCGGGGCGCTGGCCAAGCCGGTGGACAAGGAGATCTTCCCCGGCACCCAGGGCGGCCCGCTGATGCACGTCATCGCCGCGAAGGCGGTGGCGTTCGGCGAGGCGCTCCAGCCGGCGTTCAGGGCCTACAGCGCGCAGGTCGTGGCCAATGCGCGGGCGCTGGGCGCGGCGCTCATCGGGCGCGGCTACGCGCTCGTCTCCGGCGGCACCGACACCCATCTCATGCTGGTGGACCTGCGGCCCAAGGGCCTGACGGGCAAGGTGGCCGAGGAGACGCTCGACGAGGCCGGCATCACGCTGAACAAGAACACCGTGCCGGGCGATCCGCAGTCGCCGTTCGTCACCAGCGGCGTGCGCATCGGCACGCCGGCGCTCACCACGCGGGGCATGAAGGAACCGGAGATGGTGCGGGTGGCCGACCTGATCGACCGGGCGCTCGAAGGCAGGGACGACCCGGCCGTCCTGCGCGGCGTGAAGTCCGAGGTCCGCGAGCTGGCGGCCCAGTTCCC
>CAZJZC010000293.1:0-2870 GCA_964550365.1 uncultured Gemmatimonadales bacterium | reverse complement strand
CCTCGAACGTGGCCCGGTCGTTGACCGTCAGCGGGTCGAACACGGTGACATCGGCGAACCAGCCTTCGCCCAGCCGGCCGCGGCCGGCGAGGCCCATCCGCCCGGCCGGGACGCCGGTCATCTTGTGCACGGCGGCCTCGAGGCTGAGGGCCCGTTGTTCCCGCACGTAGCGTCCGAGGATCCGCGGGAAGGTGCCATAGGCCCGGGGGTGCACCGGCCCGGTGAACAGCGGGCCATCGCCCGCCGTGGCGCCGAAATCGGAGCCCACGCCGATCCAGGGAGTGGCCACGGCGGCGCGCACATCGTCCTCGCTCATGGAGAAGAAGGCCGCGCCGGTGTTGCCGCCGTCGGCGATGAGGATGTCCATCACCACGTCGAGTTCGTGGCGTCCTTCGGTCCTCGCGATGTCGCTGATACGGCGCCCCTGATAGCGCGCCAGCGAGGGATCGACGGCCGAGAGCACCTGCACGCCGCCGGCGCCCGGCACTTCGCGGCGGATGCGCGCGCGCACGGCGGGATCGCCGAGCCGCTCGACCATGGCGGCGTTGCCCCCGCGCCGGGCCCAGGCGGGGAGGACCTGCGAGAGGCTGGTGGCGGATGCGACGTAGGGGTAGCTGTTGGCGCCGACGCGCCGGCCGGCGCGGCGTTCCCGTTCCAGCGTGCCGATGACGGCTGGCATCCGTCCCCAGTTCCGCCGGCCGGAGACCTTGAGATGCCAGATCTCGACCGGGACGCCGGCCCGGCGGCCGATGGTGAAGGCCTCCTCCAGCGCGCGCGCGATGCCGTCACCCTCGCTGCGCATGTGGGTGATGTAGAGCCCGCCGTGGCGGCCTGCGGCGCGCGCCAGCCGGACCAGTTCGTCGGTCGTGGCGTAGGAACCGGGTTCGTAGATGAGCGATGTGGAGAGCCCGAGGGCGCCCTGGCGCATGGCCGTGTCGACCAGGGCCTCCATGCGCGCCAGCTCCGCGCCGGTGGGCGCGCGCCGCTCGTGGCCCATCACATGGAGCCGCAGCGTGGTGGCGCCCACGAACGTGGCCATGTTGAACGGCGTGCCCGATCGGCGCAGCCGGTCCCAGTAGCCGGCCAGATCGTGCCAGTCCACCGCCAGCCCCCAGGCGGCGAACTGGGCGCTGTCCTCCCGCACGGTGGCGGCGTTCGCGGGCGCCGGTGACCAGCCCTCGCCGGTGATCTCGGTGGTGATGCCCTGGGTGACCTTCGAGACGCCGCGCGGGTCGACCAGGATCGTGTGCTGGGACCAGCCGAGCATGTCGATGAAGCCGGGCGCCACGACCAGGCCGCGCGCGTCGATCACGCGGCTGCCCGTGCGGTCCGCGAGGTCGCCGATGGCCGCGATACGGTCGCCGCTGATGCCCACGTCGGCCGCCCGCCCGGGCGCGCCGGTGCCGTCGACCAGCGTCCCACCGCGGATGAGCACGTCGAAGTCGGCGCTCCCGGGGCGTGCGGCCGCCAGGCCGGCGCCCAGCAGGGCGATCGACACGACGATGACGAGACGGGCCGGCCGTGCGCGCATGGCGCCCAACCTAGCGCCCCGCTAGGCTTGGGGGAATGACGACGCCACAGGGCTTTCCGGGCACCGGCAAGGCGGCGGGCACGTTCCTGTGGGAGCGGATCATCAACGGGCCGGTCCGTTCGCGGCGCCTCGGCCTTTCGCTCGGCCTGAACCTCATCCCGCCCCGCTCGAAGCTGTGCACCTTCGACTGCCCCTACTGCGAGTGCGGTTTCAACACGCCCAAGGCCGAGGGCGCCCAGTGGCCCTCCCCCGACGTCGTGGCCGACGCGCTCCGCAAGACGCTGGCGTTCGGCGGCGTTCGCCCCGACTGGGTCACGTTCGCGGGCAACGGCGAGCCGACCATGCACCCGCGGTTCCCCCTCGTGGTCGAGCGGGTGCTGGAGGTGCGCGCCGAGGTCGCGCCGTGGCTCAAGGTGGGCATCCTCTCGAACGGCTTGTCGGCGGGCCGGCCTGCGATCCGCGCGGCGCTGGACGCGCTCGACGCGCGGATGATGAAGCTGGACCCGGGACCGGTGGAGCGGATCAACGGCGTGGCCTACGATCGCGAGGCCCTGGTGGTGAACTACCGGGGCCTGAAGGACGTCATCATCCAGGCCATGGTGGTCGAGGGCCCGGGGTACAGCGGCGCCGACGAGAGGGCGGTCGATGAGTGGCTCGATGCCCTGGCACGCGTCGAGCCGGTCGCGGTCCACCTGTACTCCATCGACCGCGCGCCGGCGGACTCGGCCGTGAACGGCGTCGCGCGCGAACGGCTGGTGGAGATCGCCGCTCGCGCGCGAAGGGTGGTCGACTGTCCGGTCGAGGTCTTCTAGCCGCTACTTCCGCTTCTTCACTTTCCGGGCCGCCTTCTTCTTCGCCGGCTTCTTCTTCTTCGCCGCGGCCCGTTTCGCCGGCTTGCGGGCGGCCTTCCGCTTCGCCGGCTTCTTCCTGGCGGCCTTCTTCTTCGCCGGCTTCTTCCTGGCGGCCTTCTTCTTCGCCGGCTTCTTCTTGGCGGCCTTCTTCTTCGGGGCCGCCTTCTTCTGCGCCTTCGGCTTGGCGGGGGCGGGCGCGGCCATGCTCATCGGCTTGGGAGGTGGCGGCGGCGCCGGAGGCGGAGGCGGTGTCCACGCCGGCGGGGACCACTCCCGCGCCGGTGCCGGTTCGGCGCTGGGCATGTCCCAGCCATCGCCGCCGGTCATCGCGTCACTGGTCATGAGGGCTCCTTTGGAGCGTCGGGTTTCTGGCACGGCCGTTCGGGTTCGTCGGTGGTCTCGGCCGGCTTATACATTGCCCGGGAATCGGGACTCCGCAAGGCGACCTTGACGGGCCTGGTGGGGCGCGGCCAGGGCGCCCGGAGGCC
>CAZJZC010000292.1:0-2873 GCA_964550365.1 uncultured Gemmatimonadales bacterium | reverse complement strand
GCCCCCGGCGCCGAACTTCTGCGCCAGCACCCGGTCCACCGCCTCGTCCATGGACGCCACGTACGGCGGGCTCAGCGTCTCGAGCAGGCCGTCGAACCCCACCGGGTTCGGCTGGCTGGCCGGCGGCGGGGGCCACTGGTGCCAGTGCCTGGCCGGGGTCTCCATCCGCACGCCGAGGCCCTTGGTCCGCGCGTCGCCGCCCAGCAGGTAGGGCGAGGGCGCACAGGCATGCACCCAGGAGCCCAGGCCCATCGCCTCGCTCACCAGCATGAGGTTGTGGGTGAGGTAGAACGATTCGTGGTCCGAGAGGAAGGTGCGGATCAGCCCGACCGGCATGGCGATGTGCGCGTTCACGAACTTGCTCCGGGCCCGGTGCACGCCGCCGATCGGCTGGTACGGGATGACCGGCGCCAGGTGCGCATGCGAGGCGAGCCACCCGACCCAGTCCTCGGCGCTGTCGGGGTGGAAGGGCCGCCAGTCGTCCAGGAACAGCGGCCGCTGGCCGTCGGGCTCGGCCAGCAGGTTCAGGATGCCGTTGATCATCATCCGCGTGGTGTCGATCAGCGGGAGGAACAGCGTGGTACCCGGCACGTTCGACATCTGCTTGTTCCAGCCGATGTAGTACGGGAACTCGCGCGGCATCTCCAGGCGCCCGGCGCGCAGCAGGTGCTTGAGGGCCCGCGCCACGCCCAGCCAGTCGGCCTCGGCCCAGTCGCCCAGCCGGGGCGGCAGGTCCCTGAGCAGGCGGGTCCACTCGGCCGCCGCGGGCCGGCGCAGCAGCCAGATCCCGGCGTCGTTCAGCATGACGAAATGCGTGGGCTGGCTGTTGTCCGGGCTCGGCGCCGCCCGCGCCAGCACGTTCAGGAACGGCGTGGCCAGCTCGCGTCCGTGGTCGGTGGAGTCGAGCGGCCCGTCGTGCGCCACCACGCCGGTGATCCCGGTGCACACGATCAGCACCGCTTCCTCGAGGTCCGACAGCGGCCGCGGGGTCGCGGTGCTGCGGTAGCTGAGGTCGCCGGCGTTGATCGACGTGCCGCGCGCCACGCGGCGGGACCGGCGGCCGGCGAGGGCCGTGATGAGCGGGACGCGGAGCAGTTCGGCCAGCGGGCCGGCGGGTGCGGTGGAGGTCATGACCTGCCCGGGAGCGGGGAGCGGCCAAACATACCGGCGGTTGACACGAAGGCAAGCGTGCGGTAACTGCGGGGATGCTCGTGGGCCATTACGCCGCCGGGTTCGCCATCCGCCGCTGGGCCCCGGCGGTGCCGCTGGCCGCGCTGCTGCTGGCGACCCAGCTGGTGGACGTCGCCTGGGCCCTGCTGGTGCTGGCGGGCATCGAACACGTCGACATCGTGTCCGGCTGGACCGCCAGCAACGACATGGCCCTGGTGCACGTCCCCTACACGCACAGCCTGGCGGCCACGGTCCTGTGGGTCGCCGGCGCCGCGCTGGTCGCCCGTCGCCTGTGGCCGGCGGCCGGCACGCGGGGCGCGCTGCTGGTGGGTCTGGCCGTGGCATCGCACTGGCTGCTCGACCTGCCGGTGCACGTGCGGGACCTGCCGCTCGTCGGGGATCGCTGGAAGGTCGGCTTCGGCCTGTGGAACCACCGCGAGGCGGCGCTGGCGCTCGAGCTGGGCGTGCTCGCCGCCGCCATCGTCGTCTGGTCGCGGGGTCTCGCGCGCCCGGCCGTGGCCTGGGCCTGTTTCGCGGTGCTGGCGCTGGTGCAGGTGGTGACCACCCTGCTGCCCACGCCCTCACCGGAGCCGGTGCTGGCGGCGGTCCTGCTGGGGTTCTACGTCCTGGTCGCGGCCGCGGCGGTGCCCGTGGCGCGGAGGGCCGAAGGGCCGCCGGGGCGCCGTGACCCGCCTGTCGGGCCGCTTTGAACGGCCGCGGCGCTGGCGGGAGCGTGTGGGAATCGAACCCACCGGGGTCCGCAGAGCAGTCCCCGTCGCGGTTTTGAAGACCGGCCGGAACACCAGTCCCGTAACGCTCCCATGCTGTTCCCGCTCCACGAGGAGCGGGCCCTCGGCCGGCGCCGACGAATCGCCCGGCTGCCGTACGTGGCGCGGGACCCTGCCCATGGACAGGCCCGATCCGACCGTACCGGGCGGCGCTAGAGCGCCGCGACCACGTCCACCTCGACCAGCGCGTTCTTGGGCAGGGTCTTCGCGGCGACCGTCGAACGCGCCGGCCGGTGCTCGCCGAACCACTTCGCGTAGACCTCGTTGAAGGCGGCGAAGTCGTTCATGTCGGCGAGGAAGCACGTGGTCTTCACCACGTGCGGGAACGAGGCGCCGGCCGCCTGGAGGATCGCCTGGAGGTTCTGCATCACGCGCTCGGTCTGGGCGCGGGCGTCGTCGCCCACCAGCTGCATGGTCGCCGGGTCGAGCGCGATCTGGCCGGCCGTGTACAGGAAGCCTCCGGCGACGACCCCCTGGCTGTAGGGCCCGATCGCCTTCGGCGCGCCGTCGGTGCTGACGAACTTCATGACCGCCCTTTCGCTGGTGGACCGTGGATCGGCCGCGGCGCCCGCCGCGCCGCTAGAACAGGCCTTCGATGACGCCGCTGTCGAGCATCCTGATCTTCTCCGCCGCCGGGGCCTTCGAGAGGCCCGGCATGGTCATGACGTCGCCCGCGAGCGCCACCACGAACCCGGCGCCGGCCGACGGGTAGACGTCCCGCACGGTGATGCGGAAGCCGGTCGGGGCGTTGAGCTTCGACGCGTCGTCGCTGAACGAGTACTGGGTCTTCGCCATGCAGACCGGCGTGTCGCCCAGCCCCATCGCCTCGAGATTGTCGATGCTCTTGGTCGCCGCGGGCGCGTAGGAGACGCCGTCGGCCCGGTAGATCTCGCGGGCGATGGTCTCGATCTTCTC
>CAZJZC010000291.1:0-2885 GCA_964550365.1 uncultured Gemmatimonadales bacterium | reverse complement strand
TGGTCATGGACAGCGTGCCGCTGGCCGAGGTCGAGAAGTCGCCCGTGACGGCCAGCCGGCCGCCCGACAGCGCCAGGGCGCCCGTGCCCGAGATGCTCAGCGTGCCGATGTTCATGGTGCCGCTGTAGGTGACCGAGCCGCCGTTGACGTTGACCGTGCCGGCGCCGGTGATCGTCGCGGCCGCCGTGTAGGTGAAGCTGAAGTTGTTGAACCGCAGGATGCTCGAGGCCGCCACCGTGGTGGCGCCGGTCACCGTGCCGCCCCGCTGGAGGTCGAGCGTGCCGGCCAGCACGCTCCAGCTGCCGTTGCCCGAGACCGGCACGTTCATGACGAACGGCGTCGCCTGGGTGTTGCTGTTGGTGACCGCGCCCAGGTTGTCGAACAGCGCGCTGCCGCCGAGGTTGAGGCTGTACGAGATGACCCCGGCGCCGAGGGCGAGCGTCGCGCCCGGCTGGACCCGCATGGTGGCCCCGGTGCCGGTGTTCATGGTGTGGGGGCCGGCCCAGGTGCCCGTGCCGAAGATCTCGACGGTGTGCGGACCGGAGAACGTGCGCGCTGCGGTGCCCGTGATGTTGATGGCGCCGGCCGCCTGGCTGCGCGTCACGCCGCCCCCGCCGCCGGCCGTGTTCGACGACAGCGTCCCGCCGGTCCAGTTCCAGGTGCCCGTCACGATGAGCAGGCCCTTGTGGTCCACCGTGCCCGTGGCGTGGTCGAAGTTGGCCAGCGTGACCGTGGTCCCGCTGTCCAGCGTCATGGTCCCGGCCGTGAGGCTGACGAGGCCGGCGCCGGTCACGCTGGTGCCGCCCTTGAACCCCACGGTGCCGCCGCCGAGGTTCAGCGTCGCGGTCGACGCGACGCTCTTGGTGCCGCCGATGCGGGCCCCGCCGGTCGCGGACAGCGTCCCGGACGAGACGGTGAGCGTGCCCGTCGTGTCGGCGTAGAACGCGTCCAGCGTCGCCGGGCCGGTGCTCGTCGTGCGCGACACCGTGCCGAGGTTCTCGAACCGTGACTGCACACCGCCCTGGTTGAACAGGTACGACCCGTCGCCGCTCCAGGTGAACGAGCCGGTGTTCCGAAGCACCGCCGAACTGCCGCTGTTCAGGGTGAAGGTGCCCGACCAGGTGGCCGTGCCGGCGTTCTCCAGCGTGTGGTTGTTGAGCTGGCGGGTCGCCGTGCCGGTCATGGAGAGGGTCCCGCCGACCGGCACCAGCGTCTTGCCGCCGCCGCCCAGCGCCGCGCCGCCGCTCCAGAGGAGGAGGCCCGAGACCCGCACCACGCCCGTCGGCCCCAGGGTGCCGGTGCCGAGCTCGAGGTTCACGAACGTGGCGGTGTCGGTCACGGCTCCGGTCGCGATCGTGCCGCCCACGAGCCGCGCGTTCCCGGTGCCGCTCGCCCCGGCCAGGTTGCCGGTGAAGGTGTGGGTCCCGCCGGCGTAGTCGAGCAGGGCCGGCGACGTCACCGCGATCGGGGCGCTGTACGTCCCGCCCGATGTCAGCGCCAGCGTGCCCGAGGTGACGCTGGCCGTCCCGCTGTGGACGAAGTTGACGTCGATGGTCGCCGTGCCGGTCCCGGTGGTCCGGTTCAGGGTCCCCTGGTTCTGGAACAGCGTCGCCGCGCCGCCCTGGTTGAAGCTGAAGGTGCCGTCGCTGGTCCAGTTGAACACCCCGCCGGGCAGGATGCGCAGCACCGCGCCCGAACCGCTGTTGAGGGTGAAGGTGCCCGCCCAGTTGGCCGTACCGGCGATCTCGAGCGTGTGGTTGTTGAGCTGCCGCGTTGCGGTACCGGTCATCGACACCGTGGCGCCCGCGATGATCAGGGTCTTGCCGCCGCCGCCCATGGAGCCCCCGGCGAGCCAGCTGAGGAACACCGAGACCTTGACGGTCCCGCCGGCCCCGGGGTTCAGCGCGCCGTTGGCCAGGTTGAGCTGGGCCACGGTGAAGCGCGCCGTGTCGCCCGCGGTGAGGCCGCTCAGCGTGGCGCCGTTGATCGTCGCCTGGCCGGCACCGGCGACGGTCATGTTGTTGACCATGGTGTAGGTGCCGGCCGACCACGCCAGGGCGGCGCCGCTCGCGACGGTCGAGGTGCCGCCCATGGTGCCGCCGCTGAGCAGCGACAGCGCGCCGGTGTTCACGTTGATGGCGCCGGTGTTCGTGAACGCGGCGCCGAAGCTCACCGTGCCGGCGCTGGAGTTGCGGTTGATGGTGCCCAGGTTCTCGATCAGGGTCGCGGCGCCGCCCTGGTTGAAGGTCAGGGTCGGATCGGCCGTGATGTTGAGTACGCCGGTCGCCAGCACCCGGAACACCGCCCCGCTGCCGCTGTTCACGGTCATGGTGGCGTTCCAGTTGGCCGTGCCGCCGATCTCGAGCGTGTAGTTGTTGATCTGGCGCGTCAGCGTGGTGCCGATGGACGTGGTCGAGCCGCTCAGCGCCCGCGTGGTGCCGGCGCCGCCGCTGAAGCCCCCGCCGGTCCAGTTGAGGGTCGTGGCGACCGTCAGGAGGCCGCTGCCGCCCAGGGTACCCGACGAGAGGTTGAGCGCTCCGGTACTGGCGCCCGCGCCGTTGTAGTTCAGCGTGCCGCCGCTCACCTGGGTGTTGCCGCCGGGCGCCGCCCAGCCGCCGGCCGTGTTCACCGTGCCGCCGCTGACCGACACCGTGCCGCCCGTGACCGTCACCGCGCTCGCCGCGTCCAGGTTGTGCGTCCCGCCGCCGAAGTCCAGCGTGGCCCCGGCGCTCACGTTGAAGGCGCCGCTCGACGTGCCGCCGCTCGCCAGGCTCAGCGTGCCGGTCTGCACGTCCACCGTGCCGCTGTCGTCGGTCGCCATGCTGAACGTCACCGGGTTCGCGCTGATGGTGCGCCGCAGGGTGCCGAGCACCACGAGCCGGCTC
>CAZJZC010000290.1:0-2913 GCA_964550365.1 uncultured Gemmatimonadales bacterium | reverse complement strand
AGTTACGGCGAGGACCCGCGCCAGGTGGCGCGGCTCGGCGCCGCCTTCGTGCGCGGCCTGCGCGAGCACGGCATGATGGCCACGGCCAAGCACTTCCCCGGCCACGGCGACACCGAGACCGACTCGCACCTCGCCCTGCCGGTGGTGCCGGCGGCCCGGGCCCGGCTGGACTCGGTCGAGCTGCTGCCGTTCCGCGCCGCCATCGCGGCCGGCGTGGACGGGGTGATGAGCGCCCACGTGGCCATGCCCGGCATCGCCGGGGGGGCCACCGACCCGGCCACCATGTCGCCCATCATCCTCGACACCCTGCTGCGCGGCGAGCTGGGTTTCCGGGGTCTCATCGTGACCGACGCGCTCGACATGGGCGCCATCGTCACGCGCTACGGCGCCGCCACGGCGGCGGTGCGCGCGCTCCAGGCCGGGGCCGACATCCTGCTGATGCCGACCGACCCCAGGGCCGCGATCGACGCCGTGGTCGAGGCCGTCATCGCGGGGCGGGTGAGCGAGGCGCGGCTCGACAGCTCGGTGGCGCGGGTCCTGCGGGCCAAGGCGCGCGCCGGGCTGTTCCGCCGGCGCACGGTGGAGCTGGGCGCCATCGCGCGGACCGTGGGCATCCGCGCCAACCGCGAGGCGGCGGCGCGCATCGCCCAGCGGGCCGTGGTGCTGGTGCGCGACACGCTGGGCCTGGTGCCGCTCGCCGGCGCGCGGCGCGCCAACGTGCTGGTCGTGACCTACGCCGACGAGAACTCGGTCACCACCGGCAACGCGTTCGCCGCGACGCTCCGCGCGGGCGGCCTGGAGCGCGTGCGGCGCCTGCGCCTGTGGCCGGCCTCGGGGCCGGCCAGCTACGACTCGGTGCGCACCATGGCCCAGGGCGCCGGCGCCGTCATCGTGCTGGTCTCGGCGCGGCCGGCGGCGTGGCGCCCGGATGCCGTCGTCATGCCGGCCGCGCTGGCCCTGCTGGTGGGCGAGCTGTCGCGCGCCGGCGCGCCGGTGCTGACCGTGGCGCTCGGCAGTCCCTACCTGCTCGGCCAGGTGCCCGGCACGCCGGGGTATCTCGTCGCCTGGAGCGACGCCGACGTGGCGCAGGTGGCCGCGGCGCGCGCCATCCTGGGCCAGGCGCCCGTCACCGGCCGCCTGCCGGTGTCCCTGCCGCCGGCCTACGGCATCGGCGCCGGGCTCCAGCGGTAGCCTTGCGCCCGACCCGCCGCCCGACCGCTTCAGAACCCGGGAGTCGCTCGTGCTCATCCCCGCGCTCGCGCTGGCGTTGACGGTGGCCCAGGACACGGCCTGGTCCCGGGTGGACCGCATCATCGAGGAGGCCGTGGCGCGGCGCGCCTTCCCCGGCGCCGTGGTCGCCATCGGCCGGGCCGACACCATCCTGCACCTGCGCGCCTTCGGCCGGCAGGACTACCAGGGCGGGCCGGCGGTCACGGCCGGTACCGTCTACGACATCGCGTCGCTCACCAAGGTGGTCGGACTCACCACCGCGGTGATGATGCTGGTGGAGGACGGCCGCGTGGACCTCGACGCGCCGGTGCGCGGCTACGTCCAGCTGTTCGGGTATCAGCACGATTCCACGGTGCACGTGCGGCACCTGCTGACGCACGCGAGCGGCCTGCCGGCGTGGAAGCCGTACTGGCAGCGGGCGCGCAGCCGCGAGGAGGTGTTCGCCATGGCCGCCGCCGAGCCGCAGGAGCACCCGGTCGGCGCGCGGATGGTCTATTCCGACGTGGGGGCCATCAACCTTACGGCGATGGTCGAGGTGCTCACCGGCGAGCGCATCGACCGGTACCTCCGGCGCCGGCTGTTCGACCCCCTGGGCATGCGCGCGACGCGGTTCGTGCCGCCGCGGTCGTGGCTCGCGCGGATCGCGCCCACGGAGATGGACACCACCTGGCGCCGGCGCCTGGTGCACGGCACGGTGCACGACGAGAACACCGAGGCGATGGCGGGCATCTCGGGGCACGCGGGGATGTTCAGCACCGCGGGCGACCTGGCGCGGTTCGCGCAGATGATGCTCCGGGGCGGCACGTTCCCCGGTTCGCGCGCGCGCAGCCGGGCGCTGGTGATGGGCGCCCGGGGCCCGGGGTTCGAGGGCGCGGCGAGCGAGCGGGACACCGACATCCGGTTCGTGCAGGCGGCGACCATCGCCGAGTGGACGCGGGTGCAGCAGCCGGGCTTCTCGAGCCGGGCGCTGGGCTGGGACACGCCCGACGGCCAGAACAGCGCCGGCAGCCGGCTGAGCCCGCGCGCGTTCGGCCACACGGGGTTCACGGGCACCAGCCTGTGGATCGACCCGGGGCAGGACCTGTTCATCATCCTGCTGACCAACCGGGTGCACCCCACGCGCGAGAACACGCAGGTCTTCGCGGTGCGGCGGGCGGTGGCGGACGCGGCGGCGGAAGGCGCGGCACGCTGATCGAGGCCGTCGCGGCCCCGGCCGGAGCCGCGCGGCGGCGGCCGAGCGAGTAGATTCCTTGCCAGCCGGCGGCGGCGCCGGCCTCACCCGGGAGCCCGTGCATGTCGAAGAGCGATGACGCGAAGATGGCCAAGCTGATCCGCAAGAACGTCGCCAAGGCGGAGAAGAAGGCCGCCGCCCGCGGCGATGCCCGTCGGGTGTTCGACGCCACCCTCCAGCGCGAGGGCCCGGGCGATTCGGACCACCGCGCGCTGTTCGCCGAGATGAAGAAGCGCGAGTTCTAGCCCGGGGCCACCGGCCCCAGCCGACCACCGTCCGACCATCCCGCATCGGGAACCGTCCGCCGTCCCCTCGAGCCATCGAGAACGACCATGACCCGCTCGGCCCTCGCCCTGCTCGCCGCCGTCCTGACCGCCTGCTCCGCCAGCCGCGCCCAGCCGCCTCGGGCAGCGTGTACCAGGAACAGGGTCTGCGCTTCGAGCGCTCGGGCG
>CAZJZC010000289.1:0-2946 GCA_964550365.1 uncultured Gemmatimonadales bacterium | reverse complement strand
AGCCGAGCGTGGCGAGCCACGGCGTGAACCGCCCCAGCTGGTCGTGCTCGGCGTCCACCTGCGTCTCGAGCACCATGCGCATGGCCTCGAGCTGGCTCGGTGTCAGCCGGCGCGCCTCGGTGGCGTCCTTGGCGACGCCGCCCGGCACCAGCTCCTCGTAGAACGTGAGTCCCTCGTTGAACAGCCGGGTGTACGGTGAGAGCGGCAGCACCTTCACCGCCGACTGGGCCTCGTCGAGCCGGGTGGCGTGCGCCACCGAACGGAAGAACACCCGGCCCGCGGCCCGCAGGCGCCTGAACTGCCAGGCCTTGGCGATGATGAGGACCCAGGAGACCACCGAGAACACCGCGAGGACCACCAGCACCAGGCGCGTCTCGATGCTCGACGTGCTCACCAGCTCCCACACCGACGTGGGCACGGCCCGGCCCGTCTGGAGCATCATCACCCGCCGCCCGCGATCCACTCATAGGTCCGGCGGAGCCCCTCGGCGAGCGTCACCTCCGGCCGCCAGGACAGCACCGCGGCCGCCCGCTCGATGCGCAGGGAGCTGCGCTGCAGCTCCCCGGCGCGCGCCGCGGCGTGCTCGATGGCGACCGTGATGCCGGTGGCGGCCATCATCGCCTGGGCCAGGCCGACGACCGACGTCTCGATGCCCGTCCCGATGTTGATCCCGAACGGATCGATGCTGCCGTCGGCCGGCGGCAGGGCCGCGTCGGCCGCCAGCACGTTGGCCCGCGCCACGTCGCCCACGTAGACGTAGTCGCGGGTCTGCCGGCCGTCGCCGTAGATGGTGATGGTCCGGCCCTCGCGCAACCGGCTGCCGAAGATGGCCACCACGCCCGCCTCGCCGTGCGGGTCCTGCCGCGGACCGTAGACGTTGGCGTACCGCAGGCTCAGGCTTTCGAGCCCGTAGAGCGCCCGGTAGCAGCCGAGGTAGTACTCGGTGGCCAGCTTGGTGACGCCGTAGGGCGAGATCGGCAACTTGGGCGACACCTCGCGGTGCGGCGGCTGACCCTCGCCGTAGACCACGCCGCCCGAGGAGGAGAACACCACGCGCCGGACCTTCCCGGCCCGGGCGCCCTCGAGCAGGTTGAGCAGGGCGAGCAGGTTCTCCTCGGCGTCGAGGATCGGGTCGGCGACCGACACCCGCACGTCGATCTGCGCCGCCAGGTGGGCCACGACCTCGAAGCCCCCGGTCGCCACCAGTTCGCGGGCCTCCTCGGAGCCGCAGTCGAGCCGCTTGAGCGTCGCGCCGCGCGGCACCTGGTCCGGCTTGCCCCGCGCCAGGTTGTCGAGCACCGTGACGTCCCAGCCGGCCGCGAGGAACGAGTCGGCGACATGCGAGCCGATGAAACCGGCACCGCCGGTCACGAGTACGCGTCGCGTCACGAGGGTGCTACCTCCGGGTCAGACGGGATTCGGCGGACGGCAGGGACCGGCGGTGGGCCGCGTGGGGCGGCCGGCGGCCGGCGCCGGGAACCCGGCGGCCGGCCGCTCGAGCGTCGCTCGCCCTCAGGAAGGCATCCGGCGCACCTGCCGGACGGACGAAGCCCGCGTGATGTCACCGCGGTTCAGCTGGATGATCACCGCCGTGGCCGAGCGCGCGCGCGTGCTCACGATCAGCACCCGGGCCTGGTCCTGCTCGACCTCGACGCCGTTGTCGGGATCGCGCACCGTCCGGAAGACCTGGAAGATGTCGCCCAGCCGGACGCCGTCGTCGGCGCCCTTGTCGATGAACAGGACGTCCTGCAGGACGGCGACCTCGCGCGGGTCGCGCAGGGCCACGATCCGGCCCACGACGCCGTCGGTGACCGGGACGGCGCGCGCCTCGCTGCTGAACGAGAAGGGCGCGACCCGGATCAGCTCCTGGCCGTCGCCGACGTGCCCGTACTGCCGCACCAGCGTGGCGCGGTGCGCCGTGCCCACCGGCCCGCGATAGCGCAGCAGCCCGGTCGGCTTGACGATCTCGCCGTGGTCCTGCGTCTCGGCGATGCGTCGGAAGGCCAGCAGCAGGTCGCCCGCCTGGGCGCTGTCGCCCGGCGGCAGGCTGACCAGCACGTTCTCGAACTGGTAGGTGCTCTCGCGCGTGCGGATGTTGCCGAGCGCCGCCGTCTGCATGTTCGAAAGGATGCGGCCGCTGAGCAGCTGCTGTCCCTCGGTGAGGAAGCCGGACGAGAAGTACTCGCCCTCCCGCACCGCCCGATAGGCGCGCGCCTCGTTCACGTCGAGCTGGGCCATCCGCGGCCTGGCGGCCGCGGGCGCCGAGAAGATCGTCGGTCCGGTCGCGGTATAGCGGACCGGCGTGCCCTGCTGGGGCTGCTGGCCGGCGTCGGGGGTCGCCGTCACGGTCACGCTCTGGCTCACCACCTCCGGGCCCGGGGCCTCGGGCGACAGCCGCAGCTCCTCACCAGGGTAGATCCAGTGCGGGTCCTCGACCACGTCGGTGTTGAGCCGGTAGATCTCGGGCCACAGGAGGGGATCGCCGAGGTACTGCTGGGCCAGCTGCCACAGCGTCTCGCCCTGCTGCACCGTGTGGCTGGCCGGCCGCGACACGGACGGGCCCTGCCCCTGGGGCCCCTGGATCTGGACGCGCCCGGCCTGCTGGGCCGCGGTCGGCTGCTGGGCGCCCTCCTGGGGCGCCTGCTGGGCCTGCGTCTGGGCGTTGGTCTGGTTGGCGGCCCGTTGCGCCTGCCGGATGGGCCGCTGGATGGCCGGCGGTGTCTGGGCCAGGCCCGCGCCGGCGGACGCCACGATCAGCGTGGCGGCGATGACAGCGCTAGAAGGGCAGATCGTCGTCCTCTTCATCCAGAGCCTCCGGATAGTCGCCGAACTCGGCCGAGCCTTCTTTGGGCTTCTCGCGGCCCGCCGCGGCCGGGGCCGGGGCGGCCGAACGCCGCCCCGAACCACCCTCGCCACCGTCGCTGCGGCCCGACAGCATCACCATGT
>CAZJZC010000288.1:0-2947 GCA_964550365.1 uncultured Gemmatimonadales bacterium | reverse complement strand
ATCTGGCCCTCGAGGTCGCGGCGACGGGCCGGATTGCGCTCGGCCGCCAGCTGGCGTTCGAGATCGGCCTTCTGCGAGTCGGCGGTCGCCTGGGCCGCCCGCAGCGCCGCGAGCTCGGCGGAGATGCGCACGATGGTGGTGTCGCGCTGGCCGATCTGCGTGTTGGCGGTGCGGCCCTGCCAGATCACGATCCCGAGCGCGCCGACGACGATGATGACCAGCGCCACCGCGAGGCCCCGGTAGCGCGACTGCTGCGCGCTGATCTCGGCGCGCAGCACGGAGGTCTTCGACGGTGGCGTGGCCGCCGGGCGCGGGGCGCGTTCGATGGCCGGCGTCTCGGGCGCGGTGCGCGACACGTTCTTCTTCTGGCGCGGATCCGCGGTCGGACTCCCCGCCGGCGCTGCCGGCGGTGCGGACGCGGCGGACGGCGACGGTGCGGCGGGCGGAGCCGGTGCCGGCGGCTGCGGCAGATGCACGGCCGGCATGACCACCTCTTCGCCCTCCTCGAGCACGATGCCGAACGCGGCCTCGGGGCCGTGGAGGCCGAAGCGGATGACGTCGCCGTCACGCAGGTGGCGGTCGGCCGTGAGCCGCTCGCCGTTGACGAAGGTGCCGTTGGTGCTGCCGAGGTCCTTCAGGAGGAACTTGTCGCCGTCCTTGATGATGGCGGCGTGGCGGGTCGAGGCGTCGAGGTCCTTCTCGGCGTCGAAGCGCAGGTCCGACATCGGGTGGCGGCCGATGCCGATGTAGGGCTTCTCGAAGACCTCGCGGTGCCCGGTGCGGGCGCCCGAGGTCACGCGCAGCTCACATCTCACGCGATCCTCAGAAGGGCCACCACTTCTTCTTCTGCGCCGGGATCTCCTTGGTCTTCTCCTCGGTGCCGGCCGGCGGCGCGGCGGCCGCGTCGGTCTTCCGGGCGTTCTTGTCCTTGGCCGGGTCGTAGACCGGGACCGGCTCGGTGGTGCTCTCGGTGTCGAGCAGCGGGTAGACCTGGTGGCCCACCGCCTCCGAGCCGTCGGCCGTCACCAGCCCGTCGCCGCCGAAGCGCGCCACGATGCAGGTGATGTTGTCCGGCCCGCCGCGGCTGTTCGCGAGATCGATCAGCTCGCGGCAGACCTCGACCAGGTCGCTCGTCGCGCGCACCACCCGGAGCATGTCGTCCTTCTGCACCAGGCCCGACAGGCCGTCGGAACACATGATCACCACGTCGCCGTTGCGCAGGTCCTGGCGCGTGAGGTCCACCTTGACGTGCGGGTCCGGCCCGAGGGCCTGGAGGATGATGTTGCGCCGCTCGCTGACCGCGGCCTCCTCTTCGGTGAGCTCGCCGGCGTCCACCAGCCGCTGCATCAGCGACTGGTCCTTGGTGATCTGGGTGATCTTGTCGCCCCGGATGAGGTACCCCCGCGAATCGCCGATCTGCGTCAGGTACAGCGCGCCGTCGTAGACGCCCGCCGCCGTCGTCGTGGTGCCCATGCCGCGGTGCTCGGGGTGGCTCTTGGCGTACTCGTGGATCTGCGCGTTGGCGACCTCGACCGCTTCGCGCAGCCGGAACGCGAAGCGCTGTTCCGTGTTCTCCTCGTCGTTGCCCCAGCTGCTCACCATGTGGTTGTAGATGGTGTCCACGGCCAGGTCGCTGGCGATCTCGCCGGCCGCGGCCCCGCCCATGCCGTCGGCGACGACGAACAGCGTGCCGCGCGGGCCCACCTCGTGCTCGCGCACCTCCGGCTGGAGGCTGGCGATGCGGCGCGAGAGGTCGGCGACGAGGAAGCTGTCCTCGTTGTGGTCCCGCGTCTTGCCGACGTCGGTACGCCCGAAGACCTCGATCTTCAGCGGCCCGCTCATGGCGTCGCCCCGAGCACCTGGAGCGCCCGCTGGGCCGCGTTGTCGTTGGGGATGTACCGCAGCACCCGGCGCAGCCAGGTGATGGCGTTGTCGGAGTCGTTCTCGCCCAGGAAGGCGTCGGCCATCACGCGTGCGGCTTCTCCCTTCTGGCGGTTCGTCGAGACGGAGGAATTGAGGATGTAGTTCGCCACGCTCTTGGCTCGGGCGTAGCGGGAATTGGCGCCGGCCTGCTCGGCGACCTGCAGAGATTCGTCCAGAGCGGCCTGTTGCGCAAGCAGGTCCGGCTGGCTCGTGCCCGGATTGGTGCCGGGATTGGTGCCCGGTGTGGTGCCGGGAGTCGTCCCCGGATTCGTCCCCGGCCGCGTCCCCGGATTGGCCGGCGTGCGGACCGGGACCTTGGCCTGTCCGTTCGCGGTGGACTCCTGCCCGGCGGGAGCCTTGGCGGAGTCGGCGTTGGCGAGTGGAGGTCCGGCGCCCTTGTTCATCATCACGAAGGCCACGGCACCGATCACCGCCAGGCCGCCCGCGCCGCCCAGGATGGGGCCGAGCGGCAGGCCGCGCTTCGGAGCCGTCGCGAGCGCCGGTTCGCGTTCGACCGCCGGTGCCCGGCCCGCCGCCTGCTGACGGGTCGCATGCGCCACCTCGTCCTTCGACATGATGGCCGTGGCGCCCTCGGGCGCCGGCGCCGCGGTGCCCACGCGGGTCTGCGGCATGGCCATGCCCGCCACCGCGTCCATGGTGTCGCGACCGAACTCGGCGGCACTCTGGTAGCGCTCGGCGGCCATCCGTGCCAGCGCGTTGTTGAGCACCAGCTGGAGTTTCGGGGGGAATCTCAGGTCGGGCCGCGCGGCGTCGAGCGGCATCGGCTCGTCGGTCAGCCGCTTGATCATCACTTCCTGCGCGCTGTCGGCCTTGAACGGCAGGTCGCCCGTCAGCATGCGGTAGAGCACCAGCGCCAGCGAGTAGACGTCCGAGCGGCCGTCGAGCGGGTCGCCGCTGAGCTGCTCGGGCGACATGTACTCCGGCGTGCCGACCACGAGGCCGGTCTTCGTCACCTTCTGGCCCGGCTCGTCGCCGCCCACGGCCCGCGCGATGCCGAAGTCCA
>CAZJZC010000287.1:0-2948 GCA_964550365.1 uncultured Gemmatimonadales bacterium | reverse complement strand
CGGCTGCCGTACTCCCACTGGTTCTCGCCCAGCGGGATGAAGAAGCCGTTCTCGCCCTCGAACGTCTCGACGTAGGCCACCCCCACCTGGTTCGGCGACGGGCGGCTGGTGGCGATCTCGGCGTCGAGCGTCACCAGCGACGGCGTCTCCGTCGCCACCAGCGGCAGGGCGTCGAGCAGGCGCGTCAGCCGCAGGGGCGCGAAGCGGAAGGCGCCGGCCACCCCCGCCACCAGGTTGGAGGCCGGCTCGAACCCCAGCGGCGGCCGCGTGAAGGTGGTGCGCTGGCGCTGGGTCAGCGCCATGGCGCTCACCGACCCGTGCTCGCCCAGGTCGTAGCGGGCCTGGAGCCCGACGATGGTCGTGGGCGCCACGGCGAACGCCGCGTTCTCCTCGAACTGCACCGTCACCTGGGTCGGCTGGCGGAACAGCGAGTCGGGGCTGATGAAGGTCAGCTGGCCGATGTCGTAGTTGACGGTGTAGTCGATGTCGCGCAGCAGCTGCCGGCCGCCGGCCGTCACCCGCTCACTGCCCTGCCGGATCTGGAATCCGCCGAGCTGGAGGTTGCCGCGGCTGGTCCCGCCCCGGGCGTCGTAGCGCAGGCCGACCTGGAACAGCGGCGAGGGCCCCTGGGTCCTCAGCAGGTAGGTCGGGGTGCGGTAGAGCGAGTCGGCCCGGTAGCCGGGCGGCAGGCGCAGGCTGTCGGCGAACGGCGTGAGGCTCGGCAGGATCACGTAGTAGTCCCGCAGCGGCAGGCCGGCATTGGGATCGCGTTCGCGCGGGAACAGGCGGTTGTACTGGTCGAACGTCGTGGCGTCGGTCTCCAGCGCCAGGCCGAGCAGCGACAGGAAGGTCGCCGCGCCGCCGGCCGGCCGCTGGGAGCCGCCCACCAGCAGCGACACCGCCACGGACGTGCGGGCCACGTCGTCGGTCGCGCCCACCCGGTAGGCGTTGCGCATCTCGTAGAAGAAGGTCGGCAGGTCCGGCCCGGTGCGCGGCGCGTAGATGAGCTCCAGCGTGTCGGTCCGGCCTCCGGCGGCGGCGGCGGGGAACGTGCCGACCGTGTCGCCGCGCGCCGTCACGTACGACACGGCGAGGAAGTCCTCCTGGTCCAGCCGCTGCGCGAGGCCGAACCAGAGGCCCGACGGGTCCAGGTAGTAGTCCCGCCCCTCGATCAGGACCTCCCAGTTGATCGGGCCGGCGCGCTGGGCGCTGTCGCGCCGCCGCGCCACGGCCGGCAGGCCCGCCAGGTTGGCCTCGGCCGTCGGCCGGTTGATCGTCGAGCGGTGGCGGTAGACGCGCACCTGGGTGACCCGCACCGAGTCCGGCAGGACCGAGGTCGAGAGATTGAGCACGTCGAGCCGGGGATACCCCGGCAGGGACCGCGGGTTGACCGTGAAGAAGAACCGCTGGGGCTCGAAGTCGCGGTCGGCCGCCAGCCGGTCCACGGGCTGGACCGTGCGGTCGCCCACCGTGAAGGTGCGCGCCCGGACCACGTTGCCCTTCTGCTGGGCGTAGATGGCGCCGATGTCGAGCGCGCCGAGCTGGGCCTGGAGGGCCAGGCCGAAGTTGTTGGCCGGGATGCCCCCGGTGATGAAGCGCGACCGCTGGGCCGCGAAGGTCACGTTGCCGACCTCGACCCGCCTGAGGATCTCGTCCTCGAGGCCCTGGTAGTACACCCGGATGTTGTTGGACGCGTCGAACTCGCGCTGGGTGTCGTAGTCCACGTCCACGTGGATCCGCTGGCCCACCACCCCGCCGGTCCGGACGTTGAACTGGGGGTCGATGCGGGGCGGGCTGAACCCGCCGCGGCAGCCGGCATTGAGCGAGGTGACGTCGCTGGCGGTGCAGCGGCGGTTGGTGATCCGGTCGAACCGGACGTCGATCAGCGCGTTGAGCTGGATGCCGAGATCCGCATACTGTCCGAGCAGCTGGACGCCGCGCTGGGCGCCGCCGCTGCCCGGGTCGAACTCGGTCGGCGCCGGGACCGGCGGCTCGGGCGCGAGCGGGGTCGCGGCGGCGAACGCGGAGCTGTCACCGGCGCGCAGGGCCTGCCAGCGCCGGTCCCTCAGCGCGGCCAGCCGGCGCTGCACCGCGGCGGCCCAGCGGCGTGCCGCCGCCTCCGGCGTCTCCCGCGGACCCACGGTGACCGCCGGGGGTACCGCCACGATGGCCAGCGTGTCGGCGCGCAGGCGCAGGGCCCTGAGACCCGGCGCGGCGCCCGGCTGCTGCGCGGCGGCCCGCGGCGCCATGACCAGCAGGGCCGCGGACGCCGCGAGGAGCGCGCGCGTCACGTTTCCCGTGTTCGGGGTATTATTGACGCCGGTTCCAAGAGCGTACAATACGAGCCCCTTCGGACCCGCTCAACCCCGATGGAGGGATCGCCGGCCCGGTGAAGATCCTCAGCCGCTACCTGCTGCGCGAGCACGCCTGGCCGTTCCTCTATGCCGCCGCGGCGCTGACCGGCCTCATGGTGCTGAACCAGCTGGCCCGGCAGTTCGCCAACCTCATCGGCAAGGGCCTGCCCTGGAGCACCATCGGATCGGTGTTCGGTCTCTCCATGCCCTTCATCCTGGCGATGGTCATCCCGATGGCCGTGCTGGTCGCCGTGCTCCACGCCTTCGGCCGGCTGGCCGCCGACAGCGAGATCACCGCGCTCAAGGCCAGCGGCGTGAATCTCGCGCGGGTGGTCCGCCCGGTCCTGTTCGCCGCCACGGCCATCGCCGCGCTGGAGTTCGCCTTCGTCGACCAGGTGCTGCCGCGCGCCAACCACCGGCTCAAGAACCTGCTGGTGGACATCGCGCGCAAGAAGCCGACCTTCGAGCTCAAGGAGCAGATGGTCAACGCGGTCGTCCCGGGCCAGCTGTTCCTGCGGGCCGGCCGGGTCGACCAGGCGGCCGACCGCCTGCGCGACGTGGTGATCTACGACCTGGCCGACGGGGTCCGCCGCC
>CAZJZC010000286.1:0-2964 GCA_964550365.1 uncultured Gemmatimonadales bacterium | reverse complement strand
AGCAGTGCATGGGCAGCACGCCGCGGTCGGGCAGCAGGTAGTTCATGATGGTGAAGATCGACTTCTTCATCTCGCCGGCGTAGCGCGTGCCGCCGATGAGGATGAGCCGCTGGGACACCGAGATGACGATGAAGGTGCTCGTCTTGGTGCCGTGGGTGGCCGGATCCGCCTGGAACTCGGGCGCATGCAGCACGGTCCACTCGGGCGCGAAGCCCGCCAGCTCGGCGGTGTTGGGACGCACGAACATGTTGTTGACGAACAGCGCGCACCAGGCGCGCGGCGTGATGAAGCGGACCGGCAGGCGGTAGGCCGGGTCGGCGCCGGCGAACAGGTCGCGGATGAACAGGTCCTGGGACTCGAGGTGGCGCAGCACGTCGCGGTGGAGCGCGTCGAACCGCGCCGGCTCGAACGGCTGGTTGACGGTGCCCCACCAGACGGTGTCCTCGGAGGCCGCATCGCGGACCACGAACTTGTCGCCCGGCGAGCGGCCCGTGTGGGGCTTGGTGATCACGACCAGCGGCCCGCCCGGCGCCACGCGGGCCTCGCCGCGCCGGACCGCCTCCTCGTGCAGGGCGGCCGGCACCAGGTTCCAGTGCGCCGTGGCGGTGTGGTTGAGGCCGTGTCGGGCCAGCGTCCCAGCGGCGGCGGTCGAGGTCATGGCGTTCGGTCGGGGTCAGGGTCGGTCGTTCGGGGAGCCAGCGCCGAAAGGTAATACCGCTCCCGGGATCGTGGCGCGCGTCCGGCCCTCAGCGGGCCGCCGTGCGGCTCTGGGCCTCGACGGCGGCGATCACCGCCATGTTGACCACGTCCTGGACGCCGGCGTCGCGGCGCAGCACGTGACAGGCCCGCCCCACGCCCATCATGATCGGCCCGACGGCCTCGGCGTTCCCGAGGGCCTTGACCAGCTGGTACGCGATGCTGGCGCCGGCCAGGTGCGGGAAGATGAGCACGTTGGCCCGGCCCGTGAGGCGGCTGAACGGATAGCCGGTCCGCAGCAGGTCGGCGTTGAGCGCCGTCTGGGCCATCATCTCGCCGTCGGCCTCGAGGTCGGGTTCCTCCTGGTGCAGGAGCCGGGCGGCCTCCGCCACGGTGCGGGTGCTCGCGGTCCGGGCCGAGCCGAAGTTCGAGAAGCTGAGCAGGGCGACGCGGGGCACCAGGCCGAAGGTCCGCACCAGCCGGGCCGTCTGCGAAGCGATGCGCGCCAGCGTGCGCGCGTCGGGATGCTCGTTGATGGTGGTGTCGGCCAGGAACAGCAGGCCGGTGTCGGTGATCAGGAGGACCACGCCGGCGGCGACATCGCCGGGCTCGGTGCCGAGCACCTGGAGCGGCGCGTACAGCTTGTCCGGGTAGTACGCCTCGATGCCGAGGATCAGGGCGTCGGCGTCGCCCTGGCGCACCATGAGCGAGCCGAAATAGAGCCGCTCGCCGACCAGCTGCTCGGCCGAGACCTTGGTGACGCCCTTCCGCTGGCGCAGTTCCCACAGCACCTCCTGGTAGCGCTCCCGCGCCGGGTCGGTCGCGGGGTCGGCGATGCCGATGCCCTCGAGATCGACGCCGGCCTGCTCGGCGGCCTGGGCGACGCGCAGGGGGTCGCCCAGGACGATCGGCACCGCGGTGCCCTCGTCGGCCAGGATGCGGCAGGCCCGCAGGATGCGATGGTCATGCCCCTCGGCGAACACCACGCGCTGGGGGTCGCGGGCGGCGCGGGCCACCAGCGAGCGCATGAGCGCACGGCCGGGGCCGAAGCGCGCCTCGAGGCGCTCGCGGTACTCGTCGATGTCCAGGCTCCGGCGCGCCACGCCGCTGTCCATGGCCGCCCGGGCCACCGCGGGCGCCACCCACAGGAGCACCCGGGGGTCGAGCGGCTTCGGGATGAGGTACTCGGGCCCGAAGCGCATCTGGTCCACGCCGTAGGCGACGAGCACCGCGTCCGGGACCTCTTCGCGCGCGAGATCGGACAGGGCCCGCGTGGCCGCCATCAGCATCTCGTCGCTGACGGTCCGGGCGCCCACGTCGAGCGCGCCGCGGAAGATGAACGGGAAGCCGAGGACGTTGTTCACCTGGTTCGGGAAATCGGACCGGCCGGTCGCGATGATGGCGTCCGGGCGGACGGCGCGCGCCTCGTCCGGCATGATCTCGGGCGTGGGGTTGGCGAGGGCGAAGATGATCGGCCGGGCCGCCATGCCCGCGATCATGTCGGGCGTCACCGCGCCGGCCACCGAGAGGCCGACCAGCACGTCGGCCCCGACCAGGGCCTCGCCCAGCGTGCGGGCCGCCGTCGCGTGCGCGAAGGGGCGCTTCTCCGCGCCCAGGTCGGTGCGGCCGGCATGGACCACGCCCTTGCTGTCGGCCAGGGTGATGTGCTCGCGCGCGACGCCGAGGCGCAGGTAGTGGTTCGCGGTCGCGATGGCCGACGCGCCGGCGCCCGAGAAGACCACCTTGAGGTCGGCGAGCCGCCGGCCGGCGATCTCGGCGGCGTTGATGAGCGCGGCGCCGGAGATGATCGCGGTGCCGTGCTGGTCGTCGTGGAACACCGGGATGTCGAGCCGCCGGCGCAGGGCCGCCTCGATCTCGAAACACTCCGGCGACTTGATGTCCTCGAGGTTGATGCCGCCGACGGTGGGCGCCAGCATCTCGCAGAAGCGGATGACGTCGGCGGCCGCCGGCGCGTCGATCTCGATGTCGAACACGTCGATGTCGGCGAAGGCCTTGAACAGCACGCCCTTGCCCTCCATCACCGGTTTGCCGGCGAGCGGGCCGATGTTGCCGAGGCCGAGGACGGCCGTGCCGTTGGTGACCACGGCCACGAGGTTGCCCCGGGCCGTGTACCGGAACGCGTCGTCGGGGTTCCTGGCGATCTCGAGGCAGGGTTCGGCGACGCCCGGCGTGTAGGCCAGCGACAGGTCGCGCTGGGTCTTGCAGGGCTTGGTGATCGCGATCTGGATCTTGCCGGGGCGGCCCTGC
>CAZJZC010000285.1:0-2966 GCA_964550365.1 uncultured Gemmatimonadales bacterium | reverse complement strand
CGCTCGAGGGCTGCTGGCCGCCGTAGAAGTCGAGCTGGATGTCGGCGCTGAGGTCGGCGCCGAGCGCCTGGGCGCCAGAGACCGAGATGCCGATGCGGCTCTGGCGCACCTGGGCGCCCAGGTAGGCGTTGGGCAGGCCCGTGGTGTCGGGCTGGTCGCTGACGAAGGTCGGCACGTCGCTGTTGTTCACCCGCGCGTTGGTGCCGAACCCGTTGACCAGGATCAGGCCGGACAGCTCCACGCGGTTGCGCAGGCGCGAGCCGACCTTGGAGCGGTCCTGCGTGGCCAGTTCCCGCTGGAGCCGTTCGATCGCCCGCTCGGCGCGCTCGAGCCGTTCGAGGAGGGAATCGGCCGCCAAAGCGCTGTCGGGCCGGGGGTCCTGGGCCGGCAGGGCGCGGGGCACGGCCGCGAGCAGGACGCTCAGGACGCATCCGGCCAGGGCGCGGGTGACAGGGATCATGGCATCCTCGTTCGGGGTTCGACAAGCTTGACGTTCCCACCTCGTCGGGGGCAAGCTTACCCATGGACAAGATACGCAAATCCTTGTCGGCCGCAGGGTTCTGGGCTGTGGCCGGCGTCACGCTCCTGCCGGCGGGGCCCTCGGCGGCCGCCGCCCAGGTCAGCGGGCGCCTGCAGGTGACCGACGCCGGGGGCCGGCTGGCCCAGGACCTCGGCAACGCCGTCGTGTACATCGAGGGCCGCGGGCCTCGGGCCACGCCCGGGCGCATGGACATGTCCCTCGACGCGCGGCAGTTCCGCCCGCGGGTGGTGGTGGTGCCGGTCGGGACCACGGTGAACTTCCCCAACCTCGACCCCTTCAACCACAACGTGTTCTCGCTCAACGAGCCCAACGCCTTCGACCTCGGCCTGTTCGGCCGCGGCCAGTCGGAGAGCAAGCGCTTCACCCGCGCCGGCGTGGTGCGGGTCTTCTGCAACATCCATCCGCGCATGACCGGGTTCGTGATCGTGCGCGACAACGCCTGGTTCGCCCAGCCCGGGGCCGACGGCGGGTTCACCATCGCCGGCGTGCCCGCCGGGACCTACACCCTCCATGCGTGGCACGAGCGGGCCGGCAGCCTCAGCCAGGAGATCACGGTGCCCGCCGGCGGACTCGAGGGCCTGACGGTCCGGATGGACGCCAGCGGCTACCAGTTCGTCCAGCACCGCAACAAGTTCGGACAGGAGTACGGGTCCGGGGCCACGCGTGAGCGCTACTAGGCGCGGCGGCGTCGGCATCACCTGGAAGGTCTTCGCCGCCACGGCCGGCGTGGTCGTGACGGTGCTCGCGAGCGCCATCCTCATCACCTCGGCGGTGGCCGGCTCGACGGCCGAGCGGGCGCTGGACCAGCGGCTCGAGAACACGGCGCGCGTCACCCGGCACAACATCGACGCCGAGAACGCCAAGCTGGCGGCGGGCGCGGCGGCGGCGGCGCAGAACACGCCCATGATCGCGGCCATCATCACCGGCGACCCGGCCACGGTCTTCAACCAGGCCCAGGAATTCGACAGCATCCTCGGCACCGACTACACGCTCATCACCGACAACCAGGGCGTGCTGAAGGCGCGGACCGACCGGCCCGGCGCGGCCGGCGACTCGCTGGGGCGCTCGCCCCTGGTCGGCGGCGCGCTCGAGGGGCGGCAGGTGGCCGGCTACGTGAACCTGGCCGACCAGCGGCTGTTCCTGGCCGTGGCCACGCCGCTCAAGGACCTCGGCTCGGGCGTGGTGCAGGCCGTATTGCTGGCGGCCGCCGAGGTGACCGATTCGCTGGCGCAGGAGGTGAAGCTCGCCACCGGCTCGGAGATCGTCTTCTACGTGCTCGACGCCGAGGACAGGCCGGTGGTGGTGGCCAGCACCCTGCCGCGCAACGACGCCCTGGAGGCCGTGATGGGCTCGGCCGTGACGGCCGAGGCGGTGGCGGCCGGCGCCACCAGGAACCGCGTGGACGTGGCGCTGAACGACACGGCGCTGGTCGGCTTCAACCTGCCGCTGGTGAATCCCGGGCTCGACCGGCCCATGGGCGGGTACCTGGCCCTGCGGCCCCGCGCCGAGGCGCTGGCCGGGTTCCAGCGCATCCAGCGCACGCTGGTCGTGGTCGGCGTGGCGGGCCTGCTGCTGGCCCTGCTGGCATCGTTCCTGGTGGCGCGCCAGATCACCAAGCCGGTGCGCTCGCTGGTCGAGGTCACGCGGCGCGTGGCCGACGGCGACTACACGGCCGAGGTGCCGGCGGGCGGCGGCGACGAGATCGGCCAGCTGGCCTCCTCGTTCCAGCACATGATCGAGGAACTCCAGGCCAAGCAGCAGCTGGTCGAGTACCTCAGCGCCGGCGCGGGGTCGGCCGCGACCCAGCCCATCTACACGGCCAAGGGCGATGCGGCGTCGCCGACCATGGTGCGCTCGATGGTGGGCGCGACCGGCATGCTGGCGGTCGGGCAGACCTTCGCCAACCGCTACGAGGTCAAGAGCGTGCTGGGCATGGGCGGCATGGGCGTGGTGTACCGCGCCCTGGACCGCGAGCTGGGCGAGCCGGTGGCCATCAAGACGCTCAAGGGCGACGCCATGGCCAGCGACCCGACCCTGCTCCAGCGCTTCAAGGACGAGATCCGCCTGGCCCGCAAGATCACGCACCGCAACGTGGTGCGGACCTACGACCTGGGCGAGGTCGAGGGGATGTACTTCATCACCATGGAGCTGGTCGAAGGCCAGTCGCTGAAGCACCTCATCCAGGCCCGCGGCTCCCTGCCGGTGCACGTGACGCTGACGGTCGGCAAGCAGCTGTGCCGGGCGCTGGAAGTGGCGCACGACGAGGGCGTCATCCACCGCGACATCA
The DNA here is from genome assembly GCA_964550365.1 of uncultured Gemmatimonadales bacterium. Classification (GTDB taxonomy): domain Bacteria; phylum Gemmatimonadota; class Gemmatimonadetes; order Gemmatimonadales; family JACORV01; genus DASXPG01. The sequence continues at coordinate 138 of CAZJZC010000285.1, read as the reverse complement.
AACCGCAGAACCTCATCGTCGAGCCGTCGGGCATCCTCAAGGTGATGGACTTCGGCATCGCGCGGCTGGCCTCGCGCACCGACGGCGTGACCCAGGCGGGCATGGCCATCGGCACGCCGGAGTACATGGCGCCCGAGC
>CAZJZC010000284.1:0-2967 GCA_964550365.1 uncultured Gemmatimonadales bacterium | reverse complement strand
AGGAGATGGCGTGGAAGTCGCCGGTGAAGTGGAGGTTGATGTCCTCCATCGGCACCACCTGCGCGTAGCCCCCGCCGGCCGCGCCGCCCTTGACCCCGAAGACCGGGCCGAGCGACGGCTCCCGCAGGCACACCACGGCGTTCTTGCCGCGCCGCTTCAGGGCCTGGGTCAGGCCGACCGAGACGGTGCTCTTGCCCTCGCCCGCCGCGGTCGGCGTGATGCCGCTGACCAGGATCAGCCGGCCCTTCGGCTTGCGGCGGCCGAGCGCCTCGAGCCGGATCTTGGCCTTGACCCGGCCGTACAGCTCGAGCTCGTCGTCGGCGAGGCCGAGGTCGCGGGCCACGTCGGTGATGGGCCGGAGCGTCGCGGCCTGGGCGATGGCGATGTCGCTGGGAACGTTCATGGGGTCGGGGGTCGGGGGTTCGGGGTCGGTGGCTCCGGCAGCCGGAAGAGCCGCCGGGCATTGGCCGCGGTGAGCGCGCCGATGCGCTCGGGTGTGGTCCCGCGCAGGGCCGCGAGCCGCTCGGCCGTGGCGCGCACCCAGGCCGGCTCGTTCCGCCGGCCGCGGTGCGGGACCGGCGCCAGGAACGGCGCGTCGGTCTCGATCAGCAGGGCCTCGTCGGGCACCGCCGCGACGGCCCACGCGTGGTCCCACGAGCGGAAGGTGATCATGCCGCTGAAGGAGACCGCGAACCCGCGCGCCAGGCCGGCCTCGAGCAGGGCCGGTCCCGAGCTGAAGCAGTGGAGCACGCCGGTCGTTCCCGCGGGCGCGTCGCCGATGAGCCGCGCCGCGTCGGCGTCGGCCTCCCGGGCGTGGACCACGGCCGGCTTGCCGGTGCGCGCCGCCTGCGCCAGGTGCCAGGCGAAACTCGCGCGCTGGCGCTCCCTCGGGCTGTGGTCGTAGTGGTAGTCGAGGCCGGTCTCCCCCACCGCCACCACCGAGGGCTCCTCGTGCAGCGCCGCGATCCGGGCCGCCGCCGCGTCGTCGAACTCCGACGCCCGGTGCGGGTGGATGCCGGCCGTCGCCCACAGATCCGAACGGCCCGCGCACAGCACGCGGGCCGCATCGGACGAGGCCAGTCCCTCCGCCACCACCACCACGCCATCCACGCCCGCCGCCCGGGCCCGGGCCAGCACCGCGTCGCGGTCCGCGTCGAACGCCGGGTCCGCGAGGTGGCAATGCGAGTCGATCACCTCGTGCCGCGGCCCCCGGCGCTCACGCCGTCGGGACCTTCGCTCCGCCCGCGGCCGGCGCCGGGGCCGGCGCCGTGGCGCCCGCGGGCATCACCCGCGCCTTCACGCCGCGCGCGTCCTGGCCGGGCCAGCGCCGCTCGATCATCAGCAGGATCGGCGCGGCGATGTAGATCGACGAGAACGTGGCCGTGAACACGCCGAAGGCCATGACCCAGGCGAAGGGCCGCAGCACCTCGCCGGCGAAGATCAGCAGGGCGATGATGGCCGCCAGCGTGGTCCCGTGCGTCAGCACCGACCGCGGCAGGGTCTCGTTGATGGACCGGTTCAGGATGCCCGGCAGGTCGGCCCGCTTGTACTTGTGCAGGTTCTCGCGGGTGCGGTCGAAGATGATGATGGTGTCGTTCAGCGAGTAGCCGACCACCGTCAGGATCGCCGAGACCACCACCAGCGAGACCTCGAGGTTCATGTAGCGGAGGAACGCCACCGTGGCCAGGATGTCGTGCGCCGTGGCCAGCACCGCCGCGACGCCGAAGCGCCATTCGAAGCGGAACGCCAGATAGGTCATGGTGGCCACGAACGAGAGCAGGATGGCGACCAGCGCCTTCTGCCGCAGCTCGCCGCCGACCTTCGGGCCCACCGCCTCGACGCGCGCGATCACGAAGCCGCCGCTGCCGAACGCCGCCGTCAGCGCGCCCTCCACCGCCCGCGCCGTGGCCTGCGCCGTCTGCTCGTTCACCTCGGCGCTGGCCGCCAGGCGGGCGCGGATGACGAACTCGTTCTGGGCGCCGAACTCGTTGATCTCGGCGCCGGTGACGCCGCCGCGCTCGAGCGCCGAGCGCACGCCGCCGACGGTGATCGTGGCCGCCGTGGCCTTGACCTGCACCAGCGTGCCGCCGGTGAACTCGATGCTGTAGTTGAGCCCCAGGAACCCGATCATGATCAGGCCGGGGATCACGACGGCCGCGGTGACCGCGTAGGCGATCTTCCGCAGGCCGATGAAGTCATAGTTGGCGTTGGCGAAGACTCGGATCATCAGATGCTCAGGGTCTGCACCTGCTGCTTGCGCGCCAGGTACATCATGAAGAAGGTGCGCGTCACGAAGATCGCCGTGATCATCGACGCGAGGATGCCCAGGATGAGCGTGACGGCGAAGCCCTTGACCGGGCCGGTACCGAACTGGAACAGGAACGCGGCCGTCAGGATGGTGGAGACGTTGGAGTCGACGATGGCGCTCATCGCCATCTGGTAGCCGGCATCGATCGCCAGGCGCACCGACTTGCCGTGCGCCAGCTCCTCGCGGATGCGTTCGAAGATCAGCACGTTGGCGTCCACCGCGATGCCGACCGACAGCACGAACCCGGCCACGCCCGGCAGGGTCAGGGTGGCGCCGATGGCCGCGAGGCTGCCGAGCGCGAGGAGGACGTAGATGCCCAGGGCCGCCACCGCCAGCAGGCCGGCGAAGCGGTAGTAGACCAGCATCACCAGCACCACCAGCACCACGCCCACGATGCCCGCGTTCATGGCGTTGGCGATCGAGTCGGCGCCCAGGCTGGGGCCGACGGTCCGCTCCTCGACGATCTGGAGCGGCGCCGGCAGGGACCCGGCCTTGAGGACCAGCGCCAGGTCCTGCGCCTCCTGCAGCGAGGCGCTCCCCAGCTCGATCTGGCCGCGCTGGCCGATCTGCGAACGGATCACCGGCGGCTGGCTCTGCACCCGACCGTCGAGCACGATGGCCATGTTGTCGCCCACGTGGCGGCCGGTCTCGCGCTCGAA
>CAZJZC010000283.1:0-2975 GCA_964550365.1 uncultured Gemmatimonadales bacterium | reverse complement strand
CACCAGCGCCTCGGCCGCCAGCAGCACCGCGAGCGCGCCGCCGGCGAGGAGGGCCGACCCGCGGCGCGGCGCGGCGCCCATGGATTGCGGCGCGCCCGCCACGGCCACGGCGGCGGCCAGCGCGAACCCGGCCGCCGTCAGCGCCACGGTGGCACCGAGCATCCAGCCGTAGGTCGCGCCGGGACGGCCCTGGGCGGCGTCCACGACGCTGAAGACGTTCCCGGATGTCGTGAGCGCGGCAAGCTCGATGAGCGGCCTGGTGGCCACGGCGGCGATGCCCAGCGCGCCGAAGATGCCGAGGCCCGCCACGCCGCCGTGCGTGAACCGCAGCAGGGCACGCGGGTTGAACACACCGCGGCCGGCGAGCGTCCACAGCACGGCGCAGAACGCCGAGAGGCCGAGACCGATGCGGGAGGCCGCGCCGGCATCCATCGCCGTGCGCAGGTCCGGGTCGCCGGCCAGCGTGCCGGTCAGCAGCAGCATGGTGGCGGGCAGGGCCGCGCCGATCAGCACCGACGTGCCCCAGGCGACGGCGGCGCGGAACGGCGGCAGGCGGTAGGGGGCGGGCCGCTCGAAAGCCCCCGGATGGACCACGGCGAGCGCCGCGCCGGCCAGCAGCAGCAGCGCCGCCAGGCGCATCGCCGTCCCGGCGGGCGGCGCGAGCGCGGCGGCGAAGCCGGCCAGGCCGGACCACGCCGCCGAGTCCAGGCCCCAGGCCCGCGGCGCCACGACGCTGGTCGGCAGCTGGAAGGCGCCCAGCGGGCCGACGGCGGCGCGGGCCGACTCGGCCAGCATCCACAGGACGGCGCCCAGGCCGGCCGCGCCGGCGGCGACGGCCGCGCGCAGCGCCTCGCGCGGCGCCGACGTGCGCTGCAGCGCGGGCTGGCCGGAGATGGTCACGCGCGGAGTCTGGCGGTCGCGCGCCGGCGCGTCAACCGCGGAAGCCGCCGGCTCACGCGGTCGCGCCCAGCAGCCGCCGCAGTCGCGGCGCCGCCGCCACCAGCACGGTGGCGAGCGCCGCGCCCGCCAGCGCATCCACGCCGTAGTGGAACTGCCCGTACACCGTGCCGAAGGCCAGGCCGACCGCGATCAGGCCGAGCGCCAGCGACAGCCGCCGCAGGGCCGGCCACAGGGCGGCCGCGGCGCACCAGGCCGCCGCCACGTGGCTCGACGGGAACGCCGTGCCGTAGGCCGAGCCGCCCTCGAGCACCGAGTGGACCAGGCGCGCCGTCAGCACCTCGGCGGCCGGACCGGTCGCCACGCCGAAGAAGTAGCGCGGGCCGGCGACGGGGAAGAGCGCGAAGGCGAGGTAGCACACGTAGAGGCTGAGCGCGATGAGGAACATGCCGTGCTCGTAGGCCTGCCGCGACGCGCGGAAGAACAGCGCGAAGCCGGCGCAGGGCACCAGCCAGTAGTAGGAGCCGTAGCAGAAGTGCAGCACGGTCGAGAGCAGGGCGGACGGCATCCGCTCATGCCACGTCACGCTGACCTCGGAGCCGAAGATGGCCCGGTCCCAGCCCTGGATCACCAGGTCGTGGATCCGGCCCACATCGGTGTTGATGACGCCCAGCTGGGTGTAGTACGCCAGCGTGAGGATCAGCGGGTAGGCGCCGCCCAGGAAGACCATGAGGCGGGTCTCCGGGGCGCGCGCGATGAGCCGGATGAGCACCAGCGTCAGGGCGTTGGCGCCGAGCAGCAGGGGCCACCACGCGACCCGCGGAGCGTGCCACAGCACCAGCGCCGTGTTCGCGGCGAGGTAGGCCAGCACCAGCCGGTCGATGGCCGTCAGGCCGCGCCGCGCGACGGCCGCGCCCCCGGCGCCCGGCGCCCTCGGCGCCGCGTCGGCCGTCACAGCCACCGCTCGTCCCGGTACCACCGCGCGGTCCTCGACAGGCCCTCCTCGAGCGCCGTGCCCGCGGTCCAGCCGAGGTCGCGCGCGGCCCGCGAACTGTCCAGCAGCCACGAGGGCGCCAGGAACTCGGCCATCTTGTCGGCGTTGATCACCGTGCGCCGGCCCAACGCGGCCGCGGCGCGGCCCACCAGGCCGACCAGCGGCGCGGCGAGCGCGCCCGGCAGGGGGACGACGTACGGCGTGGCGCCGAGGGCGCGCCCCACGGCCCGGGCCAGGTCGCCGCTGGTCACGGGCCTGGCGTGCGCCGCATGGTAGATGCGGCCGGCCGCCTCGGGCCGCGTGCCCGCCAGCGCGATGGCCTCGGCCAGGTCGCGCACGAAGACCAGCGACAGTTCCTGGGTGCCGTCGCCGAACACCGGCGTCACCCGCAGCCGCGCCAGGCGGAACAGCTGGAGGAACTCGCGGTCGCGCGGCCCGTAGACCGACGGCGGCCGCACGATGGCCCACGGCCGGCCGCTCGCCGCGACGGCGCGCTCGCCGGCGAGCTTGCTGCGCCCGTAGCCGGTCAGCGGCCGCGGCGCGGCGTCCTCGCCGAGCGGCGTGCCCGCCGGCGACGGCCCGACGGCGGCCTGGCTCGAGACGTACACGACGCGCGCGGCGGGCGCCGCGTCGCCGGCGGCCTCGAGCACCCGGCGGGTGCCCTCGTCGTTGACGGCCAGGAACTCGGCTTCGTCCTTCGCGGAGGTCAGCCCGGCAACGTGATAGACCACGTCCACGCCGGCCAGCGCCTCGCGCAGGCCGCGCGCATCCTCGAGCGTGCCTGACACGGGCGTCGCGCCGAGGGCCTTCAGAGAGTCGTGGGTCTCGGGACGGCGGGCGAGGGCCAGGACCTCGTCGCCCCGCGCCGCCAGGACCTCGGTGAGGTGACTGCCGACGAACCCGGTCGCGCCGGTGACGAACGCTCTCACAGCGGCTTGTCGTACATCCGGAGCGTCTTGTACACGCGGAAGCCCAGCCGCTCCATGCCGTTGCGGATGGCCGTATTGGTCTCGAGCAGCCAGCTGGCCTCGCCCCAGTAGTAGCCGAGCTTGTTGCCCTCGCGCCAGGTCCACTCGTACATCAG
>CAZJZC010000282.1:0-2976 GCA_964550365.1 uncultured Gemmatimonadales bacterium | reverse complement strand
TCCAGCAGGAGTGGCTGCGGGTCCGGCTCGACAGCATCCTGCCGGAGCTGATGCGCCGCCACGGCGTGCAGACCTGGCTGGTGATCTGCCGGGAATACAACGAGGACCCGGTGTTCTTCGCGATCGTCTCGCCCACGACGTTCGCCTGCCGCCGGCGCACCATCTACGTCTTCCACGATCGGGGCCGCGGCCAGCCGCTGGAGCGGCTGGCCCTGGGCGGCACCTCGCAGGGCGGGCTGTTCCAGGCGGTGCGCGACAGCGCGGTCCAGGTGCAGACGGCCGCCGTCGCCGGGCGCGGCGGCGAACTGCTGGGCGCCGGCCAGTGGGCCCTGCTCCGCCGGGTGCTCGAGGCGCGTGACCCGGCGAGCATCGCCATGAACATCTCGGACACCCACGCGTTCTCGGACGGGCTCTCGGTGGCCGACTACGAGGGCCTGCGCGAGGCCCTGGGCCCGATTCTGGGCCAGCGCCTGCGGCGCGCCGAGCTGCTGCCGCTGGAGTACATCGCCCTGCGGCCGCCGCAGATGGCGGCCACCTACCGCCGCCTCCAGGAGATCGCCTGGGACATCATCGGCCGCGCCTTCTCGGCCGAGGTCATCCGGCCCGGCGTCACGACGACCGACGACGTGGTGTGGTACACGCGCCAGCGGCTCAACGACCTGGGGCTCGGGACCTGGTTCCAGACCTCGGTGGACGTCCAGCGGCAGGGCGTGGCCGACCCGTCGAGCCTGGGGCCCAGCCCGGTGATCCTGCCGGGCGACGTGCTCCACATCGACTTCGGCGTCCGCGCCATGGGTCTCACCACCGACACCCAGCACATGGCCTACGTCCTGCGGCCGGGCGAGACGGCCGCGCCGCCAGGGCTCACGGCGGCCCTGCGGGCCAGCAACCGCCTCCAGGACATCGTCATGGCCGAACTCAGGCCCGGGCGCACCGGCAACGAGGTGCTGGCCGCCTCGCTCGAGCGCATGCGCGCCGCCGGTCTGACCGGGACGGTGTACTCGCACCCGATCGGCGACCACGGCCACGGGGCCGGGGCGATCATCGGCCTGTGGGACCGGCAGGAGGGCGTACCGGGACGCGGCGACGTGCCGGTGTGGGCCAGCATGTGGTATTCGATCGAGCTCGAGGCGCGCACGCCGGTGCGCGAGTGGGGCGGCCAGGTGGTGAAGAGCTCGCAGGAGGAGGACGCCATGATCGGCCCCGACGGCGTGGCCCGCTGGGCCCTGCGCCGTCAGACGGACTTCCATCTCATCCGTTCGGAGCCGTCCCGATGATCCGGACGGCGCTGGCCCTGATGGCGGCGGCGGCACTCCTGCCCGCGCCGGCCCGGGCGCAGGCGAGGAGCGACACGGCCGAGGCGCGGGCCGTCTTCGTCGGCAATATCGACGCCATCCACCGCCGCGACCGCGCGCGCTACCTCTCCTACTACCTCGACACGCCGACCTTCACGCGCAACGGCCCCGGCGGCCTGCAACTGGGCTACGCGCCGTTCGCCGCGGTCCGCGACACCACCTGGCCCGACTCGCTCATCGCGACCGACCTGGTCCTGGTGCCGGTACGCCCCGGCGTGGTCTACGGCTCCTATCGCTACCGCGTGACCCAGCGCGGCGTCACGACCCACGGGACCAGCGAGCGGGTCTTCGTGCGGACCCCGCGGGGCTGGAGGATCGCCGTGAGCACCGCCTTCCCCGCCCCGCCCGGGACGCCGCCGGCGCCGCTGGTCCTGGCCGGCGCCACCGTCGTGGACGGGACCGGCCGGCCGCCCCTGACCGGTGCCGTGGTGGTCGTCCGCGGCGGCCGCATCGCCTGCGTGGGCCCGCGCGGTTCGTGCGCGACGCCGCCGGACGCCGAGCCGGTGCGGGACACCATGGACCTCGCCGGCCGCTGGATCATCCCGGGGCTGGTGGACGCCCACGTCCACTTCGGCCAGACCGGCTGGGTGGACGGCCGTCCCGACGCGCTCGACCGTCGCGCCGACTTCCCCTACGAGCGCGCCGTGGCCGGGCTGGAGGCGCGCCCGGAGCGGTTCTTCCGCTCGTACGTGTGCGCCGGCGTCACGGCGGTCTTCGACGTCGGCGGCTACGCCTGGAGCTGGGGCCTGCGCGCGCGCGCCGAGCGCGACCTCGAGGCGCCGCGGGTCGCGGCGGCCGGCCCCCTGCTCTCGACCGTGGACCACCCGATCCTCAATCTGCCCGACAGCCGGCAGATCCTGTACCTGCCCACGGACTCCGCCGCGCGCGCGGCCGTCCGGGCCCACGCCGCGCGCGGCGCCGACGCCATCAAGGTGTGGTACGTGGTGCGTGGCGGCGCCGACACCACGGCCCTCAAGGCCGTGGTGCGCGCGGCCGCCGAGGAGACCCGGCGGCAGGGCCTGCGGCTGATCGTGCACGCCACCGGGCTGTGGGAAGCCAAGGATGCCGTGCGGGCCGGCGCCGACCTGCTGGTGCACGGCGTGATGAGCGCCCCGGTGGACGACGAGTTCCTGGCGCTGGCCCGCCAGCGCGGCGTGATCTACACGCCGACGCTCACGGTGGGCGAGGGCTACCGGCAGGTGCGGGCGCGGCGCTTCGAACCGCACTACCCGCTGGACTGCGTCGACTCGTCGACCGTGGCGCGGGCGCGGGCCACCGATACCATCCCCGGCGGCACCGCCGGCGCCCAGGACCGCCGGCTCGCGCAGGGCATGGCCAACCTGGCGCTGGTGCACCGCGCCGGCATCACGGTGGCCATGGGTACCGACGCCGGGAACCCGCTCACCCTGCACGGCCCGTCGGTCTGGTGGGAGATGGAGGCGATGCAGGAGGCCGGCATGAGCCCGATGGAGGTGCTGGTCGCCGCGACCAGCAACGGCGCGCGGGCCATGGGCCGCGCGCGCGACCTCGGCACCATCGAGGCCGGCCGCTTCGCCGACCTCGTGGTGCTCGACGCCGACCCGGTGGCCGACATCCGCAACGCCCGCGCCGTGCGCTACGT
>CAZJZC010000281.1:0-2985 GCA_964550365.1 uncultured Gemmatimonadales bacterium | reverse complement strand
GCCATCGCCTACATGAGCGACCTGTACCTGGATGACGCGCAGGGCTCGGGCCTGCTGGTGATGGCCGGGTACAACGCCGGCCAGACCCGGGTGATGGCGCTGCTGCGCTCCCTGCCGCCCACGCCGCGCGACCGCAACTTCTGGCGGCTGCTCGAGCGCCATCGCGACCGGATCCCCGCGGAGACCTACGGCTACGTGGTGGGCATCGTCGCCGCTTCGGCCGTGGCGGCCGAGCCGGCGGTGTTCGGGATCGACCCGGCGGTCATCCCGCGGCTCTGAGTCGCGCGCCGTCGGCGCGACACGGCGGCCCGCGGCGACGCCGATACGACCGCGCGCCGGGGCCCATCGACCAGGCGGCCCTCATCGGCCCCCGGCGGCGGCCCGCTCCACGTCGGCCCAGGCCTGCACGGCGCCGTGCCCGCCGGCATACCGCGTCGGGGTCAGGCCGCGCGACCGCGCGAACGCGACCAGCTCGGCACTGCCCACGGGGCTGAGCGTGGCGGCCGGGTTCAGCACGTCGCTGGCGAACAGCACCCCGGCCGACGGCACCCACGCGGCCGCCACGCCCTCGCCGTGGATGGTGGGGATGGCGTAGACCACCACCCGCGTCTCGCCGGCCCCGATCATCAGGCTGTCGGTGAACAGGCGCAGGACCGGCTCACGGCGCCGGCGCGACAGCTCGTCGGGCGCGATGGTCTTCGTGGCCGCCGCGATGCGTCGGGCGAAGTCGGCGTTGCGCGCGTGGGTCACCAGCGGGATGCCCGCGGCCATCACGGTCCTGAGGCCGCCGGCGTGGTCCCAGTGGTGGTGGGTGTTCACGGCCACGGCGACGCGCGCGGCCGGGAACCGGCTGCGCAGGGTGTCGAGCACGGCCTGGGTCCGGACCCTCGACTGCGGCGCTTCGACCAGCACCAGCGATCCGCCCTGATCGACCACCAGGGAATGGTGCGAGCCGCCCTCGGCGCGCCAGACCCCGGGCGCCAGTTCCGCCAGCTGGACACCGATGACCGGTGCCGGCGCGGGGCCGCGCACGGCCCGCGCGGCGATCGAGTCGGGGATCGCGAAGGCGGATTCATCGAGCGCCAGGTCGGTGGCGGCCGCCGTCAGCACCAGGTGTTCGACCTGCATGCCGTTGACGGTGACGTCGACCTGGCGCGGCAGGCGGATGGCCCCGGCCGGCTGCCAGCGCGTGTACATGACGGCGGTCGACCGGTCGCCGAGGATCGGGTCGTCGCTGAGGGACTCGACCACGGTGAGCAGGCCGGTGGTGCGGTCGAAGTAGAGCGTCACGGTGTCGGGGCCGAGGGCGTAGCGGGCGCCGTCGAGCGTCTCGCCGCGGAACACGCGCGGGCCGGCGGCGCTCACGGCGCCGGGGTTGTCGAGGGCGGCCAGCACCAGCCGGTCGGGCTCCCGGCGCATCATGGTCATGGCGGTCGCGACCTGACCCGGCGTGTCCGGCGTCTGCCGGCCGCCGGTCTCGAACAGGCCGATGCCGCCGGCCGTGACGCGGCGGATGGCCGTCACCTGGCCGGTGACGGCGCGCGTCTCGGCCGTCCGCGCGCGGCGCATGCCGCGCCAGTCGGTCACCACGCTGCCCGACGTCATCGCCGCGCGGGGCGGCGATTCGGCCGTCTCCGACTGGCCCAGGGCCCAGGCCATGGCGTAGAACTCGACGCGGGTGCTGGCGAGCGCGCGCAGGGCGTCGGCTCCGCCCATGGCCTCGGCGGCACGGGCCACAAGCCGGGCCGGCGCCTGGGCCGCGAGCGCGGTCGGATGGAGCGCCTCCAGGCAGCACAGGAAGGCGAGGAGCGGGGCCGCGAGGCGGCGCGCGGCGGACGGCGAGGGGAACGGGCGCATGTCGGGTCCGTTGTTCGGGGTATGGCGCTGGATATACGCCGCGGCGGTACCGTCCGCCACGGCGGGCGCTCCCGCCGGGCGCAACGCGACGGCAGCCGGCCTGGTGCCGGCTGCCGTCGTCAGGCCTGACCGCCGTCGGTGCTCAGGGCGTCGCGTTGCCGTAGGGCGCGATCTGGTCGCGGATGACGTTCAGGTCGCCGGTGATCACCAGCAGCATGCGCGAGGGGTCGAGGTACTGCTGGGCCATGCGCTGGACGTCCTGCGGCGTGACGCGGTACACGTTGCGCACGTAGTTGGTCAGGTAGTCGCGGCTCAGGCCATGGAACCGCACGAACCCCAGCTGACCGGCGATGCCGCCGCGCGAGCTGTTCTGGAGCACGAAGATGCCGGCCAGGTAGTTCTGCACGCCCTCGAGTTCGGCGGCCGGCGGCGCTTCGTTCCGCAGGCGGTCGATCTCGTAGAAGATCTCGTGCAGACTGGGGCCCGTCTGGGCCGTGGTGACGTCGGCGTTCTGGGTCCAGACGGCGTCGCGGTAGTGGGTGCCGATGCTGCTGAAGGGCGAGTAGGTGTAGCCCTTGTCCTCGCGGATGTTGGCCGTGATGCGGGAACTGAAGTAGCCGCCGAGCAGGGTGTTGGTCACCGCCAGCGGGACCCAGTCGGGGCTGGAGGGGTCCGCCACCGGCAGGCCCAGGGCCAGCGTGGACTGCGGCGCGCCGGGGCGGTCCACGGTGCGCATGGCGCGGCGGGTCGCCGGCGTCGGGACGTTGGTCACCGGCTCGGGGCCGCGGGCCCACGAGGCGAAGGCGTCGCGGATGGCCGCTTCGGCCGCCCGGGCGTCGAACCGGCCCACGACGGTCAGGTGGGCGCGTGCCGCGCCGACGTTCGCGGCATAGAAGCCCCGGATGTCCTCGAGCGTGTAGCCGTTCATCATCTCGGCCGTGGGGTAGAGCCGGCCGTAGGGGTGATCGCCGTACATGGCGGCGCGGAACGCCTGCTGGGTCTGGGCGCCCGGCGAGCGCAGCTGCACGGTGAGGTTGCGGACCCGGTTGGCCTTGAGACGCGCCAGTTCGCCCGCCGGGAAGGCGGGGTTGCGGGCCACGTCGGCCACCAGGCGGATGAAGTCGGGCA
>CAZJZC010000280.1:0-3008 GCA_964550365.1 uncultured Gemmatimonadales bacterium | reverse complement strand
AGAAGATCGGCGCGCTCATGGGCGTCACCCGCGAGCGCATCCGGCAGATCCGCGAACGGGCCTTCGAGAAGCTGCGCGACTGCCCCGAGGGCGCGGCGCTGATGCGGTTCTGGAGCGCCGCCTGAGCGACGCCGACTGAGGCGCCGGGCACGACGCGACGAGGGCCGGTTCTCCGTGGGAGAGCCGGCCCTCGCGGCGTTCCGCCCGGCCCGTCGGGCTACGGCTTCACGCGCCGGGTCGGCGTGGGGATGTTCGAGCGGCGCGCCGGCGCGGGCGCGGGGGCGGCGGGCGCCGCCGCCCCGCCGCCGGGCGCGCAGGTCGCGCAGGTCATGTCGAAGACGCGCTGGGAGGTCGTCCCGCTGACGCGGAACACCTGGCCGGTGCGGGTCGCCACGATGAAGTCCGTGCCCGTCGCCGGCGCCCAGACCGCCGGCATCCGCCCGTACGCCAGCGACGCCGCCCGCTGGGTCAGGGCCGTGGCGTTCTCGCTCATCTGCTGGGCATCCTGCGAGAGCTCCTGGAGCTGGCGCATCTGTTCGATCGTGGGCCCCTGCCCGGCGGCCGCCTGCGCCTGAAGCCGGCGGCTCAGCTCCTCCAGCTGGCGCTGGCGCGACGCGGGCATCAGCGCATCCGAGGAGATCTCCCCGGAGGTGACCGTCCACTGCCCGCCGGCCAGGCGGGCGAAGCCGCTCGAGAAGACCGCGATCGCCGAGCCGTCGCCAGCCACGGCATAGTGGATCCGGTCGGCGTCGCGCTCCGGCACCGACGGCGCGCCGACACTGCGCCAGCCGCCGATGCGGCCGGCGACCATGACGACGGACGTTCCGGCGTCATTCTGGCCGGCGAGCAGGGTCGTACCGCCGTTGTACGCGACGGTGGTCCACGCCGAGCCGGCCACCTGGGGGTCGGTGACCGCCTGGCCGTTCCAGCCGCTCGCCGTCCAGGTCCCGGCGCGGCGCCGCAGCAGCACCCCGTAGGTGCGCCGCTGGTCGGGCCGCGGATCGTGGTACGCCGCCCCCGCCACGAGCAGGTCCGGGCACGCCGCCGCCAGGCCCGCGACGCGGAACTCGAACGTGAGCGGCTGCTGGATCCACTGGCGGCCGTCCCAGCGCAGCAGGGCCGGCGCCTCTCCCGACCCCTCCGTCTGGGCGATCACCCAGACGTCGGTCGCCGAGCAGCCGCCCACCGCCACCAGGTCGCGCGCGACGGGCGAGGCCATGCGCGTGAGCGCCGTGCCGTTCCAGCGCAGGATGGTCGCGCCGGAGCCGACGATCCACACGTCGCTGGCGCTCGCGCCCCAGACGCCATGGAGATCGGTCGTCACCCCGGACGTCATGGCGGCCCAGCGGCCGGCGCTGGAGCGCAGGATCCGGCCGCTCTCGCCGACGACCCACACGTCGGCGGTGCTCGAACCCCAGACGGCGTTGAATTCTTGGGCGGCAGCGGGGACGGCGGCGGCCGTCACCAGGACGGCGCACAGGACGAGCGAGCGGGGCTGCATGTGTCCTCCGGAGGGGGTACCTGCCCTACAAGCCTATCGCCGCGTGACCAGCAGCATCAAGGGCACCCGTCGCCAGCCGGGCCAGCTCACCACGCGGCCCGCCGACCGGTAGGCGATCTGGGCGCTGATGCCGCCGTCGAGCGCCACGGCGTCGGTGCACCCGATGCCGGCGGCCACCGCGGCCTGCTCGGGGATGGTGAGGCCGATCGGCACCCGGCCCGCCGTCGCGCCGAACACCTCGAAGTTGCTGAGCAGCAGCCGCACCCGCCCCTCGCCAAGGCACAGGGTGATGCGGCGGTCGCGGTGCGTCCGCGACAGCCTGAGCCCGCTGGTCCAGCCGAACACCATCCGGCCGTCGCGCACCAGGAACGGCAGGGTCTGGAACGCCGACGCGCCGGCCGGCAGGTCGCGCGCACCGGCGACGTCGGTGAAGCGCACGGCGTCGCCGTCCAGCACGACCACCGCGTCGAGCCAGCCCGCCAGGGCGCTGTGCCGCCGCCCGCCGATGGACACCAGGCCCTGGGGCGTGCCGTTCTCGCGGAACAGCCCGGTGTTCGCCGTGAGCACCAGCGTCGTGTCGGCGCCGAGCCAGCCGGCGGCCGTGCGGCGTCCCTGGGGCGGCCGCAGGCCGATGGCGAAGCGGAAGCGCGCCGGGTCGAGTTCGATGACGGCCACGCTGTTGCGCAGACTGCCCTCGCGCGTCCGCAGCTCGAAGTCGCCGCTGCGCAGACCGTCGGCGCTGTCGCGCCACACGATGGCCGCCTCGAGCATCCCCGGCCGGGCGACGGCCGCGCCCGGGACGGCCGGCGGCCAGGCGATCCACGCGCCGGCGATGCGGACCTCGAGTCCGGCCGCCGGCGCCTGGGCCTGGGCCTGGAACAGCGCCGGCGGCAGGACGATCCCGAGCAGCAGCAGGAGGGCGGCCACGGCTCGAAGTTAGCCTGGCGCGGGCGCGGCGCCACGGGCCGAGGCGTCGCGGCGCGCGCCGTGCCGGCCGCCGGCCGTTGTCGCCCCTGCACCGGCGGGTCCATACTTCGTGGATGACCGCCGGCTCTGCGCTCGTCGAGGACCTGGCCCGCGTGGTCGGGCCGCGCCACGTGCGCACCGGCCGGGCCGCGCTGGCGACCTTCGCCTCCGACGGCCTGCCGACGCACCGCCGGACGCCGGCGCTGGCCGTGCTCCCCGGCTCGGCGGCCGAGGTCGCGTCGGTCCTGCGGCTGCTGCACCGGCGGGGCGTGCCGTTCGTGGCCCGCGGCGCCGGCACCGGGCTCTCGGGCGGCGCGCTGGCCGAGGACCCGGCCGTGCTCGTCACGCTGACGCGGCTGGCTCGCATCGTCGTGGTGGACGCCGCCAACCGGCGTGCCGTCGTCGAACCCGGCGTGGTGAACGCCTCGCTGACGCGGGCCGCCGCGCCCTTCGGCCTGCTCTACGCGCCGGATCCCTCCAGCCAGTCGGCCTGCACCATCGGCGGCAACGTGGCCGAGAACGCCGGCGGCCCGCACTGCCT
>CAZJZC010000279.1:0-3019 GCA_964550365.1 uncultured Gemmatimonadales bacterium | reverse complement strand
GAGCACAACCTTGCCAAGGTTGGGGTCGCGGGTTCGAGTCCCGTTTCCCGCTCTCTCTCCGAATCCAACGTCTCGGCGTCGCACCCGGGTGGCGGAACTGGCAGACGCAGGGGACTTAAAATCCCCGGGGGGCGACCCCTTGTGGGTTCGATTCCCACCCCGGGTACTGGTCCCGATCTCCCTCGCAGCGGCGGCCGGTCGGCCGACGACCATGGTTGCCGATAACCCTTCGTCCAGACTCCCAACGCCTCCAGCCGGCTTGTGCGGCCGGTGCGCCCAGGCGCGCGTCATCACGACGCGGACCGGGTCGACGTTCCTGCGGTGCACCCTGTCGGAGGTCGACCCGCGGTTCGCGAGGTATCCACGCCTGCCGGTCACGCACTGTGCCGGTTTCTCGCCCGCCGTCTCCGGCCGAGGCGAGCCTCACGAGGCCGACGATCCGGGCCGGTCCGGCGAGGCCGAGCCGGCCGACGAGGCCGACGACCGCTAGGGCAGGAACCCCTCGATCGTCGCGCCGAAGGTTGCGACATCGATGGGCTTGGTGAGGTAGCCGTCGAAACCGGCAGCCAGCGCCCGCTCGCGGTCGCCCGCCATGGCGTGGGCCGTGAGCGCTACGACGGGCCGTCGGTCGCCCGCCGCGCGGAGCCGGGCCAGCAGTTGGAAGCCATCTTCGCCTGGCAGCTGGATGTCCAGCAGGATCAGGGCCGGTTGCTCGGCCGCCACCACCTCCAGCAGGCCGTCGCCGCCAGGCAACCCGACCACACGGTGGCCGCGCGCACCGAGCACGGCTCGGCACAGCTTCATGCTGTCGGGATTGTCCTCGACCACCAGCAGCGTGGTCACGCCGCTGCTCAGGACGCCGCGGCCCGCCGCAGGACGGCCCGTACCCGGGACACCAGCGCCGCGGGCTGGACCGGCTTGACGATGAAGTCGGCGGCGCCGAGCTCCAGGCAACGCCGCTCGGTCTCGGCGTCGTCGTTCGCGGTGACCACGATGATCGGGATGGACGTGCCGGAGAGGCGTGAGCGCAGCGCCCCGAGCACGCCGAAGCCGTCGAGCCTCGGCATCATCATGTCCAGGACGACGAGCGCCGGCTGGAGCCGGTGCGCCATCTCGAGCGCCGCCAGCCCGTCCTCGGCCTCCACGGTCCGGAAGCCCTCGGCGGCCAGGGCCGTGGCGGCAAGCAGCCGGGTGCCGTCGTCGTCGTCGGCGATGAGGACCAGCGGATTCTCGCCCGAGGTCTCCCTGGCCGGCTCGGTGGCGGCACCGGACGGCGCGGCGTCCCCGGGCGCGGTGTGCTCCGGCGCGGCTGGCTCGCCGACCACCCGGACCAGCTCCTCGAACCCGGTGTCGCCGAGCCAGACACGGCGCAGGCCGGCCTCCCAGAGCGTGAGCATGCCGCGCTGGCGACCGGCCTGTATCAACTTGTCGGTGGTGGCCCCCGCAGCGATCTGTTCGGCGACGACCGCGTCCACCGGCAGGATCTCGACTGCGGCGAACCGGCCGCGGTAGCCCGTGAACCCGCACTTGTCGCAGCCGCGGGCCTCGCGGATGCGCACCGGTCCCGTGGAGAAGTTCCGTGGCGGGCGGGCGTGCTCGGGCAATGAATCGACCGACCCGTCCTGGGCACAATGCGGGCACAGGGCGCGCAACAGGCGCTGCGCTACCACGCCCTTGAGTGCCGCGGCGACCTTGTAGGCGTCGATGCCGATGTCGCGCAACCGCATGACCGACGCGGCGGCGTCGTTGGTGTGCAGGGTCGAGAGCACGAAATGACCCGAGAGCGCTGCCTGCCACGCCGTCTCGGCCGTCTCCTTGTCGCGGATCTCGCCGAGCAGCACCACGTCGGGGTCCTGGCGCAGCACGGAGCGCAGCGCCGCCGCGAAGGTGAAGTTCTGCTTGGCGTTCACCTCGATCTGGTTGACGCCCTCGAGGCGGTACTCGACGGGGTCTTCGACGGTCACGACGTTGATGCCCGGCGTCCGCACCTGGTCGAGGGCGGCGTACAGGGTGGACGTCTTTCCGCTGCCGGTCGGTCCCGTCACCAGGACGATGCCTTCGCGCAGGCCGAGGAGGGCCTGGAACTGGGCACGCTCGTCGGCCAGCAGCCCCATGCTGTCGAGCTTGAGGTGGGTGCTGCTCGGGTCGAGCAGGCGGATCACGACCTTCTCTCCCAGCCGGGCGATCGGCACCGTCGAGACCCGCAAGTCCCAGACGCTGCCGTCGACCCGGGCCGCCGCCCGCCCGTCGTGCGGCCGCAGCGGGTCGGAGATGTCGAGCTTGGCCGTCACCTTGATGCGGCGGACCACGGCCGCCGAGGCCGTGCGGGGAACGCGCATGACCTCGCGGAGAACGCCGTCCACACGGTAGCGGACGGCCAGGCCCTGGTCGCCGGGTTCGAAGTGGATGTCGCTGGCGCGCTCGCGCACGGCGTCGGCGATGGTGGCGTCGACCAGCATGGCCGCCGGCGCCTCCACAGCGGTCGGCGCCTCGAGTTCGGTGCGGCGCTCGTCCACGGTTTCAAGCATCGCCTGTTCGCCGAGGCCGCTCACCAGCCGTTCGATGGAGCGTTCCGGGCGGAACGCTTCCTCGATCTTCTCGGCCAGCGCACCGGGGAGGGCGTAGACGAACTCCACCTGGCGGCTCGCCACGAACGCGATGGCCTGTTCGGCATCGTTGTCGAGCGGGTTGGCAGTGGCGACGCGGATGGTCCTGTTGGTGACGAACACCGGTAGCGCCACGTGGCGCCGCGCCAGCAGCTCGGGCACGAACTGGAGAGCGGCGGACTCGGCCCGGCCGAGGTCGGCCACGGGGACGTGGGCGGCCTTCGCCATGGCGGCGGCGACGCGGTCCTGCGGCCTGCCCAGGGAGACGACCGCCGTGGCGACCCACTCGGGTGCGTCCTTCTGGATGCCGGCGGCTTCGTCGGCGGTGATGATTGCCGTGTCCGTGAGCGCCTTCATTCCCCAGCCGTCGCGGAGGGCGCGCGGGACCGCCAGCGACGCGGAGGAGCGGCTCT
>CAZJZC010000278.1:0-3049 GCA_964550365.1 uncultured Gemmatimonadales bacterium | reverse complement strand
TCCGCCATCGTCAGCACCCGCGCCCCGTCGTCCGTCACCGCCACCGTGTGCTCGAAGTGCGCCGAGAGCCTGCCGTCGGCCGTGACGACGGTCCAGCGGTCGCCGAGGGTGCGGACGTCGGCGCGGCCGGCGTTGATCATCGGTTCGATGGCGATGGTCATGCCCGCCGCGAGGCGGGGGCCGGTGCCGGGGCGGCCGAAGTTGGGGATCTGCGGCTCCTCGTGGAACTGGCTGCCGATGCCGTGCCCCACCAGTTCGCGCACCACCGTGAAGCCGGCCGCCTCGGCCACCGACTGCACCGCGTGGCCGATGTCGCCGACCTGGGCGCCGGCGCGCACCACCCCGATGGCCGCCGCGAGCGCGGCCTGGGTGACGTCGAGGAGCCGCTGGGTGGCCGGCGCGATGTCGCCGACCGGGATCGTGACGGCGCTGTCGGCATGCAGGCCGCCGACGCAGACGCCCACGTCCACGCTCACCACGTCGCCGTCCTTCAGCGCCCGCCGCTTCGACGGGATGCCGTGGACCACCTCGTGGTTGATGGAGGTGCAGAGGGTGGCCGGGAAGCCGTACAGGCCCTTGAACGACGGCGTGGCGCCGACATGCGAGCGGATGTAGGCCTCCGCCGCCCGGTCGAGGTCCGCCGTGGTGACGCCGGGCGCGGTCTCGCGCCGCACCAGCGCCAGCGTCTCCGCCACGATGCGGCCGGCCCGCGCCATGGTGTCGAGTTCGCGCGCCGACTTCAGCGTGATCACGCCGCGGCAGCCCGCATCCGCACGGCGATGGCGTCGATGTCGCCGGTGCCGGGCACCTTCCGGACGATGCCGCGGCCCTCGTAGAAGGCGATCAGCGGCGCCGTCTGCTCGCCGAACACCACCAGCCGCTGGCGGATGGACTCGAGGTTGTCGTCGGCCCGCCCCTCCTTCGCGGCGCGCGCCAGCAGCCGCTGGACCAGTTCGTCCTGGTCCACGTCGAGCAGCAGGACGCGGTCCACCCTGGCGCCCTTGGCCTTCAGCATCCGGTCCACCGCTTCGGCCTGGGGGATGGTGCGCGGGAAGCCGTCCATGAGGACGCCGCCGGCGGCCGCCGGCGAGTCGAGGATCTCGCCGATCAGGCCGAAGATGACGTCGTCGGGCACCAGCAGGCCCTGGTCCATGTAGCCCTGCGCCTTCCGGCCGAGCGGCGTACCGTCCTTGACGGCCCGGCGCAGGAGGTCGCCCGTCGAGACCTGCGGGATGCCGAGGTGGGCGGCCAGGAGCTTGCCCTGGGTGCCCTTCCCCGATCCGGGGGCGCCGAGGATCATGATGTTGGTCATGGGTGTCTCCCTGCGCGGAAGGTAACGCGCCTCCGGGCCCGACGCGACAAGGTGACGGCAGCGCGCGGCTCCGTCACCCTGTCCCGCATCGGCCGGTCCCCGCGCCCGCTACATCAGGCGCTGGCGTCCCCGGAACCGGACCCGGCCCTGCTTCATGAAGCTGTCGTACTGCCGCAGGATGAGGTGCTGCTGCAGCTGCTGCACGGTGTCGAGGGCCACGCCGACGACGATGAGCAGCGACGTGCCGCCGAGGAAGAACGGCACCTTGAGGTAGTCCGAGACGATCTGCGGCAGGACCGCGACGATCGTCAGGAACACGGCGCCCGGCAGGGTGATGCGCGAGAGCACGTGGTCGATGTAGTCGGCCGTCTTCTGGCCCGGCTTCACGCCCGGCACGAAGCCGCCCTGCTTCTTCAGGTTCTCCGACAGGTCCACCGGGTTGAACACGATGGCGGTGTAGAAGTACGTGAAGAACAGGATCAGCAGCGAGTAGGTGAAGTAGTACAGGCCGGTGCCGGGCTGGAAGGCCTGCGACGTCTCGCGCATCCAGGCCGAGTTCGAGAACTGGGCCAGGGTGCCGGGCACGATGATGATGGACTGGGCGAAGATGATGGGCATCACGTTGGCCGTCAGCAGGCGCAGCGGGATGAAGGACTTCTGTCCCTCGCGGATGCGCCCCCGGCCCATGACCTTGCGCGGGATCTGGATGGGGATGCGCCGCGCCGCGATGACGATGGCCACGGTCACCCAGACCACGGCCAGCAGCAGGGCCGTGAACACGGCCAGCCGCGGGAGCGTGATGGCCTCGGTGCGGACGTACTCCGGGATCTGGATCACGGTCGGCAGGAAGCGCTCGACGATCGAGAAGAAGATCAGGAGGCTCATGCCGTTGCCGAGGCCGCGCTCGGTGATCTGCTCGCCGAGCCACATGATGAACACGGCGCCGGTGGTGAGGAAGAACGCCGTCTGCAGCTTGAACGCGAACCCGGGCTCGGCGACCGCGCCCTGGAGCTGCTCGAGGAACAGCGTCACGCCCCAGGCCTGCGCGCCGGCCAGCGCGATGGTCAGGTACCGGGTCCACTGGTTGATCTTCTTGCGGCCTTCCTCCTCCTTCTGGAGCCGTTCCACGGTCGGGAACACGGCGCCCATGATCTGGAAGAAGATGCTGGCCGAGATGTACGGCATGATGCCGAGCGAGAACACCGTGGCGCGCGACAGGCCGCCGCCCACGAACAGGTTGTAGACGCCGAACAGCGTCTGCGTCTGGTTGCGGAAGAAGTCGAGGGTGGCCTGCGCATTGACGCCCGGCACCGTGATGTGGGCGCCGAGGCGGTAGATGAACAGGGCCAGCAAGGTGAAGAGGATCTTCTCCTTGAGCTCCTGCGGCAGCTTCGTGATCGTGGGAAGAGCGGGTGCGCTCACGGGCTACGCCTCGACCCGGCCGCCCGCCGCCTCGATCTTCGCCCTGGCGGCCGCCGAGACCTTCAGGCCCTTCACCACGAGTCCGCGCGGCGCGTCGCCGTCACCGAGGATCTTGATGACGCGGTCCGCGTGCTGCACCAGGCCCGCGCCTTCGAGCTTCTCGGCCGTCACCTCGCCGCCGGCGAACGCGCCGAGCGCCGGGAGGTTCACGACCTGCGCGGTCTGCTTGAACGGGTTGGTGAACCCGCGCTTGGGGACGCGCCGGATGAGCGGCATCTGGCCGCCTTCGAACCCGGGGCGCACGTGGCCGCCGGA
>CAZJZC010000277.1:0-3059 GCA_964550365.1 uncultured Gemmatimonadales bacterium | reverse complement strand
AGCCGACGCCCCGGCCCAGACCACGCCGACGGTCGAGGGCGGGGCGTTCCTGCTGCTCCCCGTCGGCGCCCGCGCCACCGCCCTGGGCCAGGCCTCCGTCGCGGCCGGCGGCAGTACCGAGGCGCTCTACTGGAACCCCGCCGGGCTCGACGCGGTCAAGGCGTCCGAGCTGGCGATCCACTACTACTCGGCCTTCTTCGGGAGCGGCACCGCGATCGCCGTGGCCGTGCCCGCCCAGGGCTTCGGCACCTTCGCGCTGGCCGCCTACCTGGTTGACTACGGCGAACTCGACGTGGTGCTGGGCCCCGGCCAGCCGCCCGTCGGCCGCATCGTGTCGCGCAACGTGGCGCTGAGCGCGGCGTTCGCCACCGACATCGTCTTCGGCGTGAGCGCCGGCATCGCCTACAAGCTGGTCCAGTTCCGGGTGGACTGTTCGGGCGACTGTACCGGGATCCCGGTGGCCGTCGGCACCACCCACGCGCTCGACCTGGGCGTGCGCTACACCCTGCGCGGCGTCCCGGTCACCGTCGGCGCCGCCGTGCGCAACGTGGGATTCAAGCTCCAGGTGAACAACCAGGCGCAGGCCGACCCCCTGCCGACGCGCCTGGTGATCGGCTTCGAGGCCGAGGTCGCGCGGCCGCCGGCCGGCGTGGAGGGGATCGACGTGCGGGTGATGCTCGATCTCCAGAGCGCCATCGGCCGGAGCAACGCCACGCTGGCGCCGCTGATCGGCATCGAGGCAGGCGTCGGCGACCTGGTGCGCCTGCGCGCCGGCTACGCCTTCATCGACGGGCAGGCGCGCGGACCGAGCCTCGGCCTGGGGCTCAGCACCGGCCGGTTCGGCATGGACATCGCCCGGACCTTCTACGTGGCCGACGCCATCGGCGAGCGCGAACCGGTGCACGTCTCCCTGCGGATCGCGCTGTGATGCGGGCGCGCGGAGCGGCCGCGGCGCTGGCCCTGGGGCTCGGGGCGGCCTGGCCGGGAGCCGCCGGTGCCCAGCGCCTGGGCGAGGCGGCGCCGACGCTCCGCCCGCCCGCGTGCCTGCTCCCCGCGGCGGCCACGGCCGGCCTGGCGCACGGGTGCGATGCCGGAGCCCGGGGGCAGGGGGGCGCGGCGCCGGCGAGAGCGGCCTGGCTGCCGCCGGTCGCGTCGCTGATCGTCCCGGGCAGCGGTCAGCTCATCAGCGGTCGCGCGCGCGGCCTGATCTACGTGGCGCTCGAGGTCTGGCTGGTCGCGCGGGCGGTCCAGCTCGACCGCAAGGGCGACGACGAGGCGCGGCAGTACCGCGACATCGCCTTCAACGTCGCCCGGCGATCCTTCACGGCGTCACGACGCGACGGCCCGTTCGAGTACTACGAGACCATGGAGAAGTACGTCGAGAGCGGGGTGTTCGACCTGGACCCCGGACCGGGGTTCCTGCCCGAGCCCGACACGGCGACCTTCAACGGGTCGGTCTGGGCCCTGGCGCGACGGACCTTCTTCGCGCGGCCCGACTCCCTCCCCGCTCCCGATTCCCCCCAGTACCTGGCGGCCCTGGCCTTCTACCGGGAACGTGCGGCGACCGACGAGTTCCGCTGGAGCTGGCGCGACGCCCGGCTGGAGCAGGACGTCTTCCGGGGCACCATCCGGGCCAGCGACGACGCCTACCGCCAACGGACCAACATCCTGGGCGCCCTGGTGCTGAACCACCTGGCCAGCGCCATCGACGCCCTGCTGAGCGAACGCGGCCGGCGGCCCCCCGCCGTGCCCAGGGTGGGCTTCCGGGCGGCGCCGGACGCCCTGGTCATCCACTGGCGGGCGGAGTTCCGGGTCAAAAATTGACACCCCAGCCGACATGTCCTAACTTGCCGTGCTCTCGCACTTTGCGAGGAAGGACACCTGGTGCGAACACGGCCGAACGTCATCTTCTTCTCGCCGTCCGGGCGACCTCTGCCGCCCCTCATCGCCGCCTGGCTGGCGGGGAAGGGGTTTCCGTCCGTGGCGGTCGGTGACGCCGCCCAGATCGAAGCGATGACGCTCCGCACCCTGCCGGCGATGGTCCTGGTCGACGGGAACGGCGACCACTCCCACGGGCTGGCGCTGACCCGGCGGCTCAAGGAAGACCCCTACTCGGCCATCGTGCCGATCGCCTTCGTCGAGGACGCCCACGTCGAGCCCCGCGTCCACGAGGCGTTCCGGGCCGGCGCCGACGAGGTCATCACCCCGGTCTTCGACCCCGAGGAACAGCGGTCCCGGCTGGACGTGCTGCTGCTGCGCACCGAGCGCAACGTCAGCGTCCATCCCTCGACCCGCCTGCCGGGCACCAGCGAGATCGAGCGCGAGATCAAGCGGCGGATGGACGAGGGGGGCCTGTTCGCCGTCTGCTACGCCGACCTGGACCACTTCAAGGAGTACAACGACCGCTACTCCTACAATGACGGCGACCGCGTCATCCTCATCCTGTCCCGCATCCTCCACGACGTGGTCAAGGGCCTGTGCGCGCACGATGGGTTCGTGGGCCATATCGGCGGCGACGACTTCATCTGCGTCCTGCCGATGAGCATGACCGACGCCTGCTGCGGCGAGATCGTCCAGGTGTTCGACCAGCTGATGCCCCTGCAGTACAGCGAGGCCGACCGCCGGGCCGGGTACTTCTTCGGCAAGGACCGCCGCGGCCAGCTGCACAAGGTGCCCTTCATGACCCTGTCCATCGGGATCGTCACCAACGAGCGCCGGCACTTCACGCATCCCGCGCAGGTCAGCGAACTGGCCACCGAGATGAAGAGCTACGCCAAGACCCTGCCGGGCTCCGTCTACGTCATCGACCGCCGCCACGACCCCATGGCGACCGAGGAACGCTGAAGCAGATGAACGCGACCTGTCCGACCTGTCAGACCATCTATCGCATCGACCCGGCCAAGGTGCCCGCGGGCGGGGTGCGCGCGCGCTGCTCGGTCTGCCGCGCGGTGTTCCCGGTGGCCAGCGACGGCGCCCGGCCCTCGGCGCCAGCCGCGGCACCGGCCGCCCAGGCGCCCGTCACGCCGCCGGCGCCGCCGCCCGCGCCGCGCCAGACGCCG
>CAZJZC010000276.1:0-3061 GCA_964550365.1 uncultured Gemmatimonadales bacterium | reverse complement strand
CGGTGCGCTGGGCGGCAGCGGCCGCCGCCGGGGCCGGGGCGGTCTGCGCCGGCTGGGGCGCGCGGCTGCAGGCCGCGGCCAGACCCAGGGCCGCCATGCCGGCGACCGTGTTCATGATGCGTCTCATCGGATCCTCCTTCGGGTGCGGATTGGTCTGCGGCGCGGCCGCGGTGCGGCGACGCCCTCGTGTTCGAACATCATGCTCGGGGCGAGCCGGTGCGCGCCGAGTTCGGCGGTGACCCGGGCGAACATCGCGGCGAACCGCATCAGGTCCTCCTCCGGCAGTCTCGTCAGCGCCTGGATCATGCGCGTCTGGGCCGACCCCGGCGCCTTCGCCAGGGCGCGACGCCCGGCGGGCGTCAGCGCCAGCAGCCGGCGCCGGCCGTCGGCCGCCGAGGCGGTGCGCTGGACGAACCCGCGCTCCACCAGCCGGCTGACCACCACCGAGACCGAGCTCTTGTGCGTCAGGGTGCGCGCGGCCAGCTCGTTGAGCGACGCGGCGGGACCTTCCGCCAGCCGCTCCATCACGTAGTGCTGGGCGCCGCTGATGCCGAGCGACCGTTCGGTCGCCTGGCCCGCCGCGCGGAACGAGCGTACCACGCGCCGCAGCGAGTCCAGCACCGATGCCACATGCGGTGCCATGGTGCCCTCCAATGCTCCGGCTCCTGTTCGATATGGTTGGGAGTATAACTAATATGCCCGACCGGCGCAACGGGCCCGCACCTGGCGGGCCCGCTGGGTTCCCGGCGTCCGGCGGAGGGCCTAGGTGCCCGGCCGCGCGCCTCGCAGCCGCGCCAGGAGGACGGCGACGCGTTTCGCCTGGACCGGCAGGCTCCTGAGATCGGCGGTCTCGTGCACCGTGTGGCCGCCGGTCCCCATCAGCCCGACGCCGTCGAGCGCCATGTCGATCAGGCCGGCGGTGAAGGAGATGTCCGCCGCCCCGGCCCGGGCCGGGTCCACCGCGCTCACGGGCCCGCCGCCGGTGTCCCGGCTCGCCTGGTCGAACAGCGCCAGCAGGCGGCGATTGCCGTCGGTCGGCGCCAGCGGCGGGTACCGGTCCTCGAACTCGATGCGGGCCCCGGTCAGGGGACGATGCCGCGCGACGATCCGCAGCATGGTCGCCCGGGTGCGCGCCAGCTGGTCGGGCGTCAGCGCCCGGAGGTCGCCGGCCACCACCGCGCTCTCGGCCACCACGTTGCTCTTGCCGAAGGCCGTCCCGCGGCTCCGGGCGCCGTCGAACGTCACCGCCGTGCCGCCCACCACCGCGCCGGGGTTGAACGTCAGGTTGGGCTCGCCGGCCAGCGAGTCGTGGAACGCCGTCAGGATGCGCGCCGCCTCGAAGATGGCGCCGCTGCCCACGTCGGGCCGGAAGATCTGCGAGGAATGCGCGGGGCGCCCCGAGGTGCGCAGCAGCCAGCCGCTCGAGCCGCGGCGGCCGACCACGGCCGTACGGGGGTCGCCGTCGCCGTCCTCGAACCCGATGGCGATGTCCGCCCATTCGGCCGCCGCGACGAGGTCGCGCCGGGCCAGCGGGATCGGCTCGCCGGCGTTCTCCTCGTCGCCCGTCAGCACCACCGTGACCTGGAGCTGGTCGAGCACGCCGGCGGCCGCCAGGGCGCGCAGGGCCAGCAGCATGACCACGGTGCCGCCCTTCATGTCGGTGGCACCCGGTCCGCGGGCCGTGGAGTCGCTCAGCCGCTCCCAGCGCTGAAACGGCGCGTCGGGTTCGAACACGGTGTCCAGGTGCCCGATGAGCAGCAGCCGGGGTCCCGTCCCCCGCCCGCGACGCTCGGCCACCAGGTGCCCGGCCCGGCCCCACGGCGCGCCGTCCACCCAGCGGACGGCGAACCCGAGCCGCTCGAACTCGCCGGCGAACAGCCGGCCCACCTCCCGCACCCCTGCGAAGTTCATGGTGCCGCTGTTGATGTTGACGGCGCGCTCGAGCAGGACCAGCGCGTCGCCCACGCCGGCGTCCACGGCGCGCAGCATCCGCCGCTCCTCGGCGCTCAGGTCCTGGGCGCGGGCCGCGAGCGCGGGGACCAGGGTCGCCACCAGCAGGGCCATCAGGGTGCGTCGCACGACCGTCCTCCTGGCGCTCACTGGGCGCGCCGCGTTCCCACCACGCCGACCGGCTCGAGCGACCCGAGCTCGGCGGCGGCGTTCTGGATGATGACGTGGACCGAACCCGGACGCTCGAGGAACTCGGCCTCGCGGCTCGCGGGTCGGGTGAGGACCAGCCGCCCGTCCAGGCGCACCGTCAGGACGCCGTCCTGGAGCCGGACCCGCAGTCGGTGCGGGCCGCCCTCCAGCGCCACGCGCGGGCCGGCCTGGAGCGCCCGGAGTCCGGTGCGCGGCTGGTGCGCGCCCCAGACGACGGCATTGTCCGACCACAGGAAGATCACCCGGCAGTCGGCGGCCCGCACGCACCAGGCCAGGCCGATGCCCGCGTCGGGTCGAAGCGGCGGCCGCACGCTGAACTGCGCGAAGTACTCCAGCGGCGGCGCCGCCGCCAGCACGCCGGTGACCGCGAACCAGCAGTTGTCGCGGCTGGCGCCGTCCTCGAGCGTCAGCGCGCCGGCGCCGGCGGCGAGCCGGCAGCCTTCGACGTCGCTCTGCCGCAGGCCCGCCCGGCCGCCGCTCACGCCGGCGCCGAGCATGCGGCGGCGCGCCGCCGCGACGGCCGCCTGGAGCGAATCGGGCCAGCGCTCCACGTCGTCGAGCGCGGATCCGAATCGGTCGTCGGCCAGGGCGGCGGCCTCGGCGAGGCGGTCCTCCCGGGCGCTCAGCGTCTGCTCGCCGGTCGAGTCCCCGGCGGCGAAACGCCGGCCGACCTCGTCCAGCGCGTCGGCCGCCCCGCGATACAGCTCGATCAGACCGGACCCGGCGCTCGCCCAGCGGAACTGCGCGCGCATGCGGAGGGCCTGGCGGCCCGCCGCGGCCGCCGCCAGCGCCAGCGCCACCAGCACCAGCGCCGCCAGCACCAGCGTGGCGGGCCGGCGATGCCGGCGGCGGGGCGGCGCCGCGACGGGAGCGGCCGGCGAAAGCGCGGCGGGCGGCGCCA
>CAZJZC010000275.1:0-3082 GCA_964550365.1 uncultured Gemmatimonadales bacterium | reverse complement strand
TCTGGAGCAGGTAGAGCTTGCCGCGCTCGACCGTGAACTCGATGTCCTGCATGTCGCGGTAGTGGCGCTCCAGCCGCTCCTTGGTCTCCAGCAGCTGGGCGTAGGCCTCCGGGAGGCGGCGCGCCATGGCGCTGATCGGCTCCGGATCGCGGATCCCGGCGACCACGTCCTCCCCCTGGGCGTTGACCAGGTATTCGCCGAAGAACTCGCGCTCGCCGGTGGACGGGTTGCGGGTGAACGCCACGCCGGTGCCCGAGTCGTCCCCCAGGTTGCCGTAGACCATGGCCACGACGTTGACCGCGGTGCCCAGCGTCTCGGGGATCGCGTGGAGCAGCCGGTACTGCACCGCGCGGTCGCCGAGCCAGGAGCGCCACACCGCCTCGATGGCGCCCCAGAGCTGGTCGTCCGGCTCCTCGGGGAAGTCCGAACCGGTCTGCTGCCGGATCGCGGCCTTGTAGGCCCCGACCAGGTCCCTGAGGTCCCCGGGCGGCAGGTCGATGTCCCGGCTGACGCCGCGGGCGGCCTTCCGCGCGTGGAGCAGCGGTTCGAAGGGGCTGCGGGCGCCCTTCAGGCCCATCACCACGTCGCCGTACATGGCGACGAAGCGGCGGTAGGCGTCGTAGGCGAAGGTCGGATTGCCGGTCTCGGCGGCGAGCGCCTCGGCCACCGCGTCGTTGAGGCCGAGGTTGAGGATGGTGTCCATCATGCCCGGCATCGACACGGCGGCGCCCGAGCGGACCGAGACCAGCAGGGGCCGCGTCGTGGAGCCGAACGTCCGTCCCAGCAGCTCCTCCACCCGCTGCATGTTGGCGGCCACGTCCTGGCGCAGGGCCGGCGGATAGGTGCGCTTCTTGATGTACTCGATGCACAGCTCGGCGCTGATCGTGAAGCCCGGAGGGACCGGGACGCCGAGATTGGTCATCTCGGCCAGGCCGGCGCCCTTGCCGCCGAGCGTGGCCTTCATGTCGGCCGTGCCGTCGGCGCGACCGCCGCCGAAGAAGTAGACGCTGCGGGCCATGGGTTACCGTGCCGTGGCGACGGCGGGGTCGTCGAAACGCAGCTTCGCCGCGTCGTCGGGGAGTTCGGTGGGGTAGTCGCCGGAGAAGCAGGCGTCGCAGAAGCGGCCCGGGTCGCCGGCGCTGGCCCGCAGCATGCCCTCGCGCGACAGGTAGCCGAGGCTGTCCACCTCGAGGTACCGGCGGATGCCCTCGACCGGCTGGTTGGCGGCGATCAGCTCCTCGCGCGTGGGCGTGTCGATGCCGTAGTAGCAGGGCCCGACGGTGGGCGGCGACGCGACCCGGAAATGGACCTCGCGCGCGCCGGCCTCGCGCAGCATGCGCACCAGGCCCCGGCTGGTGGTCCCGCGGACGATCGAATCGTCGACGACCACCACGCTGCGTCCGGCGACCTTCTCGCGCACCACGTTGTACTTGATGCGGACCTTGGCATCCCGGCCGGCCTGCACCGGGTGGATGAAGGTGCGGCCGACATAGTGGTTGCGGATCAGGGCGTACTCCAGGCGGATACCGGACTGCTCGCTGTAGCCGAGGGCCGCGGCGTTGGATGAGTCGGGCACGGAGAACACGCAGGCGGCCCCGGGCGACGGGTGCTCCTCGGCCAGGCGGCGGCCGAGCGCCCGCCGGTACTGGTCCACGCTCTCGCCGAAGATGAACGAGTCGGGGCGCGAGAAGTAGACCAGCTCGAAGACGCAGCGCCGGGGCGGCAGGGGCGGCAGGGGGTCCAGGTAGTCGACGGCGGGGCCCTCGATGCGGACCACGCTGCCCGGCTCCAGCTCGCAGGTGAACCGGGCGCCGACGATGTCGAGGGCGCAGCTCTCCGAGGCCAGGACCGGCGCGTCGCCGACCTTCCCCAGCAGCAGCGGGCGGAAGCCGCGCGGGTCCACGACCGCGTAGATCACGCGGCCCACGGCGACCAGCAGGCTGTAGGCGCCCTCGAGGCGCCGGAGGGCCTGGCGCAGCTGGGCCTCGGGCGCCGCGTGGTCGGAGCGGGCGATGAGGTGCACGATGGCCTCGGTGTCCATCGTGCTCTGGAACAGGCTGCCGGCCGCGACCAGCTCGCGCCGCAGGGCGGCATGATTGGTCAGGTTGCCGTTGTGCGCCACGGCGAGGGTGCCGTGACGGTACCGGACCAGGATCGGCTGGGAATTCACCAGGACGCTGGAGCCCGCCGTGCTGTAGCGGGTGTGGCCGATGGCGGTGTCGCCCTCGAGCGATGCGATGATCTCCTCGCTGAACACGTCGGAGACCAGGCCGGTGCCGCGGTGCGTGCGGGCCACGCCGGCGTCGTCGAGCGAGACGATGCCGGCGGCCTCCTGGCCCCGGTGCTGGAGGGCGTAGAGGCCCAGGTACGTCAGGCGGGCCGCCTCCGGATGATTGGCGATGCCGAAGACGCCGCACATGCTAGGCTCCCGCCGCCCGCGCCGCGCCGGCGCCCATGCGCCGGGGGATGGCCTGGTCGTGGACCTCGGCCAGGCGCGCGATGGGTCGCTCGATCGTGCGTCCGTCCAGCACCAGGCGTGCCGCTCCGCCGCGCTCGCCGACGGCGCCGACCACCCGGCACGGCACCCCGTGCCGCTCGGCGAGCGCGCTCAGCGCGTCGGCCTGCGCCGGGAGCGTGCTGACCACCGCCCGCGCCTGGTCCTCGCCGAAGAGCAGGGCGGCGGCGCCGAGGCCGGGCGCCAGCGCCGTCAGGTCGGCGGTGAAGCCGCACGGCGCCGGGGCGCCGAGGGCGCTCTCGACCAGCGCGACGGCCAGGCCGCCGTCGGACACGTCGTGCGCCGATCGGAGCAGGGACGCGGCGGCGGCCTCGACCAGCAGGTCCACCAGGCGCCGCTCGGCATCGAGGTCCACGCGCGGGGGCGCGCCGAAGGTCTCGCCGGCCGCGAGGCTGAGGTACTGCGAGCCGCCCAGCGCGCCGCGGCTGGCGCCCAGCACCAGGATGACGTCGCCCGCCGCGCGGAAGCCGGCCGCCACCCGCCGCGACACGTCGTCGAGGACCCCGATCATGCCGATCATCGGCGTCGGCATCACCGCGCCGGCCGGGCTCTCGTTGTAGAGCGACA
>CAZJZC010000274.1:0-3082 GCA_964550365.1 uncultured Gemmatimonadales bacterium | reverse complement strand
TCGGGGTTGCCGGGGTCCGTCTGGTAGGACCAGTCGAAGATCACGTAGTCGGTGCCGGTCGCCGTCACCCGCAGGCCGCCGTACCGGAAGAAGCCGTCGCCCTCGTTCATCTGGAAGACGTAGCCGCGCATCGCGACGGCCTGGAGCGCGGTGCGGGCATAGCCGCCCACCGGCGCGATGTCGATGCTCGTCAGGTCGGCGATCGGCCCGGTGCCGTACGCGGTGACCGTCGTGCCGGTGCGCTGCGGGGTCAGGAACAGGTTGCCGGACGCGTCCCGGGTCAGCGTGAAGTCGAGGTTGCTCCCGGAGGCCGGGCCGACGAGGCCCAGTTCCAGCGGGCCGGCCAGCCCGTCGTTGTTGGCGTCCAGGAAGAACCGGAAGCCGCTGCGCGCCGGGTCGGCGGTCTGCGTGAAGACGATCACGTTGCGCCCGTCGGGACGCGGCGTGTCGTAACGCAGCGGGGACCACAGGCTCTCGAAGCCCTCGACGGACACGGCCGAGACGCCGAAACAGCGGGGCCGGCCGTTGGTGAGGTTCGCCGCGAGGAAGCTGCTCGCCACCGTGGTGCCTTCGAGCGACCACGACGTGCCGCAGACGTTGTTGTCCAGGTCGTACGACGCGCTGTACACGCGGTAGTGCGCGAAGCCGGACGGATCGGCCCGGAAGGCGTTGTCGCTCCACTGCAGGTGCAGCGCGGTGCTGAGCGAGATGCTCGTCAGCGTCGCCGGACGCGGCAGGCGCAGGCGCTCGTCCACGAGCACCACGGCCGACGCGGGCGACTCGTTGCCGTTCACCGACTCGGCCGTGACGTAGTACTCCAGGTGCGGCTGGCCCGCGTCGTGGAAACTCGTGCTGGTGGTGCTGCCGCGCAGCGCGAAGGACCCGCCGGTCGAACCGCGCGAATAGACCCGGTAGACGCCGAGGTTCGCCGAGGCGACGGCGTTCCAGCGCAGCACGATGCCGCGCGGGGCGAGCGGATCGCCCGAGGGCTCGAGATCGTACAGCAGGCCGGTGGGCGCCTCGGGCGCGTCGTCCACCAGGCCGATGGTCTCGGTGCACGCGCTCGTCGCGAGGACGAGGGCGAGGCCGGCGAGCGAGGGAACCAGGGTCCTGCGCATTGTCGAGCTCCGAAAGAGAGGTTCGCGCATGCTCAGAAAGCAGGCCCCGTGCCGCGTCGGCCGCTGGCACGATAAGTACTTGTCATACAATGGGTTACGGTCACACCCACAGGAGGGCGACGGCCCGGTGACTGTCCACTCCCGGGGACAGTCGATGATCCCGGGTTGGTCAGCGCACGTTGCGCTGGTCGTACGCGAACTTCAGGTCCGGCTCGGCGATGAGCTCGATGTAGAAGTTGAACAGGAAGTTGCCGTTGGGACTGCGGATGAAGGTGAACGTCGCGCGCCAGTCGTGCAGGTCGCGGTCGAGCCGCACCACGTGGTCGGCGAAGGTGCCCTGGGTGAAGTTGTACGAGGTCTGCCACGACACCGACCAGTGCCGCGTCGGCGTGAAGCGCACCGAGCCGCTCATCATGGAGTTCGTCGCGCCGGCCGGCGCCGGGTCGGTGCCGGCGGACGGCCGCGCGCGCTGGAGCGAGAAGTTGAGCGTGGCGTTGAACCCGCCGCCCCGGAATCCGCCGAGCCGGTCCACGGTGCTGAACTGGGTGGCCAGCGGGCCCCGCTGGAACGCGTTGGTGAAGTTGCGGCCCGCATCGGTCGGGTTGCGCTGGGCCAGGGAGTCGACGGCCGCGGTGTCGGCCGCGCGCGTGGCGACGGCGCCGAGGCCGAGGACCCGGCTGACCAGTCCCAGCGTGCTGGGCCCGACCGAGAACCCCATCTGCACGCTGGTGAGGAACGGGCGCAGCCGCGAGCCGGCGACGCCGACGGGTCCGTCCCACAGGTCGTGCGCCAGGCGCACCGAGAACCCGCGCACCAGGTCGGAACTGACCGTGTTCCCCCAGGTCTGCGTGGTCCAGCCGGTGCGTCCCGGGAGCTTCGCCTGCTCGAAGTCGTAGGAGATGGGATCGGACTGCACCGACAGCAGCTTCAGCTTGCGGCCCTCGGCGCCCGGGGGGGCCTCGCCCGCGATCCCGCCGGTGCCGCTGTCGGCCCGGAGGCTGTCGGCCGCCGCGCCGACGGGCCGCAGCTTGGCTTCGAAGATCTGGGACAGCCCCAGGCTGAGGGTGTGGCGCGCCGGCACCCGGAGCGTCGTCGGCGCGCGGCCCTGGTTGGCCGCGGCGGCGAAGGCGGAATCGATGGTCGCCGGCGGCGAGTAGGCCCAGCTGAGCGTGGGAGACACCGCGTGCCGGATGCGCTGGACCGGGCCGAAGCCCGGGAACAGCCCGAACAGCGTGGGCGAGACCCCGGCCGAGAACTGGAAGCGCTTGCCCTGGGCCAGGTAGCGGCCGTCGGTGAACTGGTTGCGGAGGGCGTAGGGCCCGCCCCCGGTGTTCACCAGCTGGGTCGAGGGCTGGAGGTTCCAGGTCCCCTGGAACAGCACCGGCAGGCCGAAGCCCACGTTCCAGTCCACGCCGGTCTGGAAGGTCTCGGCGTAGGTGCGCACGATGCGCTGGGACGAGTCGGCCGGGTCCGGGTACAGCGTCTGCGTGGTCCGCCGGCTGCTCCACTCGTCGGTCACGCTGAACGCGTTCGAGAGGGTCCAGCTGCCGATGCGCAGGGGCGCGCTCAGGCTGAGGCTGCTGGTGCGCGCATCGGTCAGCAGGGTCTCGGGCACCAGGCCCCGGAACACCACCGCGCCGGTGCCGGCGTTCTGCAGCAGGCTGTTGGTGAACGAGAAGGCCGGCGAGACGGTGACCTGGCGCGAGAGCGCCAGCGGGTTCGGCGTGAAGGCCAGCGTCGGGAACGTCAGCGCCACCTGGGGCTTGTCGAGCGACTGGGTGCGGCTGCCGCCGATGTTCAGCGTGCCCCACGCCGAGCGGCGCTGGTAGTTCAGGCGGCTGTCGATGGTCCCCACGGCGAGGATCGGATCGACGGCGTTGCGCGAGATGACCCGGGAGCTGGTCGCGTAGTCCAGGTTGGCGCTCAGCTGGCTGGTCAGCGAGAACTGCTGCTGGTGGCTCCAG
>CAZJZC010000273.1:0-3093 GCA_964550365.1 uncultured Gemmatimonadales bacterium | reverse complement strand
GACACCGGTCGACGGGCCGGCGGCCGGCGCCGGCGCGCGGGCCGGGGCCGGGGGCGGGGCGGGCGCGGCCACCGGCTCCAGGCCCCGATAGCCGTTCTCGAACAGGTCGCGCCATTCGGCGTCCACCGAGGCCGGGTCGCGCAGGTACTGCTCGTACATCTCCTGGACGAAGCCCGCGTTCATGGTGCGGAACACGGCGGCGGCGGCGGCATCGCTCTTCGGCGTCATGGAGGAAAAATACTGCCGTTCGCCGCGCGGTGCTCCGCCGGGCGCGGCGCGGGCCGCCGGAGGCCCGGCCCGGTCGCGGAACCCGGCCGGCCGGCGTTACTGTTGGGCCATGACAGGCATTCCCGCGCTCACCGTCGACTACCCGCCCTGGGTGGACGGCCTGGTCCCGTGGACCCACCGGTTCGAGACCGATGAGGAGCGCATGGGCCTGGCCATCCGCCTGTCGCTCGAGAACGTCGACCGCGAGACCGGCGGGCCCTTCGGCGCCGCGATCTTCGAGCGCGAGACCGGCGGCCTGGTCGCGGTGGGCATGAACAGCGTGGTGCGGCTCAGCAACTGTACCCTGCACGGCGAGATGGTGGCGTTCATGATGGCCCAGCGCCGCCTCGGCTCGTTCACGCTCGCCGCCCCCGGCATGCCGGCGCACGAGCTGGTGACCTCGTGCGAGCCGTGCGCCATGTGCCTGGGCGCCATCCTCTGGAGCGGCGTGCGGCGCGTGGTCTGCGGCGCCGCCCGGGAGGACGCCTCCCGGCTCGGCTTCGAGGAGGGCCCGGTGTTCGACGCGTCGTATCGGTACCTGGAGGAACGCGGCATCGAGATCGTCCACGGCATCCGGCGCGACGAGGCGCGCGCGGTGCTCGAACGCTACCGCGCCCGGAGCGGGAAGCTCTACAATGGCTGACGACGCCCTCCACGCGGCCAACCGGGTGTTCGCCACGTCGCACCCCGGCGAATCGGGCGAGCGCCAGCCGGTGCACACCGTCTACGGCGGCGCCCAGCTGTTCGCGGCCGACACGGCGCCCAAGATCGGGCGCGTGGCGCTCGCGGCCCTCGACGCCCACGCCGGCGATCCCGACGCCCTGGCCCGGGCCCTGGGCTGGGACGCGGACGCGCCCCTGCGACGGCGGGTCCACCAGCGCGTCCGGGCCAAGCTCGAGCGCGAGCCGGTCGAGGACTTCCGCATCGACTTCGAGGACGGCTACGGCAACCGGCCCGACGCCGAGGAGGACGGCCACGCCGTCTCGGTCGCGGGCGAGGTGGCGCGCGGCATGCGCGAGGGCACCCTGCCGGCGTTCATCGGCATCCGGATCAAGCCGCTCAACGAGGAACTGCGCCAGCGCAGTGTCCGCACGCTGGGCCTGTTCCTCCACGCGCTGGTGAAGGAGACCGGCGGACGCCTGCCGGACGGCTTCGTCGTCACCCTGCCCAAGATCACCATCACCGAGCAGGTCACGCACTTCGTCGAAGTGCTCACCCGGCTGGAGCCCGAGCTCGACCTTCCCGGCGGCAGCCTGCGCTTCGAGCTGATGGTCGAGACGCCGCAGATCATCATCGCCGCCGACGGCCGCTGTCTCCTGCCCGACCTGGTCGCCGCCGGCGCCGGGCGCGTCACGGCGGCGCATTTCGGCACCTACGACTACACCGCCGGCCTCGGCATCACCGCGGCGCACCAGCGCATGCGGCACCCGGCCTGCGATTTCGCCAAGCATGTCATGCAGGTGGCCCTGGCGGGCAGCGGCGTCCTGCTCAGCGACGGGTCCACCACGGTCCTGCCGGTGGGCGACGGCGACGCGGTGCGCCGGGCCTGGCGCCTCCACTTCGACGACGTCCGCCACTCGCTGGCCGGCGCCTTCTACCAGGGCTGGGACCTGCACCCGGCCCAGCTGGTCTCGCGCTACGCCGCCGTCTTCGGGTTCTTCCTCGAAGGGGTGGACGCGGCCGCCGCGCGGCTGCGCAACTTCGTCGACAGGGCGGCGCAGGCCACGCTGGTCGGCGACGTCTTCGACGACGCCGCCACCGGCCAGGGCCTGCTGAACTACTTCCTGCGCGGCATCATGTGCGGGGCGCTGACGGAGGAGGAGACGCTCGCGATGACCGGCCTCACGGCCGACGAGGTGCGGGGGCGCAGTTTCGTGAGGATCCTGAAGAACCGGGCCTGACGGGCGGGCGCCGGCGCGCGCGGCGGGCGGTCTAGCGCACCATCGCGCCGCCGTCGATCCAGCGGCGCAGGACCTCGCGCTCCTCGTCGGTCATCCCCGTCTGGTTGGCCATCGGCATGGTCCGCTGGACCACCGCCCGCTCCAGCATGCGGGGCGCGTGCCGCACCATCTCCGCCGGCGTGTCGAACATGACCGCGTTCGGCGCCACCGTGAACACCGCGTCGGTCGGCCACGCCGAATGGCACGCCAGGCACCGCCGGTTCACCACCGCGCGGGCCTCGGCGAACGACGCCGGCGGCCCGTACACCGCGGTCGGCGCGGCGCGCACCGGCGCCGGCGAGCCGATCGCCATCACCCCCGCGAGGCCGGCGGCCATGGGCGCCAGCGCCCACCAGCGCGAGGGCCCCGCGCCGATCATGGCGTGCCGGGCCGCCGCGCCGGCCACGATCAGCAGGGCCAGCGACAGCCAGTTCAGGGCCCCGGCGTACGTGGCGGGGAAGTGACTGCTCAGCATGATGAACAGCACCGGGAAGGTCAGGTAGCTGTTGTGGATGCTGCGGCGCTTGGCCGCCAGGCCGAGCGAGAAGTCCGGCTGGCGCCCCGCCCCGGTGGCGTCGATCATGGCCTGCTGGGCCGGCAGGATGCGGACCCAGACGTTGGCGACCATGACCGTGCCGAGGATCGCGCCCACGTGGATGAACGCCGCGCGGCCGCTCAGCGTGCGGCACAGCCCGTAGATCACGCCCGCCAGCAGGAGGGAGGAGACCAGCGTCGCCGGCCAGCCGGCGCGGCCGAGCGGCGAGCGCCACAGGGCGTCGTAGACGAACCAGGCCGCGACGAGCAGGCCGACGGCGACCAGCGTCGCCTGCCCCGGGGTGATGGCCGAGACGGCCGGGTCCACCAGGTAGACGCCGCCCGTCAGGTA
>CAZJZC010000272.1:0-3102 GCA_964550365.1 uncultured Gemmatimonadales bacterium | reverse complement strand
TGCTCGACGCCGACCCGGTGGCCGACATCCGCAACGCCCGCGCCGTGCGCTACGTCATGCGCGGCGGCGCCCTCAGCATCCCCGCGCTGCTGCGCCCCCGCTGAAACGCCCGCAGCCCGCGTCCGGGGGGGCGGGCTGCGGGAACGACGCCGGTGGGGGCGGAGGGCTACGGCACGACCCGCAGTCCTGCCGGCGCGTTGCCAAGGAAGCCCGCGCCATTCGCCGACCCGGCTATGCCGGTGAACGACGTACTCGATGCCATGCAGGTCCGTCCGCCGTAGACCACGCCGTCGAGCGGCAGGCTGAAGCTGCTGCACGACAGCGGCTCGCCGGTCGCCTCGCTCACCGGCCCGAGCGGCACCACCGCGCCGAACCCGTAGGTCAGGCCGGCCGTGGTGATGCGGACGTCGAAGGTGTAGGTGGAGCCGAACGGCACCACCGCCGCCCCGAGCGGATCGGTGACGTTGGTGACGTAGGTGTCCACGTCGTACGTCGCGCCGTTCCAGACGCGCGAGTACTCGCTCGACTGGTAGGTCACGCTGCCGGCCGCCCGGCGGTAGGTCAGCGAGGAGAACCCCAGCTGGTTGGCGCACAGGTAGAACTCGGTGCCGGTGCCGGCCCCGCGCGCCACGCAGTCCACGCCCACACTGCCGCCGGCATCGGGACCGACGTCGTCCCAGGCCGCCCCGTGCAGCAGCACGCCGCCGCTGGCCTGCGCCACCTCGAGCCGGGTGAGCGGGAACGGCAGCGCCGTCCCGATCTGCGCGGAGAGGAGGGCCTCCTGTACCGTGCCGTCGGCCCGGCTGGCGTTGGCGCCCTGGAAGAACACCGAACCGTCGGGCGCGGTCAGCGTGACCTCGAAGGTGTCGCGCGAGGCCGTGGTGCCCCAGCGCACGTTCGCGCCCCAGGTGACCGGCGGCGCGCCGGCGATGGACGACGGGGCCTGCACGTCGACCGTGACGCTCCGGCCGTTGTTGCCGCGGCCGGCATCGTGCGGCCGCACCCGCTTGAGCGAGACCCGGAGTTCGTGGAGGCCGGTCCGGGCGAAGGTGACGGTGAAGGCGCAGGTCACGGCGTCGCCGGCGTCGATCCAGATGCCGCGGGCGCGGTCGGCCACGCGGCCGTTCACTTCCAGTTCACAGTCGGCCTGGGCGCCGCGGTCGCCGTTCAACTCCTCCACCACGGCCGTGATGATCGTCGGCGTGCCGGTGTAGACCGCCGACGGCAGGCCGATGGAGGTGAGGGCCAGGTCCGGGGCCTTCAGGACGCCGATGCCGCCCACCGTCACCACGTCGGTCCGCCGCCCGTCGAGGCCGCGCACGTGCGCGGTCACCTGGAACGTGACGCCCTGGGGCAGGTCGGGGAACGCGGCGAGGTAGACACTGCCGTCGCCGGGGACCCGCTCGACCCGCACGAACAGGATCTTGCCGCGCGGCGAGAAGGCCCGCACCTGGACCCGCTCGATGTCGCCGGCCGGGCTGGTGAGGTCACCGGCCCGGAAGCTCTCGACCCGCAGGATGGTCAGACCGCCCGCGCCCACCAGCACCTCGGCCTGGATCGCCGCGTCGCCGGAGCGGCCGGTGGCCGGGCGATGGCCCCGGTCGCTGTACTTGTCGTTGTTGAAGCGCCAGGGCCCGCGGGACGAGCGGCCCCGATGCGCGGCGAGCTCGCCGGGAGCGGCGGACGCCGCCGGCGACATGGGATCGCTCTGGCAGGCCGCCAGGACTCCGGCGGCGAGCAGTGTCATCAGGGCAGTGGAACGTCGAGCCGGCACAGGCACCTCGGGTGGTTCGAGTCGCGTCTTCCGCGGGGCATAAACGCACCTTCCAGGCCATAAGCAGTTTCCATGTGACAGCAGTCACTAACGCCATAACACCTTGGTACGTAATCTGTTATAGTGAGACTTGGCGCTGTCATTTGTGTGGCATTATCCGGCACGTCATGAGGACTGGACTTTTTGTAGCATCAGCGCAACGGTCGGTCAGCGACAGGTCAGCCACCGGCAGGCCACCGTCCTGACGGCATCCCGGTTATTCTTCTAGGTTCGTTGTGGGCCGACGCACGCTGCAACCGAAGGGATCGATGCTGCCGCGCAGGACGACCGTGACCGTGGACGTGGGCGGCGTGAAGGTGGGCTCGGCCCACCCCGTCGTCGTGCAGTCCATGACCAATACCGACACCGCCGACGCCGAGGGCACCAGCCGCCAGGTGGCGGCTCTGGCCGCGGCCGGATCGGAACTGGTCCGGGTCACCGTGAACAACGACGCGGCGGCCCTGGCGGTGCCCGAGATCGTCCGGCGCCTTGCCGACGAAGGCGTCGCCGTGCCCCTCATCGGCGATTTCCACTACAACGGGCACCTCCTGCTGACGAAGTACCCCGACTGCGCCGCGGCGCTCGCCAAGTACCGGATCAACCCGGGCAACGTGGGCGGCAAGCGGCGCGACGGGAACTTCCGGGCCATCGTCCAGGTGGCGATCGACCACGGCAAGCCGGTGCGGATCGGCGTCAACTGGGGCTCGCTCGACCAGGACCTGCTGACCGAGCTCATGGATGCCAACGCGGCGCTGGCCGAGCCGCGCGCGGCCCGCGACGTGATGATGCAGGCCATGCTGGAGAGCGCCCTGCGCTCGGCGGCGCTGGCCGAGGAGTGCGGCCTGCCGCGCGAGCGCATCATCATCTCGGCCAAGGTCTCGGGGGTGCAGGACCTGGTCGACGTGTACCGCCTGCTGGCGCCGCGCTGTGACTACCCCCTGCACCTCGGCCTCACCGAGGCCGGCATGGGGGCCAAGGGCATCATCGCGTCGACGGCCGGGCTCAGCATCCTGCTCCAGGAGGGCATCGGCGACACCATCCGCGTCTCGCTCACGCCCAAGCCCGGCGGCGACAGGACCGAGGAGGTGCTGGTGGCCCAGCAGGTCCTCCAGTCGCTCGGCCTGCGCAGTTTCCTGCCCCAGGTGACGGCCTGCCCCGGCTGCGGCCGCACCACGTCGACCTACTTCCAGGAGCTGGCCGACGACATCCAGACCTACCTGCGGGAGCAGATGCCGCTCTGGTGCGAGCGCTACCGCGGCGTCGAGGAGATGAAGGTGGCGGTGATGGGC
>CAZJZC010000271.1:0-3111 GCA_964550365.1 uncultured Gemmatimonadales bacterium | reverse complement strand
GGCGGCGCGCGCGCCCGTCGAACCGGTGCAGGATCATGTGCAGCGTGGCCGTCTGGATGCCGCCCAGGGGCCGCACCATGACGAACGTCCGGCCGTCCGGCGACACGTCGTACAGGGGTTCGTTGTTGCTGCTCGCGAAGTTCCCGCCGAACAGGGCGCGCGGCTCGCCCATCCGCGCCTCGGCGCCGAGCTGGACGCTCACGACGAAGACCGAGTCCCCGCCGCGGTAGTACAGCTCGCGTCCGCCCGGACCCCACCGGGGTTCGGTGCCGCCGCCCGCCGACGCCTTCCAGCGCGGGCTCCCCTCCTCGATGCGGCGCAGATAGACCTCGTTGGTCCCTGACAGGTTCGAGGTGTAGGCCAGCCATCGTCCGTCGGGCGAGAGCGCCAGGGAGCGCTCGTTGAAGGCGGTCGCGGCCAGCGGCCTCGCGGCGGCCGGACTGTCCAGCGGCGCCACCAGGAGGTCGCGGACGCCGGCGCTGGCCTGCACGTCCTCGCGGAACACGACGTGACGGCCGTCGGGCGTCAGCCGCCCTTCGAGGATGCTGTTCGGCCGGCGGCTGAAGACGGGCGACGGGTCGGTGCTGCCGTCGGCGGCCACGCGGAACAGGTCCAGCACGCCCTGGTTGAGCCGCACGTAGACGACCTGCCGGCCATCCGGAGACCATTCCGGGTGAATGCTCGAGGTGTCGAACGTGAGCCGCGTGAGGCGGCGGGAGGTGAAGTCGAAGTCCCAGATGTCACCCAGGATGCCGCGCGCCGCCCCCTCGATACCGACGGCGAGACGCCGGCCGTTGGGCGAGAACCTGGGGTAGCGGTAGGCGCCGGCCGGCACCGGCACGACCTGGGCGCGTCCCTCCCGGCTCACCAGCACCAGTTCGCGCGACTCGCCGGCCACGCCGGAGAAATAGGCGATGGTCCCGGTGCGCGACGCGCTGAACCGGGCGAATCGGCTCTGGAGGATGTTGACGTTCTCGGCGATCGGCTCGGCCGGACCGGTCAGCCGCGCGCGCCGGGCATCGAACGGCGCCGCGAGCAGGGTGCCGGCGGCATCCACGAACAGCAGCCAGCCGGCGGCCACGTAGTTGGGCGTCATCCCCGCCACGTCCAGCGGCCGGAAGCTCTTCTCCTCCAGGTCGATGACGATGAGGTCCGACCCGGCGTTGGTCGAGCGGCCGGCGACCAGCAGCCGGCCGCCCGGGAGGAAATGCGGGTTCGCGAAGCGCAGGGTGCCGCTGGCCGTATCCGGGCCGAGCAGTACCTCCGGCCGGCCGCCCGCCGCGCTGACGCGATACAGCGTGTCCCCCCGGCCGAACACGATCACGTCGCGGTCGCTCCAGCTCAGACCCGAGAACCCGCCGGTCAGGTCGCAGATCGCCAGCGCGGCGCCGCCGGCCACGGCCACCTTCCGCAGCGTACCGCCCTGGCGGAACACGATCCACTGGCCGTCGGGCGAGAAGTAGGCCGTGTTCGCCGTGCCCTCGGTACCCGGCACCGGCACGGGTTCCTCGCGATCCAGGGGACGCAGGTAGAGCCGCTGGATTCGCTGGGAATCCACGGCTACCATCACGATGCGCGAGCCGTCGGGCGAGAGGACCGGCGTGAACAGGCCGGCCACGGCGGCTCCCGGCAGGGGCATCGAGAACCTGGCTTCGGGGTTCGCCGCTGGCTGGGGACGAAGCCAGACCGCCAGGGCAGCGCCGAGCACGGCGCCGGCGACCGCCAGCGGCGCCAGCCGCGCCGCCTTCGCGGCCCGCCGCCGCCACAGGACCCCCTCGGCCAGGGTCGGCCCTGCCGCCGCCCGTGCCGTCGCCCCGGTGGGCGCATAGGCCGCGTTGCCCAGCGCCTCGGCGAAGGCCGCCGCCGAGGCGAACCGGTCGGCCGGGAGCTTCTCCAGCGCCGTGCGCACCGCCGCCTCGACGTTGGGCGGGATGGTGCGCCGCTGGAGCGTCAGCGAGCGCGGCTCCTCCGTCATCACCCGGGCGATGATGGCCTGGGCCGTGGCGCCCACGAACGGCGGCTCCGCCGTGAGCATCTCGTAGAGCACGCAGCCCAGCGCGTAGATGTCCGCCTTGGGCGTGATCTCCCGCTCGCCCATGGCCTGCTCGGGGCTCATGTAATGCGGCGTGCCCAGGCTCATGCCCGTCTCGGTCATCCGCGTGCCGCCATCGCTGCGGCTCGCCGCCAGGGCGATGCCGAAGTCCGCCACCAGCGCGTGACCGCCGTGCAGCAGGATGTTCTCCGGCTTGATGTC
Source organism: uncultured Gemmatimonadales bacterium (assembly GCA_964550365.1). GTDB lineage: Bacteria > Gemmatimonadota > Gemmatimonadetes > Gemmatimonadales > JACORV01 > DASXPG01. The sequence goes on along the minus strand of CAZJZC010000271.1, from coordinate 857 downwards.
GCGGTGCACGATGCCGTGCTGATGCGCGTAGTGGAGCGCGTCGGCCACCTCCCGCGCGATGCGCACCGCCTCCTCGACCGGCAGCTGCTTCTCGCGCATCAGCCGGTCGCGGAGCGACTCACCCTCCACGTAGGGCATGACGTAGAACACCAGCCCGTCGGCCTCGCCCGAGTCGAACAGGCTCAGGATGTGCGGGTGCTGGAGGTTGGCCGTGGTCTTGATCTCGGCCAGGAACCGCTCGCCGCCCAGGATGGCGGAGAGCTCCGGCCGCAGGACCTTCAGCGCCACCTTGCGGTCGTGCCGCACGTCGTGGGCGAGGTACACGGTGGCCATGCCGCCGGCGCCGAGTTCGCGCTCGATGGCGTAGCGGTCGGCCAGCGAGGCCTGGAGCCGGGCGATGGTCTCGGTCATGGGATGCCAAGATGCACCGCCGCGACCGGGCCCCGCTACCCTGCCGGCCGATTGACCCTTTGCGGCCCGCCGGGGTAACCTACGGTCCTATGGCTGCCACGCTCCCGCTCTCCCCCTCGGCCGGCGACGAGGACCTGCTCGAACGGCTCGCCGCGGCGCGCCGCGACCTGCTGGCCCAGGTGGGCCGGCGCATCGTGGGCCAGACCGAGGTGCTCGACGGCATCCTCACGGCCATCCTCTCCGGCGGGCATGCCCTGCTGGTGGGCGTGCCGGGCCTCGCAAAGACCCTCATGGTCAGTTCGGTGGCCGAGGCGTTCGCACTCAAGTTCTCGCGCATCCAGTTCACGCCCGACCTCATGCCGAGCGACATCACGGGCACCGAGTTGCTCGAGGAGGATCTCACCACCGGTAACCGGTCGTTCCGGTTCGTGAAGGGCGCGGTGTTC
>CAZJZC010000270.1:0-3154 GCA_964550365.1 uncultured Gemmatimonadales bacterium | reverse complement strand
CGGCCGGCGCGCTCGGACCGGCCGCGAGGGCCGCGGAGGCCGCCGGCCGGCCACCGCCGAGCCGGGCGGGCGTGGTGACGCCCGCGCGGTCGGCGATCTCGATCAGCACCTTGTCCTGGCCCTCGAGCACCTCGGTCAGGCGTACGATCTCCTTGGCCATCTGCCACAGAGCATCGCGCTGTTCCCGCTCCCCATCGAGGATGGCCGCCAGCAGGTCGAGATTGGTCACGTCCTCCATGGCGCGCGGCGGCGGCTCCTGCCCGGCCGGCACGGCCACCGCGGTCGGCCCGCCGTGGTGCTCGATGCCCGCGACGATCTCGGCGCGCGAGCGCCCGGCCCCATAGCTGGCCGCGATGGAGCGCAGGACCGCGACCGCCTGCGGCGGATAGCGGCGTCGGCGGCCGCTGCCGACCGACGGGATCTGGTCCAGGAAGGCATCGCGGTAGTACCGCACTGTGGATTCAGGGAGGCCGAGGACCTCGGCCAACTGCTTCAGCGTGAGGAGCGCATCATCGGACATGCGGAGAATCAAATCGCAACAACGCGGAACCGCAACCTGACCGCGCTAGCGCTCGGCGGCCTGTGGTCCGCGCCAGTCCCGGCCGCAGGCCGGGCAGTGCAGTCCGCCGCCCTCCGGCTCGTCCACCGCGTACGCGAGGGAGCGGCCGCAGGTGCACTGCGCCTGGAGGGTGTCGAACCCGCAGACGATGCAGTACTGGTCCGCCGGGTCGTAGCGGCGGAACCGGCCGCAGGTCTCGCAGACCTTCACGACGTGGTCGGTCACCGGCGCCGCCGCAGCCACTGGACCGGGTCGATCGGAAGCCCGTCCTGGCCGCGGATCTCGAAGTGCAGGTGGGGACCCTGGTCGGAGTTCTCGCCGCCGGAGCGGCCGATGACCTGTCCGCGTTCGACCGACTGGCCCTGGCGGGCGTCGGCGGACGCCAGGTGCCCGTAGATGCTGTAGTAACCGCCGCCGTGGTCCACCAGGACCGAGAGGCCATAGGTGCCGAGCTGGCTCACGATGCGCACGGTCCCGCCGCCGATGACCCGCACCGGCGTGCCCACCGCCGCGGCGATGCCGATGCCGTTCCATCGGATGGTGGTGGTCCCCGGGCCGGCGGCCCGGCCGAAGCTGTAGACGATGTCGCCCTCGACCGGCCAGTCGAGCCGCCCGATGTCGCTGGTGCGGATCCGGGCCGCTTCGGCCGGAGCCGAGGGATTGGCGGCGATGGCGGCCCGGCGCCGGCGTTCGAGGTTGGCGATGAGGCTGGTGATGCGGGCCTCGTCGCGGGCCAGCTGCTCGAGCCGCGCCTGGACCCGGCGCTGGTCCTGCCGGCTCTCGCGCAGGCTCTGTTCGCGCTGGCGCTCGAGCGCCTGGAGCCGCGCCGTCTCCTCGGCGCGCTCGTCGCGGCGGTTGGCCAGCGAGCTGCGCAGGTCGAGCAGGCCGTTGCGCTGGTCGGCCACGCGGTTGCGCAGCGCCTCCACGTCGCCGACCAGCTGCCGGTCCTGGCGGCTGGCGAGGTAGAGGTACTTGTACCGGGAGAGCAGGTCGCCGAACGACTCGGCCGCCAGCAGGACCTGGAAGGTGTACAGCGGGCCTCGCTTGGCGATCTCGGACAGGCGATGGGCGAGGATCGCCCGTTTCTCGGTCAGCGCGTCCTCGGCGACCAGCAGGTCGGACGTGAGCCGGTCGATCTGCGAGCCCATGGCCAGGACCTGGATGTCCAGCTCGCTCAGGATCCGTCCCGAGATCTGCACCTGCCGCTCGATGTTCGTCAGTTCACTGGAGAGCGAGTGCACCCGGCCGCGCAGACGGTCCATCTCGCCCTGGAGCCGCTCCCTCTCCCGGCGGATCTCGCTCAGGCGTTCCTGGCTGCGCTGGAGGGCGGTGTCGGCCTGCTGCGCCGGGAGCGGGCCGGCGGCGGAGCAGGCGATCACGACCAGGGCGGCCAGCGCGGCGGCGGGGTGGCCGATCCGCCTGTTCCTCCGGCGGCCGGCCGCGTCGGACCGGCGCGCGGCGAGCGTCCGGCCCATCACACGCTCTTCAGGTGCTGTCCGACGCTGACGAGGCTCCCGAGCAGGCCGAGGGCCGCGCCGGCCGCCACGCCGGCCGCCGCTTCCAGGGGCGAGAAGAAGGCGGCGCGGATCAGGTTGGCGTCGATCAGCGCCCAGGCGCCCCACGAGAGCGCCAGGGCGCCGAGTCCGCCGAGCAGGCCCTTGAGCGCGCCCTCGAGCAGGAACGGCAGGCGGATGAAGCCGTCGGTGGCTCCGACCAGGCGCATGATGGCGATCTCGCGGCTGCGCTGGAGCACCGCCATGCGGATCGTGGTCCCGATGATGATCACCGAGACGAGCGCGAAGGCGGCGCCGACCACGAACCCCACGGCGCCCGCGATGTTGCGGAGCCGGTCGAGCTTCTCGATCCAGTCGCGGCCGAAGCGCACGTCGTCCACGAAGGCGAACGCGCGCAGCCGGTCGGCGATGATCGCCGCCTGATCGGCGTTGCGGTGTTCCGGCTTGAGCTGGACCTCGAGCGAGGCCGGCAGCGGGTTCGCCTCGAGGTCCTGGAAGATGTCCTGGAACTCCCGCAGTTCCCGGCGGGCGCGGGCCAGGGCCTGCTCCGGCGTCACCAGCGTGACGCCGGCGACCTCGGGGAAGGCCTCGATGTCGGCCCGGGCCATGGTGACGGTCTCGATGGGCGTGCCGCGCTTCAGGTAGGCGACGACCTCGACGCGCTCCGCCACGCCGCCGATGGTGCGGCTGATGTTCACGGCCACCAGGCCGAACAGGCCGAACACGAACAGGGAGAAGGCGATGGTCGTGACCGAGAGCGCGCTCAGCAGCGGCGAGCGGCGGAACGCCATGAAGGTCTCGCGCAGGACCAGCCTCATCCGACGGCTCCGGCCCCGGCGCCGCCGGCCGGGGCCGCCGGGGCCTCCTCGCCGCTGTCGTAGACGACGCGGCCCTGCTGCAGCTCGATCAGGTGGGCGGTCGGCAGGCTCTTCACCAGGTCGAGGTCGTGGGTGGCCATGAGCACCGCGGTGCCCGACGCGTTGATGTCGCGCAGCAGCTGGAACACGCCGCGGGTGGCCCGCTCGTCGAGGTTGCCGGTCGGCTCGTCGGCCAGGATGACCACGGGGTCGTTGACCAGCGC
>CAZJZC010000269.1:0-3156 GCA_964550365.1 uncultured Gemmatimonadales bacterium | reverse complement strand
CGATGCGGTCGGCGAGCCGCTGGACCGGCGCGCGGCTGCCCTGCGCCTCCTCGACCAGCCGCATGATCTGCGCCAGCGCGGTGGCCGAGCCCACGCGGGTGGCCTCGAACTCGAACGCGCCCGTGGTGTTGATGGTCGCGGCGAACACCTCGTCGCCCGGCTTCTTGGCCGCCGGCATGCTCTCGCCGGTGAGCATGGCCTCGTTGAGCGCCGAGGCGCCCGAGCGCACCACGCCGTCCACCGGGACCTTCTCGCCCGGCCGCATCACCACCAGGTCGCCGACCGCGACCGCCGCCGCCGGGATCTCGATCTCGCGCCCGTCGCGCACCACGCGCGCCGTCCTGGCGCCGAGGGCCGCCAGGCGGCGCAGGGCGTCGCCGGTGCGCCCCTTGGCGCGGGCCTCGAGCAGGCGGCCGACGAGGATGAACGCGATGATGGCCGACACCGCCTCGTAGTACACGTCGGCGGGCAGGCCGGCGCCGGTGAACACGCCGGGCGCGGCGGTCGCGACCAGCGAGTACGCCAGCGCCGCCGCCGTGCCCACGGCGATGAGGGTGTTCATGTCGGCGCTGCGGTGCCGCAGGCCGCGCCACGCGGCGAGGTAGATGCCCCGCCCCGCCCAGCCCACCACCGGGAGCGTGAGCGCCAGCAGCAGCAGCTTCAGCGTGGACGGCCGGATGGCGTACAGGCCGGGGAGGGCGCCCTCGAGCGCGTGCGAGAGCGGCATCAGCAGGCGCGTGAGGATGTCGCCGGCCGCCGCGCCGTCGCCGTGCATCAGGGGCATGGACAGCGTCATGGAGGCCAGCGCCATGACCACGGCCAGCGCCGCGCGGAGCGCCAGGTCGCGCGTCTCGCGCTCGTCGCGGGCGCGGCCGGCCTCGAGCGGATCGGCGCCGGCGATGGGGGCGGCGACCTTCAGGCCGGCGGCCTCGACCGCGGCCGCCAGCGCCTCGGTGCTGACCAGTCCCGGCACGTAGCCCACCCGCAGCGATTCGGCCGCCGGGTTGGCCGCCGCGTCGCGCACGCCGGGCAGGGCGCGCACCAGTGACTCGAGCCGCGCCACGCTCGGCACGTGGCGCAGGCCCTCGACCGCCACGACGACGCGCTCGAGCGGCACGTCGTAGCCGGCCGAGCGCACCGCCTCGATGAGCGCGTCGGCCGCGAGGGCCCCGTTGCCCCAGGTCACCGTCGCCTTGTGGGTCGCCAGGTTGACGCTGGCGTCGGCCACGCCCGGCGTGGCCGCCAGCCGTTTCTGGACGCTGGCCGCGCACCCGGCGCAGGTCATGCCGACGACCGGGAAGGAGACCTGGGTCAACGGCCGGTCCTGGGCGGGGCGAGGAAGTACCACAGGACGAACACGATGGCGGCGGCGCCGGCGACGGTGACGACGATCTGGTCGGTGGTCACGGATGGAATATGCAGGGGAGCGCCGGCCGGCGGCAGATGGCGAGGCGCCGGGCGGGGGCCCCGCGCGCGGACGGAACCGCCGGCCCGCAAACGACGGCGGGCGCCGGTCGCCCGGCGCCCGCCATGTCCCGCTCCGGATCGCGTGCTACGCCTCGATGCGCATCCGGTAGAAGCTGCGGTAGACGAACACCACGCTCACCGCGAAGAACAGCCCGGCCAGCACGCGCCCCATGGCGGGTCCCTGCTCGGCCGCCAGGAACACGCCCAGCTCCACGGCCAGCAGGCCGAACAGCGTGGTGAACTTGATGACCGGGTTCATGGCCACCGAGCTGGTGTCCTTGAACGGATCGCCGACGGTGTCGCCGACGATCGACGCGTCGTGCAGGGGCGTGCCCTTCATCTTGAGTTCGGTCTCGACGATCTTCTTGGCGTTGTCCCACGCGCCGCCGGCGTTGGCCATGAAGATGGCCTGGAACAGACCGAACAGCGCGATGGAGATCAGGTAGCCGATGAAGAAGAACGGCTCGACGAAGGCGAAGGCCAGCGTCGCGAAGAACACCGCGAGGAAGATGTTGAACATGCCCTTCTGGGCGTACTGCGTGCAGATCTCGACGACCTTGCGGCTGTCCTCGACCGACGCCTTGGTGACGCCCTCGAGCTTGATGTTGGCCTTGATGAACTCCACCGCCCGGTAGGCGCCGGTGGTCACGGCCTGCATCGAGGCGCCGGTGAACCAGTAGATGACCGCGCCGCCGGTGATGAGGCCGAGCAGGAACGGCGGGTGGAGGATGGACAGGTTCTCCATGCCGTGCGCCAGGCCGCCCGTCAGCGCCATGATGATCGAGAAGATCATGGTCGTGGCGCCCACCACGGCGGTCCCGATGAGCACCGGCTTGGCGGTGGCCTTGAAGGTGTTGCCGGCTCCGTCGTTCTCCTCGAGCAGTTCCTTGGCCGTCGCGAAGTCCACGTCGAACCCGAACGACGCCTTGATCTCGGCCGGCGCGTTCGGGAGCTGCTCGATGGTGGAGAGTTCGTAGATCGACTGGGCGTTGTCGGTCACCGGGCCATAGCTGTCCACCGCGATGGTCACCGGACCCATGCCGAGGAACCCGAAGGCCACCAGGCCGAAGGCGAAGATGGCCGGCGCCTTCATGTGCGCGGCCAGGCCCATCTCGCTCACCCCGTAGGCGGCGGCCATCAGGCCCATGATGGCCATGCCGAGCCAGAAGGCCGAGAAGTTGCCGGCCACCAGGCCCGAGAGGATGTTGAGCGACGCGCCGCCCTCGCGCGAGCTGGTGACCACCTCGCGCACGTGCCGCGAGCCCGTCGAGGTGAAGATCTTGACCATCTCGGGGATGATGGCGCCCGCGAGCGTGCCGCAGGTGATGACGGTCGAGAGCTGCCACCACAGCGACCGGCTGCCGCCGAGGTCGGGGATGATGAAGTACGACACCACGTAGGTCAGCACCACCGACACGATGCTGGTCAGCCAGACCAGCTGGGTCAGAGGGGCCTCGAAGTCGAACTTCCTGGCGCCAGCGTAGCGGCCCTTCGACACCGCGTTGCTGACCAGGTAGGACGCGCCCGAGGCCAGCACCATCATGACGCGCATGAGGAAGATCCACACCAGCAGCTGGACCTGCACCGCGGCGTCGGGCACCGCCAGGACGATGAAGGCGATGAGCGCGACGCCGGTGACGCCGTAGGTCTCGAAGCCGTCGGCGGTGGGGCCCACGCTGTCGCCGGCGT
>CAZJZC010000268.1:0-3172 GCA_964550365.1 uncultured Gemmatimonadales bacterium | reverse complement strand
GCCGGGGTCGCCGGCGGCGGCGTGAGGGCGGCGCCCGAATCGCCCGCCCCGCTGTCCGTCGCCGCCGGGAGAGCCGGCGCGGCCGTGACCGGTTGAGCGACCGGAAGGGACGCGCCGGCACGCTCACCGGGCGTGGCGCCGCCGGCGTCGCCGGCGGGGGCGAGGCTGACCCACCGGTAGGCCCAGATCCCGCCGCCCGCGACCCCCGCGAGTCCCGCCAGCACCAGCAGGGCGCGGACCCCGCGGTGCGCCGGCAGGCGCCAGATGCCCGGCCGCCGCACGCTCCTGGGCGTGGGCCGCTTGTGCACGATGAGCGTCGCGTCGCCCGGCGTGTTCTTGAGCGCGCCCACGAAGGCCATCACGGTGGGGAACCGGTCGGCGGCCTTCTTGGCCATCGCCCGGTTCACGGCGTTGATCACGTGGCGCGGGAGCGTCGGCAGCAGCCGCTCGATCGGCGGCGGTGCCTCCGAGACGTGCTTGTGGATGACGTCGATGGCCGAATCGGCTTCGAACGGCAGCTGGCCGGTGAGCATCTGGTAGCACATCACGCCGAGCGAGTACTGGTCCGCGGCGCCGGTGAGGTGCTGGCCGCCGCGGCATTGCTCGGGACTCATGTAGTGCGGCGTGCCCAGGATCGCGCCGGACCCTGTCAGCCCGCTCCCCGACAGCTCCTTGGCGATGCCGAAGTCGGTGACCGTGACGCGCCCGTTGACGTCCAGCATCACGTTGCCCGGCTTGATGTCGCGGTGCACGACGCCGCGCTGGTGCGCGTAGTCGAGCGCACTGCCGACCTGCTCGACGATGGCGATGACCTCCGCCAGCGTCAGCAGGCCCTTGTCCACCAGGACGTCGCCGAGCGAACGGCCCTCCAGATACTTCATGGCGTACCAGAACAGCTTGCCGCCGGAACTGATGCGATGGATGGGGATGATGTTCGGGTGGTCGAGCGCCGCCGCCGTACGGGCCTCGAGCTGGAACCGCTCGGTCGTCCCCCGGGCGAAGGTCAGATCGGGCGGCAGGACCTTGATGGCCACCGGGCGCGAGAGGTGGACCTCGGTCGCCTGGTACACCACGGCCATGCCGCCGCGGCCGAGCTCGCCGTGGATCCGGTACTCGCCGCCGACGGCTTCCTCCAGGAGCATCTTGAGCTGCTCGGCGCCCGAGTCCGACAGACGGTCACTGCGCGCCACCGCGGACGCCACCTGCGGGATCCCGGCGTCTTCCGGCATGGACGCGCCGCAGGTCGAGCAGAACCGGCTGCTCGACGCGGTATGGGACCCGCAACTCCGGCATATCAGCGAGTCGGACATGGGCAAGTTCTTGATATTAAGGAGTTTGGGAGCGAGTGGAAAGCAGGCCCGCGCCGGTGCGCCACGGGTGGGCGCCGGAGCCCGCCGTTGCCGGTTCGGCGGACCGGCCGCCGGCAAAGGACCGGTTGAGCCTTGGCTATCCCTCCATGCCGTAATAGCTTAGACCACCATGGCCGAGCTACACTATGTCATCGTCGGGGGTGGTCTGGCGGCAGCCAGCGCCATCGAGGGCATCCGGGAACTGGACCCCAAGGGCCAGATCACCGTCCTGACCGCCGAGCGCGAACTGCCGTACCATCGGCCGCCCCTGTCCAAGGGCTATCTGGCCGGCAAGGAAGGTCTGGACGTCGTGCGGGTCCACGACGCGGCCTGGTATCGGACCAACAAGGTCCGGGTCCGTCTCGGTCAGAGCGCCAAGTCGGTCCACATCGGCAAGCAGAGCGTCACGCTCGACACCGGCGAGCGGGTGTCCTACGACCGCCTGCTCATCGCCACCGGCTGTGCGCCGCGGCGGCTCACGGTACCGGGCGGCGAGCTGCCGGGCATCATGTACCTGCGGACCCTCCAGGACAGCACGGCCCTGCGTGGTGCGCTCAAGCCGGGGACCAGGCTGGTCGTAGTGGGCGGCGGGTTCATCGGCATGGAGGTGGCGGCGACGGCCCGCGGCCTGGGCGCCGAGGTCCAGCTGCTCGAGATGGGGCCGGTGCTGTACCGGGCCTTCGCGAGCCCGGAACTGTCGGACTTCTTCGCCCGGGTGATGCAGAGCCAGGGTGTCGCGGTGCGGACCTCGACCCGCGTCGCGCGGTTCCTGGAAGCCGGCGACCGGCTCGGCGCGGTGCAGGCCGAGGACGGCACGCAGATCCCGGCCGATGTCGCCATCGTCGGCGTGGGCGCCGAGCCCAATACCGGCTGGCTGGCGACCAGCGGCTTCTCGATCGATCGCGGGGCGCTCATCGTGAACGTGCGGCTCGAGGCGCCCGCGAAGAACGTCTGGGCGGCGGGCGACGTCACCCGGTTCCCCGATCCCGTCGGCAAGCACCCTCGGCGGCTCGAGCACTGGGGCAACGCACTGGCCCAGGGCAAACTGGCCGGCCGCAACATGGCCGGTGCGGCCGAAGCCTTCACGCACCAGGCCGCATACTTCTCCGACCTGTTCGACCTGGCCATCAACGTGCTGGGCGAGACCGACGGCGCCGATGCGGTCGAGGTGCGCGGCGACCTGACGCTCGCCGGCGTCCGGTGCACGGCGTATTACGCCAGGGCCGGCAGGCTCATCGGCGCGGTGATGGTCAATCAGGCCAGCGACGACCGGACCAGCGAGTACGAGGCACTCCAGGGCCTCATCGCGTCCGGCACCATGCCGGGGCCGGCCTAGCGGATCCGCTCCACCACGACCCGCAGTTCCTCCGGTGTCAGCGGGCCCGTCAGGCTCAGCCAGAAGCTCTTCCGGTCCACCCAGCGGATCCGCATGGCTCGGTCGGGGGCCGACGTGACCAGCGTGTCGCCCCGCATCATGCCGTTCACCGACCCTCCGGCCTCGCCGGCCTGCTGATCGAGCACCAGCCGTCTGCCATCGGGATCCACGTAGTGGAGCCGCACCACGTCGCGGTCGGGGTTGGCGCCGGGGACCAGGGTGCCCGGTCCGACCTCGATGCGGCCCGGCTCGAGGCCGTCGATGAGGCGGATGGACCCCGACATGCGGCGGATGGCCTCGTCGGCGCCGATGCGGCGGAACGCGGCCGGCTGCGCGGCGTCGGCGGCGGCTGGGCGCGCCTCGGCGGCGCGGGCCCGCGCCTGGGCGGCAGATGGAGCGGCCGCGGGCGCCTCGGCCAGGGGAGCGGGCCGTGCCGGCGACGGGGCGG
>CAZJZC010000267.1:0-3180 GCA_964550365.1 uncultured Gemmatimonadales bacterium | reverse complement strand
CCCCCCCCCCCCCCCCCACCCCCCCAACCCCCCCCCCCCCCACCCCCCCCCCCCCCAACCCCAAACCCCCACCCCCACCCCTATCCCCTGAGCAGTTCAGCCTGCGACCATTCCCTCCTCGCGGGCATCCTCCTCCTGACACCCGCCACATCCTCCAATGGAGCACGGCATGCTTCAGGCAGTTGGCCTCAGCAAGCGCTACGAGGACGGTCTGTTGGCGCTCGATCACCTCGATCTCACGGTCCCGCCCGGCGAGCTGTTCTGTCTCCTTGGCGCCAACGGTGCGGGCAAGACCACGACGATCAACTGTTTCCTCAACTTCATCGAGCCGACCGCGGGCCAGGCCCTGGTGAACGGCATCGACGTCGCCCGGGACCCGCTGGAGGCCAAGCGGCACATCGCCTACGTCTCCGAGAACGTGATGCTCTACGAGAACTTCACCGCGCGGCAGAACCTGGAGTTCTTCGGGACCCTGGGCGGCCGGTCGGGTCTGACCCGCGAGCAGTGCTACGACGCCCTGCGCCGGGTCGGGCTCCAGGAGCGGGCCTGGGAACAGCGGCTCAAGCTGTTCTCCAAGGGCATGCGGCAGAAGACCGGCATCGCCATCGCGATCCTCAAGGGCGCCGACAACATCATCCTCGACGAGCCCACCAGCGGGCTCGACCCCAAGGCGGGGGCCGAGTTCATGGCGCTGCTCCACACCCTGCGGGGCGAGGGCAAGGCGATCCTGATGAGCACCCACGACATCTTCCGGGCCAGGGAGGCGGCCGACCGCCTCGGCATCATGCGCGAGGGCCGGCTGGTCGCGGTGCGGACCCGTGACCAGCTGGCGACCGACGACCTGGAGCGGCTGTACATCGAGTACATGGAGGGCGCCGCGGCGTGAGGCGGCCGGGGTCCATACTGCTGGTCCTGGCGGCGGCCCTGAGCACGGCCGCGGCGGCGCAGAACTACGGCAACTACAACCCGCGCGACGACCAGTACCGCCTGCTCGGCATGAACCGGGCCCAGGCCGAGTACGAGAACGCGCTGCGCGAGTACAACCGCCAGCGCGAACTGCGCGAGCGCGACCTCAACAGCCAGTCGGACCTCGAACGCGCCCGGACCCAGATGGAGGGCGCCCGGGTCAACTACCTCCAGGCGGCGCTGGCCATCGTGTTCGCCACGCCCCACGTGGTGATCGACCGCGCGGTGAAGTTCCAGCGCGGCGACCGGAAGTTCGTGCGCCTCACCCTGCGCACCGAGAACGCCTCGGCCGAGGCCGACAAGCTCCACGAGCTGATCGACTCGACCCTCCTGCGGCAGCTGCGCCCCGAGGAGGTGCCGAACGTCTTCGTGTCCCTGAAGGACGACTCGCCGAACGGCGGCGCGATCATCTCCCAGCCCTACGAGGCGCGGATCCCGGTCCTGCGGTTCGGTCAGCCCGTGACCATCGAGTTCCGCCTGCTGCGGGACGTGGACGTGGTCACCGTCTCGGCGAGCTACGCGGGGCAGGTCCAGGACCGCCGCGTGTTCCTCGAGAAGGACGCCTCGGCCAACATCGTCACCGTGCAGTCGGCCCAGCCCTCGCAGGAGGGCGACCTGGGCACCGAGGTGCGCTACGAGCTGCAGCTCGAGCGGTTCACCTCCGATGCCTCGGGCGTGCGGCTGGAGGTGGGCGGCCTGCCGCGCGAGATCCGCTACGAGTTCCGCGACCCGGTGAGCGGCGCCCGGCTCACCAGCCTGCGGTTCCCCGAGGGCGTGACCAGCCAGCGGCTCATCCTGGCGCTGGCCCTCCCCCAGCGGGACGGCGGTCGCTTCGCGCTCGACCGGTCCATCCCGTTCTGGGCCTTCGCGCTCGACGCCGAGCAGGCCCAGCGCTTCGCCGACCTGAGCCGCGACTCGATGACGGCGGCCGAGGCCGCTTCGCTCCAGGCCGGCCGCGTGCGGCTCGATCTGCTGCCCCGGGGCATCGGACGGCTGGAGGTGCGGGCGCCGAACCTGTACCAGGAGATCGTGCGCGGCGACTCGGTGGTGCTGGACGTGACGGTCAGGAACACCGGCAGCCGCGACGTGAGCAACGTGCGGCTGACGCTCGACGTGCCGCCCGAGTGGCGGGCATCCGTCACGCCGGAGCTCATCAACGACGTGCCGATCGACGCCGAAGCGCGGGTGCGCCTGACCATCGTGCCGCCGGCCGGCGTCGGCATCGGCGACTACGACATGCGCCTCAGGACCGACGCGCTCAGCGCGGCGCGGCAGGTGGACACCGAGGACAAGACCATCCGGGTGCACGTGGAGCCGCCGGCCAACGTGGCCGGCACCGTGCTGCTGGTCCTGCTGCTGCTCGGCCTGGTCGGCGGCGTGGTCTGGTTCGGCCTGCGGCTGACACGGCGATAGCGCCGGCGGTCCCGGCGCCCGGCACATCCGACACACCCCTGGAGGATCCAGATGCGAGTGATGCGTACGGCGATGACGCTGCTGCTGACGATGGCCGCGGCGGCCGAGGCCCAGGTCATCGTGACCCGCGGCGGCCCCGGCGGCGGCGGCGAACGGCGCATGAGCATCGGCGGCAGCCAGCCGGTCTTCGAGGAGAGCCCGGCCGACTACGGCGTGCGCGCCTGGCGCGTGGGACAGTGGGCCCGCTACAGCATCACGGTGAACATGGGCGGCCAGCCGATCAACCAGTTCCGCCAGGTCAGCATCGTGGGCCAGCAGGGCGACCGTTTCTGGGTCGAGACCCAGGACGAGTTCGCCGGCATGATGAGCTCGCGTGGCCCGGTGTCCAAGATGCTCATCCCCTTCGGGGTCGTGCGCGAGCGCGTGGGAACGGAGACCTACAGCATGTCGCCCGACTCGGCGGTCTCCCGCCGGACGCTGCTGCGGCAGGGGTCGGGGGCCGGGAGCGGGGGCATCAACTTCCCGGCCGGCTGGCAGCGTGCCGGCGAGGAGCAGGTCACGGTCGTCGGCGGCACCTTCCGCGCGGTCCGGTACACCCGGGGCTCGGAGATCCTCTGGGTCAGCGCCGAGGCGGGCCCGATGGGCGTGGTGAAGCTCGAGTCCGATCAGCTGGTGGTCGAGCTCGTCGGCAAGGGCGATAACGCGCGTTCGCGCATCCCGTACGGAGGCTGAGGTGATCGGCGTCCTCGCGCGGAAGGAACTGCTCGACCAGCTCTCGAGCCCGAAGTTCGTGTTCCTGTT
>CAZJZC010000266.1:0-3183 GCA_964550365.1 uncultured Gemmatimonadales bacterium | reverse complement strand
CGCGCCTCGGCCACGTGCGGCTGGAGCACCGGGTCGGCGTTGAGCCACACGTCGCGCACGAACTCCCAGCTCATCCGGGCCGCCGCGCTGTCGCCGCGCCGGACGGCGAGCCGGGCCCGGTACAGTTCCCAGAACCCATCGGTCTCGGCCACGAAGCCGGGCGAGTCCCGTGCCAGCAGGGAGGCCGCTTCGGCGTCCATCCGTCTCGCGTCGAGCAGGCGCGCCAGCGTCAGCGGGTAGAGCACGCACCGCTCGCAGATACTGTCGGGCAGGGCCGTGAGACCGCGGATCGCCGCCGCGGTGTCGCCGCGGGCCAGCGCCCCCAGCGCCCGGGCGCCGTCGGCCACCCAGCGGCCGAACGCGCGGTCCAGCGCCGGCCGCGCCGACCTGGCCAGCGAATCGGCCCGCCGGCCCAGCGCGCCGAGCGACGCCGTGTCGCCGACCAGACCCCACCACGGCGCGCCCAGCACCGCCAGCGCGCCGGGTCCGATCGGGTCGTTCCGCAGCGACCGACCCAGCCGGCGGGCGGCGGAATCGCGGGGCACGGCCCCCATCCACGCCGCGGACGCGAAGACCCTCGGCCGCCCGCTGCCCGCCGTGGTGACCGCCTCCGCCAGGCGCCCATGGTAGGCCAGCGACACCGCGAGACTGCCGCGGAAGAAGTCCGGGTCGGCATAGGCCGGCACGCTCGAACGCCGGCGGCCGTCCACCAGCAGGCGGTAGAGGCGGATACCGGTCTCGGCGCTGTCGGGCCAGCCGCGGAACATGTGCGTCGTGGTGAACAGCAGGTCCGCCGACGCCGTATCGAGCACCTGCTGGACGCCGCGGCTCCGCGCCCGGGCCGGGTCGAGCAGGGCGCGTGCCAGCCGCACGGCGTCGCTGTTGACGTCCCCCGGGGCGAGGGCCAGGTAGCTGTCGATGTACCGGTGCGCTCCGGCGACGTCGCACTGCTGGAGCGCCACCTCGATGGGATGGATGTACGCCGGCGTGTAGGCCGAGTCGAGTGCGATGGCCCGGTCGAACGACTCGCGCATCTCCCGCAGGCTGGAGAACGCCGAGTAGTGATAGCGGATGTCACCGTGCTCGTACCACGCCTCCGGATCGCGCGGATAGCGCCGCACCAGTTCGGTCGTGACGGCGTAGGCCCGTCGGTAGAGCACCCAGTAGGACGCCGGTTCCTCGTCGAGGGCGGCGCTGAGCGATTCGGCCAGCACCAGCAGGGAGTCGCGCACCGGGAGGCCGCGATTGTGCGCCCCCGCGCGCATGAGGTAGGCCGCCGAGAGCGAATCACTGCTGGTGCTCTGCCAGCCCAGCACGATGCCGGCGCGATACAGCGCCAGCGCGAAGGTCGAATCCAGCTCGATGGCGCGCTGGTAGGCCGCGATCGCCCGGTCCCATTCGCTGCGGCGGTAGGCCTGTTCGCCCTCGAGGTACGCCTTGAGCGCCGGGAGCGAGGAGGCGCCGAGCGATGCCCGCTCGACGGCGCCGATGGGCCGCGAGCGCGACAGCTCCCGCAGGACCCGCACGGCGAGCGAGTCGCCCAGGCGGTCGAGCCGCGCCTCGCCGTCCACCAGCGTCATCTCGGCCAGCGTCGCGCCGGCCTCGGCGTCGACCAGCGAGGCCTGGAGCCGCACCGAGTCGCCGCCCATGCGCACCACGCGCCCGAAGACGGCGAGTCGGGCGCCCGTGCGCCGCGCCAGCGCCGTGGCGCTGGCGGCGTCGGCACGGCCCTCCCAGCGCCGCACGACCAGCGTCGGCGAGACGCTCCGCAGCGGGCCGGCGCCGTCGAGATTGGCCGCGAGGACGGTCATCAGGCCCTCGCGCCAGATGTCGTGCGACGGATCCAGGATCTCGAACGGGGCCACGGCCACGAGGTCGGGGTCGAGTTCGGGCGCTCCCCGCGATCGCATCACCAGGACCGCCGCGGCCCCCACCGCCACGGTGAGCAGGGCCGCGATGCGGGCCCACGAGCGGCGGCGCACCGCCGACGGCGGGCTGCCCAGCGCGTCGCGGAACTCGGCCGCCGAGGCGAACTGCTCCGACGGGTCGATGGACAGCGCCCGCGCCACGACGGCGGCCGTCGGGCCCCTGCGGCCCGCCAGCATCTGCTGGCCGGCGACGGCGAGCGCGTGCACGTCGGCCCGGGCGTCGAGGCCGGCGTTCGAGGCGCTGCCGAGCGCGTGGTTGAGGGCGCTGCGCATCCCGAACTCGGCGATCACCGGCCGGCCGTGCTCGAGATAGATGTTGTCGGGCTTGAGATCGCCGTGGGTCACGCCCAGCTCGTGGCCGTAGGCCAGGGCGTCCGCGAGGTCGTGCAGCACCTGCAGGCTCTCGGCCGGCGACAGGCCGCCGTCGCGCACCAGCCGGTAGCGCAGTGACTCGCCGCGCGGGTGCGGCCAGATGCACCAGACCAGGTCCTCCCGCGAGCCCGCCGCGAGGATGGGCGCGATGCCCTGATGCCGCAGGCGGGCCACCCGGTCCACCCCGGCGCGGAACCGGTCCGTGTCGAGCCGGCCGGCGATGTCGGGCGGCAGGACCTGGACCGAGACCTGCCGCCCGGTCGCGGCCTCGGTCGCGAGGAACATGCGTCCGAGGCCGCTCAGCGGCAGTTCCCGCTCGATCGTGTGGGCGTCGCCGAGCGCCGCCTGGAGCCGGGTCGCGAAATCCGTCATCGTGCCGACTACAATAGGGAGTGAGGCTTGATAGGGAAATAGGCCGCAGGGTAAGCTTCGGGACCATGGCTACGACCCGAAGGAAGGCCGCCAAGGCCACCGCCCGACGTCCCGCCCGCTTCCGACTCACGTATGCCACGATGTTCGACCCGCCGGAAGAACTGCACCGGAGCTTCGAGCGCGCGCTGGCGAAGGTGAAGGCCGGCCTGGGTCGCGAGTACCCCATGCTGATCGGGGGCAAGGAGCGGCTGGCGGCCGAGAAGTTCCAGGACATCAGCCCCATCGACTACGACCTGGTGCTTGGCGTCTTCCAGAAGGGCACCGCCCAGGACGCCGCCGACGCCATCGCGGCGGCCCGGGCCGCGTTCCCGCTCTGGAGCGCCCTGCCCTGGCGCCGTCGCGTCGCCCTGCTGCGCAAGGCCGCCGGGCTGATCGAGAAGCGGGTCTTCACGTTCGCCGCCGCCGACGCGCTCGAGGTGGGCAAGAACCGCATGGAGGCCCTGGCCGACGT
>CAZJZC010000265.1:0-3201 GCA_964550365.1 uncultured Gemmatimonadales bacterium | reverse complement strand
GGTCCTCGCCTACCGCACCCGCTCCAGCCGATACCCGTTGTACCGGGCCGCCGTCACCCGGTCACCCTCCGCCACGAACTCCACCACCGACCCCGTGCCGGGGTCCAGCTCCACCCGCAGCATGTTCCTGGCGCCATCGTACACCTCGGCCACCGACTCGAGCACGCCGTTGCGCACGTGGACCCGGCCGTCCCGGATGTCGACCACGAGACTGCCGAAGGTCCCGCTCTCGTACCGGCCCACGTAGGCCTGGAGCGGCAGGGCCGTGGTCTGGGGCCGCTGGGCCCGGCGCGCCCGGTCGGCCGCGATCTGCGACCCCGTCCGCGAGGCGAGCTCGGGCAGCTGCGCGAAGATGCCCCGGTACCGCGCCACCGCCGAATCGTTGCCGAGCACCAGCGCGTAGGCGTAGCCCATCACCACGTCCTGCACCTCGCCCATGAACACGCCGTTGCCGGCCATCACCACGCCGACCCGACGCGCCGGCAGGAACGACACCGACGCCGAGAAGCCCGGGAACCCGCCGAAGTGATGGACCAGCGTGTCGCCGTCGAGCACGCCGTAGCGCCAGCCGAGCCCGTAGCCGAACGTCTGGATGAACCCGCGCCGCTCGGCGAACCGCGCCTGGATCCGCAGGACCTCGGCGATCACGTCGGCCGGGACCACCTGCCGCCCGTCGAGCACGCCGCCGTCCATCACCACGCGGACGAACCGGGCCAGGTCGCCGACGGTCGAGACGATCCCGCCGGCGGCCTGCATGTTCGCGTCGGCCTTGGCATAGGGGAGGCGGGCCATGCCCCCCGGCTCGGGACGGTACGGCATCGCCAGCCGGCTCGCCGGCACGCTCGAGACCCGTGCCGAGGTGGACGACATGCCCAGGGGACGGAATACCCGCTGGGCCAGCACGTCCTGCCAGGGCATGCCGGCCAGCGAGTCCATCGCCAGGGAGAGGATGTTGTAGCCGAGGTTGGTGTACCGGTACGCGGTGCCGTAGTCGGCCGCGCCGTGCGCGGCGAGCGCGCGGAGCATGGCGCCGCGCTCGATCTCACCGCTGTAGGCCGCGCGCCACACGATCGGCCCCGAGCTCGAGATGCCGTGCGTGTGGCTGAGCAGCTGCCGCACCGTGATGCGCGACGGGTCGAGCCCGGCGCCGAACGCGACGCCGGGCAGGACCTGCGCCAGCGTGGCGTCGAGCCCCATGACCCCGGCACGGTCGAGCAGGACGGCCCCGAGCGCGGTGAACGGCTTGGTCACGGAACCGATGTAGAACACCGTGTTCGCGTCCACCCGGCGGCCGGCCTCGCGGTCGGCCCAGCCGGCGGCCCGCTGGTAGATGACCCGCCCGTCCCGCACGACGGCGACGCCCATGCCCGGCACCAGCTCGCCCGCGACCAGCAGGTCCACCAGGGAATCGAGCGCCGCCCGCGCCGGCGCGGGCATGCCCTGGGCCCGGAGGCCCGAGGCCGGGCAGGGAAGGAAGGCCAGGCCGACGATCGCCGCGCGCACGAGCCGCATGGGTCGCTCCGGATGCGTCGAGTGTGAGAGGGTGAGAGATCGGGATCCCTACGTTGCGCCCGCGTGAACGGGTTCACAAGCCCGGGGTCGGGGCGGCCCCCTTTACAGCACGGCCTCGTGCATGCCTCTTGGACGCTCGCCACGACCGAGAGCGTTGGCCGGCTGTTCCTGGGCCCGGGGAGGGGGCATGTTCCACAGTCGTGACCGTGCTCGAAGCGAAGGCCGCAGCGGATCGTGAGGCGCTCGCAGGCCGTGCCGCCGGCGCCTCCCTCTACAGGTGATACACATGCGAGCTGTCGTTCAGTCCGGTTTCGGATCCGCAGGCGATGTCCTGCGCGTCGCGGACATCGAGCAGCCGGCAGCAGGTCGTGCCGACGTCCTCGTCCGGGTCTCGATGGTCGGGATAGCGAAAGGCAACTGGCTGCTCACGCATGGGCTGCCGTACATCGCGCGACCCGCCTACGGCATGCGCGTTCCGAAGCAGCGCGTGGCGGGACTCCAGTTCGCCGGCACCGTCGCGGCGCTCGGCGAGGAGGTCAGTGGCTTCTCGGTCGGCGACGCGGTGTTCGGCTATCACCCGGGCGCCCTGGCCGAGTTCGTGGCGGCGCCGGCGGGGGCGCTGGCATTGACGCCGCCCGGGATCGGCGCCGCGCAGGCCGCCGCGACCCCCATCTCCGGACTGGCGGCCCTCCAGGCCGTTCGCGACGGCGGCAGAGTGCGGCCGGGCGACCGCGTGCTGGTGATCGGCGCCTCGGGTGGCGTGGGATCGTTCGCCGTGCAGATCGCGAAGGCGTTCGGAGCCGAGGTCACCGGCGTTGCCGGCACGCGAAACCTCCAGATGGTCCGGGACCTCGGGGCGGACGCCGTCGTGGACTACACGCGCGAGGATCCCACGGCAGGCAGCCCGGGATACGACGTCATCATCGACATCGCCGGCAATCGCCCGGTATCCCGACTGCGAGCGGCGCTTGCGCCGGACGGCACGCTCGTCATCGTCGGCGGCACGGGCGGGCGGTGGACGATGGGGTTCCAGCGCACGCTGGGGGCGATGCTCCTCGCTCCCTTCGTGCGGCACCGGATCGTCGGGCTGCTCTCGGAGCCGAACGGGCCGGACCTGGCCGCGCTCGCGGAGCTCCTGGCCTCCGGGAAGCTGGTTCCCGTCGTGCAGGCACCCTATCCACTGAGCCGCGTTGCCGAGGCGATCGAGGCCGCGGGCGCCGGCCACGGCGCGGGGACGGTGGTGGTGACGCTCTGACGGACCGTGAAACGCGCCGGCGGAAAGCCACGTATTGTCAGGATCACCCACAGACACCGGACCACGAGCAACGGAGGACCAATGGACCCCGCGGACGTGCTCATCACGATCATCCTGCTCGCGCCGTCGGTGGTCCTTGCGATCGGCTGGTTCGTCTCGGCGCGTCGCGTGCGTCAGCTCGAGGCGGTACTGCGCGACGTGGACGTCAACCCCGATCCGCGGACGGACGCGCTCGAGCGGACCGTCGGGGCCCTGACGGACCAGCTGGAGCAGCTCGCCAGCGGCCAGGAGTTCCTCACCCGGCTCATCGCGAAGCAGTCCGAGCGGCTGGCAGGCGCCGCGCCGGCGCCGCCGCCGTCGTCGTCGCCGCCGCCGGTCAGCACGCCGCACTAGGAGAGGACCGGGGCTGGTTCAGCGCGACGCGCGGCCGCCGG
>CAZJZC010000264.1:0-3203 GCA_964550365.1 uncultured Gemmatimonadales bacterium | reverse complement strand
CCCGACGTGGTGGGCGGCGTGCCCGTGGCGTTCGAGCCCGGCATGCCGCGCAGTCTGCTGGTGTCGGCGTCGCTGGTGAGGCTGGCCCCGTGACGGCCTTCGACCTGGCCGAGGCGGTCGCGGTGCTGGAACGCACGCCGGCACTGCTCGCGGCCATGCTGGAGGGACTGGACGACGCCTGGCTCGACACCCGCACCGAGGGGCCGGAGTCCTTCAGCCCGCGCGACGTGCTGGGGCACCTCATCGGCGGCGAGCGCACCGACTGGATGCCGCGCACCCGGATGATCCTGGAGCACGGCGAGGCGGCGACCTTCGAGCCGTTCGACCGCGTCGCCTTCCGCCGGGAGGCGGCGGGCGCGGACCTGGCCGGCCTGCTGGCCGCGTTCGCCGGGCTGAGGAGCGCCAACCTGCTGGCGCTCAAGGGCTTGAGGCTCACGGCCGCCGACCTGGACCGGCGCGGCCGGCACCCGGATTTCGGTCCCGTGACGCTGGGCCAGCTCCTGGCCACCTGGGTGGTCCACGACCTCAGCCACCTGGCCCAGATCGCCCGGGTGATGGGCAAGCGCTACCGCGACGACGTGGGCCCGTGGCGCGCCTTCCTGCCGATGCTCGAGCGCTAGCCCGAGCCACGCCCGCGCCCCGGCCCCGGGGCGTCCTTGACGCCGTGCCTGCCGTGCTGCACCCTTGGCCGGTCTGTGCGCCCCTGGAGGGTCGGGTGGACCGCTCGGTGCTCAAGAACATCACGTTCGCCGTCATCGTCGTCATCGTCGGCGTCGTGCTCCGCTCCATCGACACGCTCAGCCAGACGCGGCTGTGGCGCTGGTCCCTCGGTGACTTCGTCGCCTGGGCCTCGTTCACGGCGGCCGCCGCGATCGCGGCGCACATGGCGGGCGAGATCGGCTCCCGGACCGCCCGCCCGGTCCTGGGCAGTGCGGCGCTCTCGCGCATCCTTGGGGTCGTGGCGCTCGGCATCTCGCTGTGGCTGCTGCACACCGCCGTCCGGCCGGTCACCACCAGCGACTGGGTCCCGATCATCCAGAAGGTGTTCGCCTTCAGCATCGTGGCGCTGGCCGGCTATGCGCTGTGGCTGGCCCACCAGGGGTTCGACGAGATCGCGCGGGCGCTGGCGCCGGTGCGTCCGGCCGGGGCACGGCCGTCGGCGGCAGGGGCGGCGGCGCCGGCGGCGCCGGCTGCGCCGGCCGGACCGGGCGTCGCGGGTCCGGCACCGGGGGGTCTGCCGGCGGCCTTCTGCGCCGTCTGCGGGGGCCGGATCCCCGAAGGCCAGCGATTCTGCGGCTCGTGCGGCCGGGAGCGCCAGCCGGTACAGGGGGACTGATGGGCATCCGCTTCGCAGTCACCGCCACGCTGATCTCGATCCTGTGCCTGTTCAGCGAGCCGCTGTACGAGATGATCTCGTGGAAGGGTTCGGTGCCGGAGGCCATCCGCCAGAGCACCACCCTCATCCCCCTCGGCCAGGACGTCGTCGACACGCTGGGCGGCGCCCAGCAGTACCACGCGGTCCGGGTGCCGGCCAACCGGATGCTGCGCATCAACGTGTCGTCGAGCGAGTTCGATCCGGTGGCGATCCTCTACCACGCCACGACCGACAGCCTGACCATGCTGGAGTCGGACGACGACGACGGCGAGGGCACCGACGCCAGGATCGAGCGGTGCGTGGCCCTGGAGGGCCCGTACGTGGTGAAGGTCACGGCCTTCGGCCGGACCAACGTCGTCGGGCGCTACGAGATCAAGGTCGAGGCCGAGGAGGCCGACTGCGAGGGCATCCTGCGGGCCGAGCGGGAGCGCGAACGCGAGGCGCAGCAGCTGCGCGACCAGGAGGAGGCGCGGCGCCGTGAGCAGGCCCGGTCGCTGTACCAGCAGGGGCGCTCGATCACCATGGGCCAGTCCGTGTCGGGGAGCCTCGGCGGCGGTTCGACCCTGACCCCGGACGGCAAGCCGTTCGAGTCGTGGGAACTGACCTGCGGCGCGGGGGAGTCGTTCCAGCTCGACGTGGAAGGGCACGGCTACGACGCCTACGCCCGCATCGTCAACCGCGAGGGCGCCGAAGTGGCTTCGAACGACGACGGCGGCGGCAACCTGAACGCGCGGATCCTCTACACCTGCCCGAGCGCCGGCAGCTACTTCCTCGTGTCCACGTCGTACTCCACCTCCGCCAACGGCCGCTACACCCTGCGGGTCAGCCGCCGCTAGCCGTCCGCCGGGCCGCCGGCCGGGCCCGGGCGGCGCCGGCGGGCCGCGAGACGCCAGTACACCAGCAGGTTGACGGCCAGCGCCAGCGCGCCGAGCGCGACCTGGTGGCCCCGGCTCAGGCCCTCGGGGTAGAGCAGGGCCGTGACGTAGTGCTCGATGAAACCGCCCTCGTAGCCCGCCTGGCCGGCGCGCCGGCGCAGGGCGATCTCGAGCGGGGTCAGCGGACACACCCAGCCGGCGAACTCGATCAGCACGCCCCACCCCGCCGCCGGCAGATGCAGCCAGGCCAGGCGCGGGCGCCGGAGGACCAGCAGGCCGCCCAGCAGGACGAAGGCCACGAACAGCGCGTGGACCACGACGACCAGGGTGGCGAGCCCGTGGTACACCATGGGGCGGAGCCTACGGCGCGGCGCACCGACGCACAAGCAGGACCGGCGCGTCGGCGGCCGGTCGCGCCGTCGCACCGCGCGGCGCGATGGTGTATCTTGCAGGTGCCCCAGGCCCTCCGGGTTCGGACTCACGAAACGCGTCAGGGCCCCGAAGGCAGCAGCGCTAAGCGATGCTCCGTTTCGCGGTGGATCACCTGGGGCACTCTCCTTTCCGACGCACTGACGCGCAGGCGCAAGGTCCCCGTCCCATGCACGTAGCGCTCGCACGACGATACCGGCCCAAGGCATTCGGTGACCTGGTGGGCCAGGAGCCGGTGGCGCGCGCGCTCCGGGGCGCCGTCGCGCAGGGCCGCGTGGCCCACGGCTACCTGCTGTGCGGCCCGCGCGGGGTGGGGAAGACCACGGCGGCGCGCATCCTGGCCATGGCCCTCAACTGCGAGCGGCGGGAGGCCGGCGGCGGCGAGCCCTGCGGCGCCTGCCCGCCGTGCGAGCGCATCTGGGGCGGCGGCGCGTCGCTCGACGTGGTCGAGATCGACGCCGCCAGCAACCGCGGCGTGGACGACGCCCGCGACCTGCGCGAGCGGGCCATGTACGCGGCCTCCC
>CAZJZC010000263.1:0-3214 GCA_964550365.1 uncultured Gemmatimonadales bacterium | reverse complement strand
CCGACGCGCTCGACTACGCGCACCGCCACGGCGTGATCCACCGCGACATCAAGCCCGAGAACATCCTGCTGCACGACGGCCGGCCGATGGTGGCGGACTTCGGCATCGCGCTGGCGGTGAGCGCGGCGGCCGGCGGCCGGATGACGGAGACGGGACTCTCGCTGGGCACGCCGCATTACATGAGCCCCGAGCAGGCGACGGCCGAGAAGGAGCTGAGCAACCGGGCGGACATCTACTCGCTGGGCAGCGTGCTGTACGAGATGCTGACCGGGAACCCGCCGCACACCGGCGCCTCGGCCCAGCAGATCATCATGAAGATCGTGACCGAGGACGCCGCGCCGGTCACGAAGCTCCGCAAGTCGGTCCCGCCGAACGTCACGGAAGCGGTCGCCAGGGCACTGGAGAAGCTCCCCGCCGACCGGTTCGAGTCCGCGAACGCGTTCGCCGCCGCGCTGAAGGACCCGAGCTTCCGCACGACGGCGAGTCAGGCTGCGGGACCGGCCGGCGCCCGTTCGCTCGCGGACCGGGCCGGCGTCAGGCTCCTCGCCGCCTTCGCCATCGCGGCGACGATCCTCGCCGCGTGGGGCTGGCTGCGCCGCCCGCCGCCCCCGCCGGTGAGTCGCTTCAACGTCGCCCTGCCCGCGAACCAGGCCATGCGTCCCGCGCGGGGCCCGCGCATCGCGCTCTCGCCCGACGGGTCGCGGTTCGTCTACCTGGGGCCGGGCGAAGGGGGCGGGAGCCGGCTGTGGCTGCGCGAGCGCGACAAGCTCGACGCGCGACCGCTGGCGGGCACGGAAGGCGCCATCTGCCCGTTCTTCTCGCCCGACGGCCGCCGGGTCGGGTTCTTCACCATCTCCCCGCTGCGGCTCAAGACCGTCTCGATCGGCGGCGAACCGCCGGTGACCGTGGCGGACTCCGGGGTGGACTGGGACGGCGGATCCTGGGCGCCGGACGGCTCCATCTACCTGGACACGCCGGACGGCGTGGCCCGGGTGCCGCAGGGCGGCGGCAGGATGGTGCGGGTCACCACGCTGGACTCGGCGCGGGGGGAGACGCAGCACAACTATCCCGACGTGCTGCCGAACGGGCGCGGGTTCCTGTTCATCGCGGCACGCCAGGGCCCCGCCGACTACGAGGTCGCGGTGGCCGACGTCGCCACGGGCGCGCATCGCGTCCTCACGCGGGGCGTCTACGCCAGGTACGTGTCGCCGGGTTACCTGGTGTTCGTCACGGCGACCGGGACGCTGATGGCGGCGCCGTTCGACCAGGCGCGCATGGAGCTGACCGGTGAGCCCAAGGCGCTGGCCGAAGGCGTGGCCGTCCGCGGAGCCGGATACGTGGACGTGGCGATCTCCGCCTCCGGCACCCTGCTGTACTCGGGCGGCGCCGGGAGCGGCCCGCCGTCCGACCTGGTGTGGGTGAGCCGGAGCGGCGACGTCGAAGTGATCGACTCCGCCGACTACGATGCCCCGGTGCTGTCCCCCGATGGCCGGAGCGTCGCGGCGGCCGTCACGACGCAGGGGGAACAGCAGATCTGGATCCGGCTCCTGCCGGGCGGGCCCTCGTCCAAGCTCACGTTCGTCGGCGCGGAGAGCGGACGACCGTTCTTCTCCCCCGACGGACGTTCGGTGGGCTTCTACTCGTCGCGGACCAACACGCGGAGCCTGTGGATGGCCCGTGCCGACGGCAGCGCCCCGGCCGAGAGCCTCCTGGCCCGCCCGGTGGAGCTGTGGGAGGGCCTGTGGTCGCGCGACGGGCGCTGGCTGGTGTATCGCGAACGCGCGGTTCCCACCGCGGACCTGATGGCCGTCCGGACCAGCGGCGACACCACGCCGGTCCCGCTGGTCGTGACGCAGTACAACGAGCGGTCCCCGGCGCTCTCTCCCGACGGGCGGTGGCTCGCGTACGCGTCCAACGAAGCGGGCCTCGACGAGGTCTACGTGCGTCCGTTCCCCGATGCCGGCCGGGCCAAGTGGCAGGTTTCGCTGCGCGGTGGCACCGAGCCGCTCTGGGCTCGCAGCGGGCGGGAACTCTTCTACCTCGATGCCGACGGGGGCATGGTCGCCGCCCAGGTCTCGACGCAGCCGACGTTCTCGGTGGGGCGGCAGACCGTCCTGTTCCTCGGCGGCGCGTTCCGGACGGACGCCTCGCACCGCGGGTATGACGTGTCGCCGGACGACCGGCGGTTCCTCATGGTGCGTGAGCGGGGCGGCGGCGAACGCACGAACCTGATCATCGTGGACGGCTGGTTCCAGGAACTCGTGGCGAAGGTGGGGCGGTGAGCAGCGGTCCCGACCGCCTCGCCGCCGCGCTGGCCGATCGCTACCGCCTCGAGCGGGAGCTGGGGCAGGGCGGCATGGCCACGGTGTATCTCGCCGAGGACCTGCGACACCAGCGCAAGGTGGCCATCAAGGTCCTGCGCCCGGAGCTGGCCGCCGTGCTGGGCGCCGAGCGGTTCGTGCAGGAGATCACCACCACCGCCGCGCTTCAGCACCCGCACATCCTGCCGCTGTTCGACAGCGGGACGGCGGGAAGCCGGGGGACGGGGGGAGCGGGGGACGGGGGGACCGAGTTCCTCTATTACGTCATGCCCTACATCGAGGGCGAGACGCTGCGCACGAAGCTGGACCGCGAGAAGCAGTTCAGCGTCGAGGAGGCGGTGAAGATCACGCGCGAAGTGGCCGACGCGCTGGACTACGCGCACCGGCACGGGGTGATCCACCGGGACATCAAGCCGGAGAACATCCTGCTGCACGACGGCCGGCCGATGGTGGCGGACTTTGGCATCGCGCTGGCGGTGAGCGCGGCGGCCGGCGGCCGCATGACCGAGACCGGGTTGAGCCTGGGCACGCCGCACTACATGAGCCCCGAGCAGGCGACGGCCGAGAAGGAGATCACGGCCCGTTCGGACGTGTACTCGCTGGCGAGCGTGCTGTACGAGATGCTGGCGGGCCAGCCGCCGCACCTGGGCGGGTCGGCGCAGCAGATCATCATGAAGATCATCGCCGAGCCGGTGGCGGCGGTGACGAGCCTGCGCAAGAGCGTGCCGGCGAACGTGGCGGCGGCTCTGATGCAGGCGCTGGAGAAGTTGCCGGCCGACCGGTTCGACTCGGCGAGGGCATTCGCCGATGCGCTGGCGAATCCCGGCTTCACCACGGTGACGTCCGCGACGTTCGGTCCCACGGTCCCACGGTCCCACCGTTCCACGGTCCTG
>CAZJZC010000262.1:0-3259 GCA_964550365.1 uncultured Gemmatimonadales bacterium | reverse complement strand
CCGCGAACTACGCGCCGGCCCTCGGCGTGCGGTGGATGAGCGACATCGACATCCTGGTCGAGGAGCGGCACGTCGAGCAGGCGTCGTGGATCCTCGAATCGCTCGATTACGTCCGCGGCCTGAGCCGCGATCCGGCCGGGCCGGAGCTGTTCCGGCCCTATCACGAGACCTTCACCGGTGTGGGCGGCACCCAGGTCGAACTGCATTGGCGCCTGGGCCCGGCGCGCTGGGGCGAGGCGGCCGCGGCCGAGCACTGGTTCCAGCGGGCCGAGACCTCGGACATGACCGGCCTGCTGGTCCCCGCGGCGGCGGACCTGTTCTGGCATTTCCTGCTGCATGACGCGCGCAACCACGCCTGGTCCACCGGATCGCTCCGGGCCGCGCTCGATCTCGCGCTGGTGGCGAGAGCGCCGGACTTCACGGTCGACGACGCGTTCGCGCGGCTGAGCGACGACCCGCGCGCCGGGCCGCTCAAGGAGGCCATGAGCGACGCCGCCCACCTCTCCTCGGTGCTGGCCCGCCAGGTCGAACCATCGACCCAGCCGCGCTACCTGCGGCTCGCGGGGTGGCGTGACTACTGGGGCCGCCGCCGGTGGAAGACCGAGCGCATCTCCGAAGCGATCAGCTGGGGCGCGACGCTCGACCGGTCCCGGCGCCACGGGGACTGGCGGCAGACGCTCGACCGTGCCCTGCGGGTGGTGCCCGAGGCCGCGCCGGGCCCGGGACTCGCGGCGGCGATGCGCCGCGCCGCGCTCACCGTCCGACACACGGCCTTCGTCGGCGTGCTGGCCGTGGGCCATCTCCTGGCGGTCCCCGAACAGTCGGCACCCGAGTCGCGCCGGCGCCGGGCCCTCCCCCGCCGCCCGTGATCCGCCGCCTGGTCCGGGCGATCCTCCCCGAACCGGTGGTCGTCCTGGTCCAACGCCTGCGTGCCGGTCTGCGGCGCGCCCGGTTCGCCCGGCGGACCGCGCACCACCGCTACGGCGGCCACGACCTCGCCATCGTCATCGCCGACGAGACCGGCGCCGGCTGGTACGACGGCGACTGGCCCGAGCCACCGGAGTTCGCACTGCTGAGGCGCGGGCGTCTGCGGCAGGGCGCCCGGGTGTTCGACCTCGGGGCGCACCAGGGCGTCGTGGCGCTGATGCTCGCCAGGCTCGTCGGCCCGGACGGGAGCGTCGTCGCGGTCGAGGGCGCCCGGTTCAACGCCGACCTGGCACGCGAGAACCGCGACCGGAACGACGCCGGCAACCTCGAGGTCCTGCACGCGATCGTCTCGGATGACGCCACCGCCGTCCGGTTCAACCCCGCCACCGGCCGCGTCACCCGTGCCGCGGCGTTCGGTGAAGCGGCGCCGACCGTGACGATCGACGCCCTGGCCGACCGTTTCGGCCCGCCCGACGTGGTCTACCTCGATATCGAGGGGTTCGAGGCGACGGCGCTCAACGGCGCGGCGCGGACGCTGGCCGCCGGCCGGACCGACGTCTTCGTCGAGGTCCACGTCGAACTGCTGGCCGCTCACCGGGCCACGGCGGCCGACGTGCTGCGGCATTTCCCGGCCGGCCCGTGGGACCTGTTCGTCCAGGTCGCGGAGGACCAGCCGTTCCGGCCGCTGGCCGAGACCGGCGTCCCCGCGACGAGGTTCTTCCTGGTGGCCCTGCGCCGCTGACCCGCCGGCGCCGTCACACCACCGAGTCGTACACCTCCATGAACCGCCGGCCCATCAGGGCGGCCGAGTACTCCTCGGCCTGCACCCGGCGCGCCGCCTCGCCCATGGCCGCACGCCGCCCCCCGTCGGCGAGCAGGGCGGCCAGCGCCTCGCGCAGGGCCCCGGCATCGCCGGGCGGCACCTGGAGACCGGTCGATCCGTCGCGGTTGACGGCGCTGATGCCGGTCGGCAGGGCCGTCGAGACCAGCGGCTTGCCGCAGGCCATCGCCTCCAGCAGCACCACGCCGAAGGCCTCGGCCGGCGACGTCGAGGGCAGGCAGAACACGTCGCAGGCGTGATAGTGGGCCACCAGGTCCGCGTCACTGAGCCGCCCGACGAACACCACGCCGGCGCCCGCCCGCGCGCGCAGGCGCGCCTCCTCGGGTCCGGAGCCGACCAGGACCAGCGTGGCGTCGAGGTCGCGCACCGCGTCGATCAGCACCCCGAACCCCTTGTAGGCGACCAGGCGCCCGACGCCGAGCACCACGGGCCGGCCGCCCCAGGCCTGCCGCAGTGCGGCCGCCCGCGCCCGGATCGCGTCGGTCGGGGCGAAGGGTGCCGCGTCGATCCCGTAGGGGATCACCCGCGCGCGGTCCCGGAACGCTCGTACCTCGCGCGACCACTCGAGGAACGGCTCCGAGGCCACGGTGATGGCCCGCGCCCGGGCGAAGGCCCGGCGCAGCAGGGGCCCGTAGAGCGGCCGGAGCGCCGCCTGCCGGACGATGTCGGAATGCTGGGTGATGACCAGCGGCCGGCGGTCGCCGAGCACGGCAAGGTCGCCGAGCGGATTGGGATGGTGCAGGTGGAGCACGTCGCCGGCCGCCTGGCGCACCGCGGCGGCGAACCCCGGGACCACCGGCTGGGAGAGCACCGTCCCCAGCGAGCGGACGCGCCGGACGTCGGCGCCACGCCAGGTGTCCGACCGCGTGGCGCCGCGGACCGCGGCGACGACGTTGACGACGCCGACCCCGCGCCGGACCAGTTCGTCGTTGAGCCCCACGACGGCCGATTCCAGCCCGCCGACGTACTCCGGCGGGTAGAACTTGCCGACGTGGACGACCCGCACTACGGCGTCGCCGGCGCGGGCACCCGGCCCGCGGCCCTGCTCAGCGCGGGTCTCAGCATCTCGACGATGACGTTCACGTCGGTCAGCAGCGCCTTGCGGCCGTAGCGCCGGAACACCGCGAGCTCGCCGCGCGCGCCGTCGGGGCCGATCTGGAACGGCAGGTGGACGCCCCACTCGTCGGGCTGGATGGGCACGCTGCGCTCGACCGCCACGCCGTCCTCCAGCCGCAGCTCGCGCCGCGGTGACCCGGCCGTCGGCCCGTAGACGATCAGCCGGACCGCATCGAACTCGCTGTCGGCGAACAGCTCGGCGAGCAGGGCGACGATCTCGTCCCAGGAGTTGGTGCGGGCCAGCTGATCGGCGGCCCGGCGCAGCTGCACGTTGAAGGAGATGGCACGGGTCTGCTGGACGCCGCGCGAGGCCAGCCGGGCCAGCTCGAAGAACTCGTGCAGCCGCAGGTGGCGCACCGCCAGCCAGACCACGGC
>CAZJZC010000261.1:0-3264 GCA_964550365.1 uncultured Gemmatimonadales bacterium | reverse complement strand
AACTGATCAAGGTCGCCATCACGCCGGTGCTCGCCGACGCGATCGTCGAGGGCGAAGTGATGGACCCCGGTATCGTGGCGGACGCGATCAAGGGTCTGTTCGTGACGGGCGGCGTGAAGCAGAAGCAGGTGGTGACGGCGGTGGGCGGCCGCGACGTGATCGTCAAGAAGATCCAGATGGACCGGATGAAGGAAACCGACGCGCGCGAGGTGATCCGCTGGGAGGCGGAACAGCACGTGCCGTTCGACATGGAGAACGTGGAGCTCGACTTCCAGATCCTGGATCCGGACGCCGAAGGTCTGCAGATGAACGTCCTGCTGGTGGCGGCCAAGCGCGAACTGGTCGAGAGCAAGACGGTCCTGCTGACCGATGCCGGCCTGCAGGCGGGCGTGATCGACGTGGACGCCTTCGCTCTGCACAACGCGCTCGAGGTCAACTACCCGGACGAGCTGGCCGGGATGATCGGCCTGCTGAACATCGGGCACGAGGTGACCAACATCAACATCCTCGAGGACGGCATCCCGATCCTCACGCGCGACCTGGCGATCGGGACGCGGAAGTTCCGCGAGGACCTCCAGCGCGAGCGGGGCCTGTCGGCCGAGGACGCCGAGAAGCTGTTGCAGGGCTTCGAGCGTCACGCGACGCTCGACCCGTACGTGGAGAGCCGGGGCGACGAGATGGCGGTGGGCATCGAGCGCGCCGCGGCGTTCCTGCAGCAGGCGAGTCGCGGCGGGATGAGCAAGATCTACATGTCCGGCGGCGGTTCCCGCATCCCGGGTCTGGGCGAGGTCCTCGCGGACCGCCTGCGGATCCCGGTCGAGGCCGCCAATCCGATCAAGAACATCAAGGTGCGGGACGGCGTGTTCGACGCCCTGCCCATGGACGAGGTCGTGCCGCTGCTGATGCTGCCGGTCGGCCTCGCCCTCCGCGCCGGTTAGGCGAGACGCATCGTGATCGAAATCAACCTGCTCCCGGGTGCGAAGCGGAAGCGTGGCGGCAAGGGCGCCGGCTTCACGATGCCGGACGTCAAGCAGCTCGCGGGCCTGGTCAAGGACCCGTGGCTGATCGCCTGCGTGGCGTCGTGGGGCCTGGCCGCGGCGATGATCGGCCTGTTCTGGCTGCCGCGGCGCAACGCGGTGCGCGCGCTGGAGCCCCGGATGGCGCAGGTCCAGCGGGAGGCGGCGCGGCTCGAGGCGGTCCTGCGGACCAAGGCCGAGGCCGAGGCCAAGCGCGACTCGCTGATCGCCCAGATCGAGATCATCAGCGCGATCGACCGGGAGCGGTACATCTGGCCGCACGTGCTCGACGCGGTGACGCAGGCATTGCCGCCCTACACCTGGATCGACGACCTGACGGCGCGGGCCGCCGAGGCGGACGCGGCGGGCGGCACCAACGTGGCGTTCCAGATCTCGGGCAAGTCGGCCGACATCCAGGCGATCACGCGCTTCGTGCGCAACCTGGAGGAGTCGCCGTTCCTGCAGGCCGCCACCCAGGTCTCGACGGCGGTCGTCAACGAGGATGGCCGCGACGTCTTCTCGTACGTGATCAACGTGAACTATCAGCAGCCCGACACGTCGCTCCTCACCATGCAGCCGCTCGCGGCATCGCTGGTGCAGAGCTACCGCTCGGGCGCGGCGCGGAGGTAAGCCGATGGCCGTCTTCCCCCAGGACCGCCGCGGCCAGCTGCTCGTGGTGTTCACGCTCCTCGCCGTCGGCGCGCTCTACTTCACCTGGGCCGGTTCGCCGGTCGCGGGCCTGTGGCCGGGCATCAGCCAGCTGAACACGACGCGCGATTCGCTGCAGAACCAGCTCGACTCGCTCGACCGCCAGGTCCAGGCGGCCCAGCGGGCGGTACGGCAGGGTTCGGTGGCCCGCCTGGAGCGGGCGCTGGCGGAGTATCGGGCCAGCCTCGACCAGATGCGCACGCTGGTGCCGGCGTCGGAAGAGGTGCCCAACCTGCTCGACGACATCTCGAGCCGGGCCAAGGTGCGTGGCGCCAACGTCATCAATTTCGTGCCGGCGGCCCTCGAGTCGGGCGCGCCGTTCGACACCAAGCGGGCGCGCATCACGGTGACCGGCCAGTACGACCAGATCGGCGAGTTCCTGGCCGACATCGCCTCCCTGCCGCGGATCATCGTGCCCTACGACCTGCGCATCGAGCGGGTCCAGGCGCCGGGCCGCGGCCCGGGCTCGGGCCCCGACACGGCGAGCGTCGTGAACCTGCAGGCCAGCTTCCAGATCCGGACGTTCGTGAAGCCGCAGTTCGTCGACACGACCGCGGCCCGCACGGCGGCGGCGGCCCGGAGGGGCACGTGAACGCCAGGATCGCGCTCGCGGCGGCCCTGGCCGCCTGGGCCCTGAGCGCCGACGCGGCGGCGCAGGCCCGCCCGGCGGCACGGCCCGCGGCGCCGCCGACGGCCCGCCAGTCGCCGGCCGATTCGGCCGCCGCCGACAGCAGCCTGCGCATCGAGTACCGGCGCGAGGTCTACAACTACCGCGGCGGCTCGCGCGACCCGTTCCGGAGCCTGGTGACGTCGAACGACGTCCGGCCCACGGTCACCGATCTCCGGGTGGTCTCGATCGCCTACGACGCGCGTGGTGGCGCCAGCGTGGCCATCGTGCGCGAGACCAACAATCCCCGCGTACACCGGCTCCGCCGCGGCGACCAGATCGGCCGCCTGCGGGTCGTCCAGATCCGGCAGTACGAGGTGGTCTTCCAAGTCGAAGAATTCGGGTTCGAGCGTCAGGAAGTGCTGACGCTGTCCAGACCGGAGGCATTCCGATGATCCGCGCCCCCCAGTTCCTGCGTGTCGCCGGCGGACTGCTGGCCGTGGCGGCCGTGACGGCCGCCGCGCCCGCGCCCGCACCGCGACCCTCCGCCGACGTGACGGCCGTGAGCATCCTGCCGTCGGCCGGCCGCGCCGAGCTGGTGATCGACGTCACCGGCAGCGTCGACGTCTCCGACTTCGTCCTCCAGACCCCCCACCGCATCGTGGTGGACCTGGTGGGTGCGCGCCTGGTGGCGCCCTCGCTCCAGTACGACGGCGTGAGCCGGGGCCCGATCCGCAACGTGCGGTACTCGCAGTTCCGCCCCGACGTGGTGCGGGTCGTGGTGGACCTCGACGGCGTGCGCGACTACGAGGTGCGGCGCGAGGAGTCGGCCGTGCGGGTCGCCGTGGAGGGTCCCGCCGAGTTCGCGGCCTGGTCGAGCGACGCGCGCCGCCGCGCTCCGGCGGCCGGCGTGGCGGCCGCCGCGCCCGCGGC
>CAZJZC010000260.1:0-3269 GCA_964550365.1 uncultured Gemmatimonadales bacterium | reverse complement strand
ATCGGCCGCAACACCCAGGGCGTGAAGATCATCAACCTCGACGAGGGCGACCACGTGATCGACGTGGCGCGCGTGGTCAAGGAGGACGACGAGGGCGCCGAGGCCGAGGCCGTGGAGGCCGAAGCGACCGGGGAGTGACGGACCGCGTCGAGCCGGTGGTGCTCGAGGGGCGCCTCGTGAGGCTGGAGCCGCTGACGCTCCGGCATCACGAGGCGCTGTGCGTCGTGGGGCTGGAGCCGGAGCTGTGGCGCTGGACCTGGAACGAGGTGCGCACGCCGGCCGACCTGCGCGCCTACCTCGAGACGGCGCTGGACGAGCAGGCGGCCGGTACGTCGGTGCCGTTCGCCGTCGTGGAGCGGGCCGGCGGCGCCGCCGTGGGCTGCACGCGGTACGGCAACATCGCGCCCCGGCACCGGCGGCTGGAGATCGGCTGGACCTGGTACGGCACGGCCTGGCAGCGGACCGGCGTGAACACCGAGACCAAGCTGCTGCTGCTGGCGCACGCCTTCGAGCGGCTGGGCATGCAGCGGGTGGAGTTCAAGACCGACGCGCTGAACGCGCGGTCCCGCACGGCGCTGGCGCGGATCGGCGCGAAGGAGGAAGGCACCTTCCGCAAGCACGGCATCCGTGGCGACGGCCGCGTGCGCGACACGGTCTACTACTCGATCGTGGACGACGAGTGGCCGGGCGTGAAGCGCTCGCTCGAGGGGATGCTGTCGCGCTGATCCCGTCCGCGCGGCACCCCTGCGCGCACCCCGCCTTCCCTGCTACGGGCGCGAGGCCGTCAGCACCACATCGGCCCGCCGCCAGGCGCGCTCGAAGTCGGCGCGTGCCCGCGCCGCCTCGGCGCTCTTTCCCTGTGCCCGCAGGGACTGCTCCAGCCCGAACAGGGCCCAGCCGCTGGCCCGGTTCCGCCGGAGGTCCTCCCGGTAGACCGCCTCGGCCTCGCCCGCGCGCCCGGCGGCCAGCAGGACCGCGCCGAGTGACAGCCGCGGCGGATGATACCAGTCGGCCGGTTCGTTGTACGGCAGGGCGTCGGCCGCGCGCACGGCGGCTTCGAGGTGCGCGACGGCGGCGTCCCACTGCCGCTCGGCCGCCGAGATCTCGCCGGCCAGCATGTGCTCGGCGATCTCGAGCAGGGCGGCCGGCGGCGCGAAACCGATGGTGATGCCTTCGGGGATCCGGCGCGGCGCCTCGGCCCGCAGGGCGCGGACGGAGTCGAGCGCCGCGCGCGCCTCGGCGGCGCTGCCCCGCGCCAGCAGGGCCCGGCCGCGGGCGTAGTGCCACAAGCCGGTCGCGGCGACCAGCGCGGCCGGCGGCCGGGGTTCGCGCAGGATCTCGTCCCAGCGGCCGAACCACACCAGGTGATAGAACCGCGGCAGCACGTACAGCTCGAGCGGCGGCACCCGCTGGACCAGTTCGTACGATGTCGAGGCGCGCAGGCGGGCCATGGCCGAGTCGGCGCTGGCCGCACGGCCCTCGAACGCGGCCACGGCCCACAGGAAATGCAGGTTGTGCGGATAGTAGGCGAGCGGGTAGATGCCGTCGGGCCGCGCGTCGGCGATGTAGGTCTCGTCGGCGTGGGCCGCGTGGATGTTGGCCCGCAGGGCCTCGTCGTACATGCCCAGGCGGATGTACACGTGCGCCGGCATGTGTACGAGGTGGCCGGCGCCGGGGATCAGCGAGCCGAGCCGTCGGGCGCAGGGCAGGGCGCGCTCGGGCGTGTTCGACGCCTCGACCGCGTGGATGTAGTAATGACAGGCGCCGGGATGGTTCGGATTGCGGCGCAGGACGCGCTCGAGCCGGGCGACGAACGCCTCGACGCCCGGATGGGCCGCGCCGCCCTCGCCCCAGTAGTTCCACGGCCGGAGATTCATGGCCGCCTCGGCGGCCATCACCGCGGCATCGAGGTCGGACGGGTAGCGGCGGGCGACGTCGGCCATGGCCTCGGCCCAGGCGCTGTCGAGGCGGGCGCGGCCTTCGGTCGGGTCGGGCCCGTAGCGTCGGGCCAGGGCGTCGATGTAGGCCTGCTCCGCCGGGTCGGCGTGTCGGCGCAGGCGCAGGGCCTGCTGGAGCGCCACCCAGGCCGCGGCGCCAGCGGCCGAGTCCATGGGAAGGTTGATGTTGGGCCCCCAGGCGTAGGCGACGCCCCACCAGCAGATGGCGCAGGTGGAATCCAGCCGGGCCGCCTCGGTGAAGGCGCGGACGGCCTCGCCATGGTTGAAGCCGTATGTCAGCCGCAGGCCCTGGTCGAAGTACCGCTGGACACGCGGCACGCGGCTGCTGATGGGATGCGTGTGACTGCCGAGGTTGTCGTAGAGCGGGACGGGCGTCTGGGCGGCGACCTGCGTGGCGAGCAGCAGCAGGGCGGCGGGCGCGATCGAGCGCATGGTTCCTCCGGGGACCGAACGAGGCGGCGGCTGACCCGTTGCGACGCAGGGATGGCGTAGTTCTACCGCCGGCGACGACGCCTCGCCAGCCCCAACCGTCCGGCTGGTCCGGCTGTCCAAGCTGTGAACCCACAGACAGGACGTTCCTGATGCGCATCAGACATCTGGCCACGATCGCCGCGCTGCTGGCCCTCCCGGGCACGCTGCTGGCCCAGCGATCCGGCCGCCGCGACCGTGACACCTGGCTGGAGAACTGCCGCAGCGACCACGACCGGGACCGCCGGGGCCGGCACTGCGAGGAGCGCCTCATGGGCTGGCAGGGCGGCAGCCTGCTGGCCGTGGACGCCGGGCCCAACGGCGGGATCTCGGTCATCGGCTGGGACCGCGACAGCGTCCATGTCGTGGTGCGCGTGGCCGCGCGCGCCGATTCGGACGACGAGGCGCGCGAGCTGGCCGGCCGCGTGCGCGTCGCCCGGCGCAATGGCGAGCTGTCGGCCGACGGTCCCGAGGTGCGCCGGTCGGCGTCGTGGTGGGTGAGCTACGTGGTCTACGCGCCGCGTCGGCAGGATCTGCGACTGACCACGGTGAACGGCCCGCTGGACGTCGAGGACGTCACCGGCCGGCTCCAGCTGGACGTGGTGAACGGCCCGCTGTCGCTCGAGAACGTGGGCGGCGACGTGCGCGCGCGGGCGCAGAACGGGCCGCTGTCGGTGCGGCTGACCGGCGCGCGGTGGGACGGCGCCGGACTCGACGCCGCGACGGTGAACGGGCCGCTGGTGCTGGAGGTGCCCGAGGGCTACAACGCCGAGCTGGAGACGGGGACCATCAACGGCCCGCTCCGGATCGATTTCCCGATCACGGTCCAGGGGAACATCGGCG
>CAZJZC010000259.1:0-3276 GCA_964550365.1 uncultured Gemmatimonadales bacterium | reverse complement strand
GGGTCGTCCACCCGGCGCGCGATCTCGAGGGCCGAGACCACGTTGAGCCCGGCCGAGCCGCCGATGAACAGCCCTTCTTCGCGGGTGCACCGGCGCGCCATGTTGAACGCGTCGGCGTCGCTCACCGTGATCCACTCGTCCACGACGTCGAAATCGAGCGACGTGGGGATCTTGTCGCCGCCGATGCCCTCGACCTTGTACGGGAAGCCTTCGCCCTTGCAGTGCGTGGCGGCGTATTCCTGATAGATCGAGCCGACGGGATCGCCCGCGACGACACGGACCGCCGGGTTGCGCTCCTTCAGGTAGCGGCCGACGCCGGTGATCGTCCCGCCGGTGCCGGGCGCGCAGACGAAGTGGGTGATGGCGCCGCCGGTCTGCTCCCAGATCTCCGGGCCCGTCGTGCGGTAGTGCGCCTCGGGATTGGCCGGATTGAAGTGCTGGTCGGCCATGATGCTGTTGGGCGTCTGGGCGACGATGGCCCGCGCCTTGTTGAGGTAGTACTCGGGGTGATCGTTCGGCACCGCGGTGGGGACCACGATCACCTCGGCGCCCAGGGCCCGCAGCAGCCGGATCTTCTCGATGGACATCTTGTCCGGGATGGTGAAGACGCAGCGGTAGCCCTTGACCGCCGCGGCCATGGCCAGCCCGACGCCGGTGTTGCCGCTGGTGGCCTCGACGATCGTGCCGCCGGGCTTGAGCCGTCCCTCGCGCTCGGCCGCCTCGATCATGGCCAGGCCGATGCGGTCCTTCACGGAACTGCCCGGGTTGAGCTGCTCGGCCTTGCCGTAGACCGGCGTGCGGATGCCGCGCGTGACCCTCGTCAGCCGGACGAGCGGCGTGCCGCCGATGGCCGAGAGGATGGAGTCGTACGCCTTCACGGGAGGGGTCACTGGACGCTCGACGCGCCGGGCGCGGCCCGGCGGCGGAAGATGACGGGCTGATAGAACGCCACGCCGACGGCGGTGCCGGCGCGGTGAGCGGGGGCGAAGCGCAGCTGGGCGGCGCCGGCGAGCGCGGCGCTGTCGAGTCGCGGGGTGCCGGACGAGGATGCCAGGCGGGTCGACTCGGGCAGGACGCGGCCGGCGGAATCGACGTACAGGCGCAGGCGCACCTCGCCCTCGATGCCCTGGTCATAGAGGTCGGCGGGGTACTGGAACGGCGATTCGCCGTTGACAGCCACGGGCACGTCGTTCTGTCCGGAGGCGGCGTCGCGGCGCACCTGTTCCGGCGCCTGGCGGCACCCGCCCACGACGATCAGCGCCAGGGCGGCGAGCAGTCCTCGGATCATGGCGTGGCCCTTTCCCGGAGTTCGGCCAGCTTCGCGAGCGCCTCGCGCGGGCTCATGCCGTCCACGTCCAGCGCGCGCAGTTCGGCACGGAGCGGGTCCTCGGCCGCTTCGAACAGCGCCAGCTGGTCGCGCGGGGTCGGCGCGGCCGTCACCCGATGGCCGGCCTCGAGGGTGGCGAGCACCTCGCGCGCGCGGGCGATGACGGCGTCAGGCAGGCCGGCCAGACGCGCCACGTGGATGCCGTACGAGCGGTCGGCGCCGCCCTCCCGCAGCCGGTGCAGGAAGACGACCTCGCCGCCGGTCTCATGCACGGCCACGTTGGCGTTGACCACCCGGGCGAAGCGATCGGCAAGCTGGGTGAGTTCGTGATAGTGCGTGGCGAAGACCGTCTTGGCGCCGACGTGCTCGTGGAGGTGCTCGGCCACCGACCAGGCGATGGCGACACCGTCATAGGTCGAGGTGCCACGACCGATCTCGTCGAGCAGCACCAGGGAGCGGCGGGTGGCATTGTGGAGGATCGCGGCCGTCTCGCTCATCTCCACCATGAAGGTGGACTGGCCGCGGGCCAGGTCGTCGCTGGCGCCCACTCGGGTGAACAGCCGGTCCACGATCCCGATCTCGGCGGCGCGCGCCGGCACGAAGGCGCCGGCCTGGGCCATCAGGACGCAGAGGCCCACCTGGCGCAGGACGGTACTCTTGCCGGCCATGTTGGGGCCGGTCACGATGATGATCTGGCGCTCGGCGTCGAGCCGCACGTCGTTGGGGATGAAGGCCTCGCGCGGCATCATCCGCTCGACCACGGGATGACGGCACTGCTCGAGGTCGATGGCGAACGCATCGGTGAGCACCGGCCGCACGTAGCGCTCGCGCGCGGCGGCGTCGGCGAACGCGGCCAGGACGTCCGCGGCGGCGACCCGCCGAGCCGTCTCCTGGATGCGCGCGACGGCGCGGCCGGCCAGCGCGCGCAGGTCGCCGAACAGGCGCTCCTCGAGCCGGGCGATCTCCTCCTCGGCCCCCAGCACGCGGGCTTCGTACTCCTTCAGTTCCGGCGTGACGTACCGCTCGGCCCCGGTCAGCGTCTGGCGCCGCTCGTAGTCGGCGGGAACGGCGTCCTTGTGCGTCTTGGTGACCTCGAGATAGTACCCGAACACCTTGTTGTACCCGACCTTGAGCGAGGCGATGCCGGTGCGCTCGCGCTCGCGCGACTGGAGGGCCGCGATGTAGTCCCGGCCGCCGTCGCGCAGGCCGCGCAGCTCGTCGAGCCCGGCATCGGCGCCGGGCCGGATGGTGTCGCCGTCGCCGAGCTGGGCGCCCGGGCGCTCCACCAGCGCGTGCGCCAGCGCGCCGCCGACGTCGGCCAGCAGGTCGAAGTCGCGGTCGAGGTCGTAGAGCCCGCGCGCCGCGTCCAGCACCGCCGGCAGGCGGCCGATGGAATCCCGCAGCGCGCCCAGATCGCGCGGCGTGGCGCGTCCGGCGGCGGCGCGCCCGCCGAGGCGCTCGAGGTCGCGAACGCCGTCGAGCGCGGCCACCAGCGCCGCGCGTCGGCCCTCGTCGGCGGCCAGCAGGGCGACCGCGTCATGGCGGTGGCCGATCGCGGCCCGTCCGGTCAGCGGGTTGAGCAGCCACTGGCGCAGCAGCCGGGCCCCCATGGGCGTGAGCGTGCGGTCCAGCACGCCCAGGAGCGTGGCGCTCTCGCCGCCGGGCCGGAGCGGGTCGACGATCTCCAGGTTGCGGCGCGTCATCGCGTCGAGGTAGAGCAGATCGGCCGCGCGCCGGGCGGCAGGGCGCTGGAGCTGCGGCAGGCCGGCCGGCTGCAGTTCGCCCAGGTACCGCAGCAGCGCGCCCGCGGCGCCGACGGCCAGGCGGTCGGCCGCTTCGAGGCCCAGTCCCTCGAGGGAGGCGATGGCGTATCGCCGGGCGAGCTCCTCGCCGGCGAGGACCGGATCGAACTCCCAGGCGTCCCGGCGCGTGAGCAGGGCGCCGCCGGG
>CAZJZC010000258.1:0-3299 GCA_964550365.1 uncultured Gemmatimonadales bacterium | reverse complement strand
TCCTCGACCCCGCCGTCGTCGGCGACGAGCACTACCGGGTGGCGCGCCAGGTCCAGGGCATCCTCCAGCGCTACAAGGACCTCCAGGACATCATCGCGATCCTGGGCATGGACGAGCTGTCGGAGGAGGACAAGATCATCGTCGGCCGGGCGCGCCGCATCCAGCGGTTCCTGTCCCAGCCCTTCCACGTGGCCGAGCAGTTCACCGGCATCAAGGGCAAGTACGTCAAGCTGTCCGACACCATCGAGTCGTTCGACCGGGTGGTGAAGGGCGACTTCGACCACGTGCCCGAGCAGGCGTTCTACATGGCCGGCGGCATCGACGAGGTGGTCGAGAACGCCGCCAAGCTCGCGGCCGCGTGAGCGAGCCCCGCGCGCTCCGCGCGGCGGTCGTCTCGCCCGAGGCCGTGCTGTTCGACGGCGAGGCGACGGCGGTCATCGCGCCCGCGTACGACGGCCTGATCGGCATCCTGCCGCGCCACGCCCCCCTGCTCGCCCTCCTCGGCCGCGGCCTGCTGACCGTCCGCACCGCCGCCGGCGAACAGCTGTTCCGGGTCGACGGCGGGTTCGTCCAGGTCAGCGGCGACCTGGTCCGGGTGGTGGCCGAACAGGCGGCGCCGGCCGCCGCCGGGGCGTCCTAGGCCCCGGGCGCGACCGGCTGCACACGCTTCGGGTGACGGGGGTCACCGTCGGGCCCGGCTCGTCCCATCCAGGGACGGGCCGCTTGTTTTTCCCCGGCGCCACTCATGCTATCTTAGGGCGCCGGCGCGACTTGGCCGGCCACCCCAACGGAGGAGAGCGATGAAGCGCATCGGTTCGGCCCTTCTCGTGGCAGGCCTCGCGGCCGCAGTCTCGGCGGGCGAGGCGTCCGCCCAGCTGCCCGGGATCCCGTACTACCCGATCGAGACCGGGCTGGGCGTCAGCGTGGCGGCCGAGTACGGCAAGCCCGAGGGCGGCGGTTCGGCCTACGGTGCCACCGGCGGCATCGGCTTCAGCCGCTTCGGCTTCAGCGCCGCGGCCGGCGTCTTCGACGCGGGCGGCGTGATCGGCAATGCGACCTCGATCGGCGGCCGGGCGGGCCTCAAGCTGTTCGGCGGCGGGCTGAACCCCCTGTCCGTCGGCGCCCAGATCGGCGCCAGCTCCACGGCCGACATCGGCACCGGCGGCAACCGGCAGTCGCGGGTCCTGCCCGGCGTCTGGGTGAAGGTCAGCCCCCCGCTGTTCCCGCTCAAGCCGTTCGGCCAGGTCTACTACGTGACCGGCAGCAACCTCACCAGCGCGCAGAAGGAAGCCCGGTTCACCGTGGGCGCCAACTTCAACCTGCTCCTGGGCCTCGGCTTCCACGGCGCCTATGACTGGGGCGACAGCGGGTACGTCTGGGGCGTCGGTGCGCACATCAACCTCCGGGTCCCCGGCCTCGGCGTGCCGGGCGTCCCCGGCATGTAGGAACGCCTGCGACGCGGCGGGGGCGGCCGTACCGCCCCCGCCCGGCGCACACTTCTTCTCTTCAGACGAAACGGCCTTCCGTGCGATCCGTATCCTCGCGCTCCCTGCGCCGGCTGCTGCCGGCCGTCGGCATCGTCCTGACCCTGTCGGGCTGCGCTTTGCAGTACAATGCGCGCACCCTCGGCGTGCCGGTCACCATGGCCGAGCCCCTGGCCCAGCCGGTGGTGGGCGACACGTTCCACGTGACCGTCCGCGCCACCCACCTGTTCTGGGGGCTGGCGACGATGCGGGAAGCGAACCTCCAGCACGCGCTCGCCAACCAGCTCGGCCCCGGCACCGGCGTGCGCAACCTCAGCATCACCACGCGCAAGCGCTGGTCCGACCTGCTGCTCACCGGACTGACGCTCGGCGTGCTCTCGACCACCGCCGTCACCTTCGACGGCGTGATCACACGGACGTCGCCTTGACCGCCCGAGGCGGGCGGAACCTGAATCGGAGGCTGGGATGACTCGCTCGATGCGCGTGATGTCACTGCTGTGCGCGGCCTCGGCGGCCGCGACCGCCGTCCAGGCCCAGATCCCGGGCATGCCGCTGTTCACCAACCCGCGCTACGCGACCGGTCTGCGGGTCCACGCGGACTACGGTCAGCCGACCAGCACCACCACGTCGCTCGGCGCCGTCACCGTGATCCAGGGCGGCGTGACCTTCGCGCTCGGCCCGCTGGGCCTCGGGGCCAACGTCGGCGCGCGGCGGAACGACCTGAACGAGGCGCTCAACAACAGCTGCGCCAACTGCAACACCGAGACGGCCGTGACCGCCTCGGCGATCGGCCAGCTGCGGCTGGCCGGCGGCGGCCGGCAGAACCTGTCGCTGTCGGTGTTCGGCGGGGCCAGCATGGACGTCAAGGCCTACGAGTTCGCCGGGCTCACCGCGACCGAGGACAGCATCCTGCGGGCCCTCGGGCTCATCGGCGACGGCACCAAGGTGGTGACGATCCCGGTCGGCGTGTCCGTCGGCCTCAGGATCCCGCTCGGCGCCGCGTCGCTGAACCTGTGGGGCGCGCCGCGCATGAACCTGACGCGCTTCACCAGCTGCCCGGCCACCTGCCCGAGCGGCGACAGCAAGTTCCGCTTCGCCGTGGGGGCGGACCTGCCCATCCTGCGTATCCTGTCGGTCCGGGCGGCGTACGACTCGGGCAAGATCGGCAACGAGACGGTGTCGGTGTTCGGCGTCGGCGCGTCGATCGGCGTCGGCGGCATGCGCTAGCCAGGCGCACGCCGCACGGGTCTGGCGAAGGGCTGAGGGTGTCTCCCTCAGCCCTTCGTCGTCATCCGGTCGCCGGGGCGCCCTCCACCAGGCGCAGGACCAGCGCCCAGGAGCGGTCGGCGGCGCCGAGCCCGGTGTCCACCACCCGGCGTGCCGCCGCGCCCGCGGCCGAGCGGGCGGCGGCGTGGGCGAGCCACTCGTCGAGCCGCGCCGCGAGCTGGTCGGCGCCGGTCACGGCCGCCCCTCCGCCCGCTTCGATCAGCAGGCGGGCATCCCGACTGCCGCGCCAGCGCGGCCCGAACAGCACCGGGACCCCGGCCGCCGCGGGCTCGATGACCGAGTGCAGTCCGGCATCGTGGAAGCCCCCGCCGACGTAGGCCACGGCGGCAAGGGGGTAGAGGTCGGCCAGGATGCCGACCCGGTCCACCAGGCAGACATCCCAGGGGGCTTTCGCGGCGGCTTCCAGGCTCGAGAGCCGCAGGACCCTCGCGCCGGGCATGGCGACCGCGATGCGGCGTTCGAGTGCCGCCAGGTGGCCGGGCGTGGGTTCGTGCGGTGCTATGACCAGCCGGGCGCGCCGGGAGGCCC
>CAZJZC010000257.1:0-3325 GCA_964550365.1 uncultured Gemmatimonadales bacterium | reverse complement strand
GGTTGGGCACCAGGTCGGCGCGCCGCTGGAGCTGGACCTTGATGTTGCCCTCGAATGCGTTGACCTGCTCGTCGAGCGTCTGGATGCGGTTGTAGCCGCAGCCCGAGAGCGACAGCGCGAGCAACGGGACCACCCACAGCCTCCTGGACATCGGACCTCCGGATGATGGTGAAAGGTTCTCAGTGTGCGCCGGGGCGCCGTCAGGCGCCGGCGCCGCGGCCATTGACCCAGGCCGCGAAGCGTTCCACGGCGTCGAGGTAGGCCGCGGCGGCCGGGTCGAACGGCGTCAGCGCCCGTGGCCGGCCTCCCTCGCGGGCCGCCAGCGCCGGGTCGAAGGCATGGGCGTCGAAGCCGGCCAGCGCGGCGGCGCCCCCGATCACCGCCGCCGCTTCGGGCGGCGGCGCGTGGCCCTCCAGCCGGTGCGCGGCCCGGAACAGCACCAGCAGAGGGCCGAGGGCGTCGGCCATCAGCGCCGCCAGCGACGGCCCCTCGCTGGCCACAGCCGCGTAGGCGGCCCTCAGTCGGGTCAGCAGGCCGCGGGTCTCGCGCTCCAGCTCGCGGCGCAGGTCCTCGCGGCGCGTGGCCAGGCCGGCCATCGGGTCGCGGCCGGCCAGCAGGCGGTGCGCCTCGCGGATGTCCTCCATCTCCATGGGGAACACGTCGGCCGCCGCGCGCCACTCGTCCTCGGTGTGGATCAGCGGCGGCCGGTGCCCGGCCCGCGCCCAGGCTTCCAGTGCCGGCGCGATGCGGCGCAGGGCCGCCGGCGAGGCCGTGCGGGCGACGAGCAGGACGTTGAGGTCGGACCGCCCCTCCACGTGCGTGCCCCGCGCGGCCGAGCCGTAGAGCACCAGGGAGACCAGGTCGTCCCCCAGGTCGGCCTTCAACCGCGCCGTGAGCGCCGCCACGTCGTCCTTGAACCGCTCGGCCATCAGAACCTCCCCGACGCGCCGCCGCCGCCGAAGCCGCCGCCGCCCCCGAACCCGCCGAAGCCGCCGCCACCGAACCCACCGCCACCCCAGCCGCCGTCCCCGCCGCCCCAGCCGCCGCGCCGCCCGCGGCCACCGCCTGCCAGCAGACCCCACAGGAGGCCCTCGGCCAGCCCGCTCCGGCGGCGACGGCGCGAGCCTGCGTTGAACACGACGAAGAGCACCACCACGATCAGCAGCCCCCACGGGAAGCCCGACGACGGCGCGCGGCCCACCGGGGCCGTGGGCCGCGGCTGGCCCGTGAGCTCGAAGCCGAACTCGCGCGCATAGGCCTGTCCCAGCATGACCACGCCGGCCCGGAGGCCCGCCCCGTAGCTCCCGGCCGCCACCGCCTCCCGGCCGACGGCATCGCGGATGCGGCCGGCCAGGGCGTCGGTCACGAACCCCTCGGCACCGGTGCCGGTGGCGATGGCCAGCTCGGAGCGGCCGTCGCCGGGCCGGCCGCCGGGCCGCAGGAGCACGACCACCCCGGCGTTGCGGGCCCGGTCGCCGGCGCCGCCGCGCGCGCCCACGCGCCACTGCCGGCCGATGTCCCGCGCCACGTCGATGGCCGTCCGGCCGCCGAGGTCCGCCAGGGTCACCACGACGATCTCGCCGCCCGACTTCTGCCGCACCTCGTCGATCACGGCCGTCATCGCCTGCACCGACGGGCCGTCGAGCGCGCCGGCCAGGTCGTTCACGTAGCCCACGGGCGCGGGGAGCTGGAGCTGGGCCAGGAGCAGCAGACCGGCGATCATGCTGGGAATATACGGAGCGTGGCTCGGCAGGTTGCAAAACGAGCGCCCCGGGTCACCCCGGGGCGCTCACTGCGTGCTGGGCGGCGCCCGGCGCTATGGCGCGGTGCGCGGCGGCAGCTGATCGATCAGGTACAGCACCGACGGCGTGGTGAAGCTGGTCGCCTGGCTGCCGGCGACCGACTGCGGCACCACCACGGCGGTGAAGGCCGTGTTGACCACGTACGTACCCGGCACCGGGTTCGTGGTGGAGGTACCCCGCGTGCCGGCGACCATGTTCGCCTGGAACAGGATCGGCGTGTTGGTGCCGGTGGCGGTCACGGCCACCTTGTAGCCGGTCGCGAGGCTGGTGTCGAGCACCGCATAGCTCGACAGGCCGTTGAACGCCACGTTGGCGAAGGTCGCGGTGCCGGCCAGCGGCGCGGCGGCCGCCGTGGGAACGACGTAGCCATCGATGTTGGTGTTCGCGTTCGGGGCGAGCGTCGGCGCCATGTGGAG
The DNA here is from genome assembly GCA_964550365.1 of uncultured Gemmatimonadales bacterium. Taxonomy (GTDB): domain Bacteria; phylum Gemmatimonadota; class Gemmatimonadetes; order Gemmatimonadales; family JACORV01; genus DASXPG01. The sequence continues at coordinate 1,107 of CAZJZC010000257.1, read as the reverse complement.
CAGGCGCACGCCGATCTTGCCGGCCGCCAGCGCCGGCACGCTGTCCTTGACGATGACGGCGTTGAGGCGCGGCGTGGAGCCGGTCCGCGCGTACCCGTACAGGTACAGGCTGTAGTTGTTGTTCGCCTCGAAGGTGAACGTGGTGTCGAACATGATGGTCGAGGCGACGGCCGGCGTCGTGCCGTTCATGAACACGCGGATGGACCGCGTGCCGGCGCGCACCGCCTGGTGGAGCGGCAGCTGTCCGGCGCTGGCGGCGCCGTACGGCAGGCCGCCGGTCCGGAAGGTCGCCTGCACCTGGTTCGGGGCGTCGCCCACGATGTCGATGACGCGGAAGTCCATGGCGCCGGTATCGGCCACCAGGTTCACGTAGCGCAGGCCCGCCACCGGATCGGGCGTGACGAGCGTCCCGCCCGGTTCCCCGGCACAGCCCGTGGCCGCGGCGGCGATGAGCGCGAAGGCAGAGAGTCGAAAGAGTCGCATCGCTGGGTCTCTCTTGGTCGAGGGAGTCATGCTCTTGGTCTAGTTGTCCACCGGGCCGCCGCCCGGACCGGTCGGGTCCGAGCGCTCGCCGAGGGCGTTGCCGATCAGGATCCCCGTCGCGGCGAACGCCGCCGCGCTGGCGGCGACCGAGCCGGCGAACAGCACCGTCCGGCCGACGGAGAACCGCCGCTCGCGGATCATCCGGACATGCTCCGTCCGGAACGTCACCGGTTCGCCCGCCCACGGCTGGGAACGGCGGTCGAACGAGGTGACCCGGGTGACCCGGAGGACGAAGGTCGAGTCCGTGACCGAGGCCACGGTGCCGTCGACCGTCATGATCTCTGGTCCGATGTTGTTCTCGAGCGCGACGCGGCCCCGATCGTTCAGCGTGAGCTGGACGGCCATCGCCGGCACGGGCCGGTCCAGCGGGTAGCCGCTGTACTGATAGCAGCCCCCGGCGAGGACCGGCGCCAGGCCGGCGAAGAGCGCGGAACGAACGGGGCGCGTCACGCGACGATCAGAGTCCGTAGGTCCCGACCGTGGCGGGCCCCGCCGAGGCGCCGAACAGCGCGTTGCGGCGCGTGTCCTGCTCCTGGTACGGGGTCGGCCAGTGCGGCGCCGTCC
>CAZJZC010000256.1:0-3365 GCA_964550365.1 uncultured Gemmatimonadales bacterium | reverse complement strand
CAGGCCGCCCTGGTAGGGGCGGTACTCGGCGAACTCGCGCGCCATGCGCGGGCCGGCGCCGGGAATGAGCAGGATCTCGGCGCGCGAGCCGGTGAGCAGGTTCACGTGGATGAAGACGCGGCGGTACAGCTCCGTGCGCTGGGCCGCGGTGAGCTGCTGGGCCGCCAGCGCCGAGTCGAGGGCCGTGATGGAGGTGAACGGCCGGCCCTGCAGGATGACGCGGACCAGGGCGGGCGTGAGCCCGGGTACCGCCGTCAGCTGGGCCTCGGTCGCGACGTTCGGGTCGAGCAGGCCCTGGCTGCGGCCCATCTGGGCCGAGGCGGCGGTGGCGAGCGTGGCGGCCAGCGCGCCGGCGGCCGCGAGCGAACGGATGCGGATCATCGGGTGTCTCCCATGGTGTCGGTCAGGCGATAGGTCCAGGTGAGGCCCAGCAGGCCGAGGGCGATCATGGCGCCCGGCGCGAGGATCGGCGGGCTGGAGCCCTTGATGGCTTCCCGGACCAGGGCCAGGCCCCGGAGGTCCGGAAGGCGCTCGAGCGCGAACTCGGTCTTGGCACGGTAATGGAGGAAGCTGCCCACGGCGCCGCTGACGACGAACAGGAGCATCAGGGCGCGGAAGGCGCCGAGCGTGGCGCGGCCCGGCCTGGCCGCGGCCGGCACCATGAGCGCCAGGCCGAGGACGAGAAGCACCAGCGGCACCCACTGCCAGGCGTCTTCGGTGTGCTCGGCCAGCAGCAGCTCGGCCGTCGTCCCCGCGAACCCCAGGGCCAGGATGGCGAGGAGGAACCGCCGGACCGCGGCGAGGGTGGTGGAGGCGGAATCGGTCACAGCATGACTACGCGCGCCAGGGGCGGACGTTGAGTCCCATCACCCATCACCTATCACCCCTCACCCACCCCTACCCCTCTCACCTACCCCTACCCCCATCACCCTCATGCCCTCGGCCTCAGCACCGCCCCGATCCGCGCGGCCACGTCATCGAGGTGGATCCGTGTCATGCGATCCGGCGCCGTCGCCGCCCGCCGCCGCGCCAGCGTCTCCAGCTCGGCCAGCTGGGCCCGCGCCATGGCGCGGATGTCCGACTGGCTGACGTCCACCGGCCGGGGCGCCGCGGGCCCGCCGCCCGGGGGGGTCGTCGGCGCCGCGGGCTCCTCGGTCAGCAGGTACTCGAGCCGCTCGATGTGCGCCCGCTGGAGGTTGCGCCGGTAGACATCGACGCTCCGGCCGGCGTCCACCTCGCTCCACACCCCCCGCCTGAGGTCGTCGAACAGCGCCGCCATGGAATAGGCGTTGCGTCCGCCGAACGACTCCTGCTCGATGAGCCGCTGGAGCCGGGCGGGGTCGAGCAGCTGGTTGAGCCTGGCCGCCTGGGCGGCGCGCACCCGCTCGACGGCGCCGCCGTTCTCGATGCGCCGCAGCAGGTCCTCGGGCACCAGCCAGGAGGGGGTGGTGAACAGCTCCCGCAGGAGGAACTGCACCGCGGCCTCCTGGCGCGCGCGCGGCACCGGCTCGTACACCGGTCCGGGCTGATCGCTGGCCTTCAGCGTCCGGTGGACGCCGCCCACCAGGCTGAGCACGTGCCCGGTGTACAGGTTCCAGATGCCCACCGTCTCGCCGTACAGCTCGGCGAGGTCGGCGTAGTCCTCGCCGGGCGTCGTGGTCCAGGCCACCAGGTTCGGCACCACGCGCCGGAGGTTCGCGATGCCGTAGCCGCTGGCGCGCACCGGGTCGTCGCCGAGGTCCTCGGTCTGGGTGCGCGGGTCCACCGGCTGGCCCTGCTGGGGGCCGAAGCGGAACCGCGGATCGCCGGCGTTCTCCCGGATCCAGCGGTCCAGCACCGGTCGTTCGGCCTCGCTCGATGCCGCGCCGGGGATCACGCGATAGCCCCAGTTGATCGCGTAGCGGTCGTAGGGCCCGGTCATCCGGATGAACCGGACCGGCCCGTCGCCCGGCTGGGCGATGTAGTTCTGCCGGGCGTAGTCCATGATGGTCGGCGTCAGGCCCCAGCGCTGGGTGAAGGCCGGCGAGCGCAGGGAGTCCACCGGGTAGGCGCTGGAGGCGATCATGTTGTGCGGCAGGCCCAGCGCGTGCCCCACCTCGTGGGCGATCACCGCGCGGATGGCTTCGCCCAGCAGGGAGTCGGGCATCTCCAGCGTGCGCGCGGCCGGGTTCGCCGCCGCGGTCTCGATCAGCAGGCGGTTGCGGTAACTGCGCAGGTGGTTGTGGAAGAAGATCACGTCGCTGTCGATGATCTCGCCCGAGCGCGGGTCCGTCACGCTCGGCCCGATGGCGTTGCGCGTCATGTTCGCGGCCCAGCGGATGGACGCGTACCGCACGTCCTCGGGGCTCCACGCGGGGTCCTCGGCCGCCGTCGGCGGATCCCGCGCGATGATGGCGTTGCGGAAGCCGGCGGCCTCGAACACCGGCTGCCAGTCCTCGATGCCGCGCCGCACCCACGGGCGCCAGCGCTCGGGTGTGGCCGGGTCGAGATGGTAGACGATCGGCCGGACCGGCTCGACGAGCTCGCCGCGGGCGTAGGCCGCGGGGTCGCGCGGCTCGAGCCGCCAGCGGTTGATGAACGTCTGCGAGGCGGCCTTCTGCTCGTCGAGGCCGAAGTTCACCTGCGTGGTCGTGAACCAGCCGACCCTCGGGTCGGCGATGCGCGGCCGCATCGGGACGGCCGGCAGCAGCACCAGCGACTGCTGGAGCTGGATGGTGATGGTGCCCGCGTCGGCGTCGGACGGCGGGCGGGCGGCGTCGAAGGTCAGCGTGTGGCGCACCTCGACGTTCATCGGGTAGCTGTGCGCGTAGTCGATGAGGGTGCGCCGGGGGTCGAGCCGCCGGACGCCGTAGGTGGTGCGCTGGGTGGCCGAGAGCGGGCTGATGGCCGGGACGTCGTCCTTGTAGAAGTCGGTCACGTCGATGACCGAGGCGGTCGAGTCGGCGTTGCGGGTCCGCACGTCGAAGGCATAGACGATGGGCGCCAGGTTGTTGGCCCGCACCGAGCGGGCCACCGCGAGCGAGTCATCCGCCACATTGGTGAACGACACCTTGCGCAGCAGCAGGCGCTCGCCCGAGCGCTCGAAGCGCAGACCCTGTTCCTGGTACACGCTGCCCGAGGCGGCGAAGGCGCCGAGCCCGGCCGGCGTCGCGGCCACGCTCGAGATCATCAGGAAGTCGCGGCCGAGCAGGGAGTCGGGGACCTCGAAGTACAGCTTGTCGGCCACCTGGTGCACGTGGATGACGCCGCTGTCGGTCCGCGCCGCGGCCGTGATGACGTCGCTGTAGCGCCGGCCGCGCGCCGTGTCCGGCCGCTCCGCGCCGCGGGGCGCCTGCGGCGCCTGGGCGGCGGCCGGGGCCGGGGCC
>CAZJZC010000255.1:0-3371 GCA_964550365.1 uncultured Gemmatimonadales bacterium | reverse complement strand
TCCGGCATGGCGCCGGAAGATGCCGCGGCGCCGAGGGGGCGCGCCAGCGCCGCGTGGGGCACCCGTCAGCCTCGCCAGCCGACGTCGAGCCGGTCGGCGGTATCGGCGAGGCGGCGGTCGAGCGACCACAGGCGCAGGCGTTCGAGTCGCGCGGACGCCAGCAGGTGGGCGTCGACCCAGCCGATGCCCCGCTGCCAGAGTCGCTCGCGCGCGACAAGCGCGAGCACTTCGTCGTGCTCGGCGGCGCGGGCCCGTGGCAGGGCCGCCAGGTGCCCGAGGATCTCGGCGCGCGGCGACAGCGTTCCGAGCGCGAGTTCGCCGATGATGAACGGGTGGACGCTCACGTGGCCGCTCTCCAGCAGCGCGGCGAAGCCGGCGGTGCCGCGCCGCAGGTGCTCGACCCAGACCGAGGTGTCGGCGAGGACGATCACCGCCGCCGCGCGGCCGGGCGGCGGCGCGGCGCGGTCGCCAGGGCCGGCTGCGTCCCGCCGAGGGCGGCCAGCCGCCGGGCGCTCTCGCGGGCGATGAGCGCCTCGAGGCCGGCGTGGACCAGGGCGGTCTTCCCGGACATGCCGGTCAGCCGTCGGGCCCGTTCGAGCAGGGCGTCGTCGAGGATGAGCGTGGTTCGCATGTGCATAGATATGCATATGATATGCATATCGGTCAAGAGCCTGTCACCGGGGCATCACCGCGGGCGGCCGGGGGCGCCAGCCGTCCGGATGCGGAGCAACCTCGCGGAACGGCCGGCCGACGTGCATCTTCGTGCCGATGAGCGATGTCACCGGACGCATCAGCACCGCCATCGCCGACCGCTACCGGCTCGAACGCGAGCTGGGGCAGGGCGGCATGGCCACGGTCTTCCTGGCGCACGACCTCAAGCACGAACGGCCGGTGGCGCTCAAGGTCCTGCGGCCGGAACTCGCGGCCATGATCGGCGCCGAGCGGTTCCTCAACGAGATCAGGGTCACCGCCAATCTCCAGCACCCGCACATCCTCCCCCTGCACGACTCCGGGGAGGCGGACACCTTCCTGTTCTACGTCATGCCCTACGTCGAGGGCGACACCCTGCGCGACAAGCTCCAGCGCGAGAAGCAGCTGGACATCCGCGAGGCGGTCGAGATCACCCGCGCCATCGCCTCGGCGCTCGACTACGCGCACCGCAAGGGCGTCATCCACCGCGACATCAAGCCCGAGAACATCCTGCTGCACGACGGCCAGGCGCTGGTGGCCGACTTCGGCATCGCCCTGGCGATCAGCGCGGCGGGCGGCAGCCGGCTGACCGAGACCGGGCTCAGCATCGGCACGCCGCACTACATGAGCCCCGAGCAGGCCATGGGCGACCGCCAGCTCGACGCCCGCAGCGACATCTACTCGCTCGGCGCGATGCTCTACGAGATGCTCACGGGCGATCCGCCGTACACCGGCAGCACGGCGCAGGCCATCGTCGCCAAGGTCATCACCGAGAAGGCGCCGATGGTGACCATCGCGCGCGACACCGTGCCCGGGCACGTGGCGGCGGCCATCCACAAGGCGCTGGCGAAGCTCCCCGCCGACCGGTTCCACTCGGCGGCCGATTTCGCCGAGGCGCTGGTGCGGCCGGGCATGGTCCCGATGCCCGGGGCGGAGGCCGCCGCGGCGGCCGCGGCGGGCGCTCCGCGGCGCCGGCTCGACTGGCGCGCGTCGGGTCTCGCCGCGGCGCTCGTGGCGAGTGTCGGGTTCTCGGCGTGGTTGGCAACGCGGCCGAAGCCGCCGGGCCAGGTGGCACGGTTCATCCTCACCCTGCCGGCCAGCCAGGATCTGAACCCCCGTTTCGGGACCAGCCTGGCGCTCTCGGCGGCCGGCGACCAGATCGTCTACATCGGCAACGGCCCGGGCGGTTCACCCCAGCTGTGGCTGCGCCCGATCGATCGTCTCGATGGCACCCTCATCCCGGGTACCAACGATCCGCTCCAGCCCTTCCTGTCGCCGGACGGACGCGCGGTGGCGTTCGTCACACCGGCGGGCCTGCGCGTGGTCCCGCTGACCGGCGGGCCGCCGGTCACCATCGCCGACACGGCGTTCCCCCTCGGCGGCTCGTGGGGACCGAACGGCCGCATCTATTTCGTGAAGGGCTCCGGCTCGTCCTTCCTCTCGAGCGTGGCCGAGACGGGCGGCCCGGTCGAGCGGGTGACGACGCTCGACAGTGCCCGGGGCGAGCGCGGCCACCGCTGGCCCGACGCCCTGCCGGGAGGCCGGGGCGCGCTGTTCACCATCTGGCGCGGCGATCGCGAATCGGCCGACATCGGCGTCGTGGACTTCCGGACCGGCGCGCACAAGGTCCTGCTCCGCGGCGTGTACGCGCGGTACCTGACGCTGGGCCGCATCCTCTTCGTCCGGTCCGACGGCGCGGTCCTGGCGGCCCCGTTCGACGAGCGGACACTGGAACTGACCGGGCCGGCGGTGCCGCTGTTCGAGGGCGTGGTGGTGAAGGAGGAAGGCGCCAGCGAGATCGCCGTCTCGCGGAGCGGGGCACTGCTCTACCTGGCCGGTTCGGAGCCCACCGAACAGCTGGTCTGGGTCGGCCGCGACGGCCGTGAGCAGCCGGTGGACACGGCGCTGCGCTACAACTTCGAGACCCTCGCGCTCTCGCCCGACGGCCGCCGCATCGCCGTCAGCTACGTGGCCGACGGCAACCAGGACGTCTGGATCTACGACATCGCCGCGCGCACGTCGTCGCGGCTCACGTTCGACCCGGCGCTCGACTATCGCCCCGTGTGGGAGCCGGGCGGGCGCATGGTGACGTTCATGTCCGGGCGCGGAGACGAGCGGGCCCTCTACCGGAAACCGGCCGACGGCAGCGCCCCCGAGGCGCTCCTGTTCGGGCGCCGCGGCATGCCGATCCAGGAGGCGTCGTGGAGTCCCGACGGACGCTTCCTGGCGTTCCGGCAGGGTCCGGGCACCGCGACCGGACGGGACATCGGCTACGTCGAGATCGGCCGCGACACCACGCCGACGATGCTGCTCGAGTCCCGCTTCGACGAGTATGCGCCGCGGCTGTCGCCCGACGGCAAGTGGCTGGCGTACGTGTCGAACGAATCGGGCCGGCCCGAGGTGTACGTGCGGCCGTTCCCGGGCCCCGGCGGACGCTGGCAGATCTCGACCGAGGGCGGCGGCGAGCCGCTCTGGGCGCACAGCGGCCGCGAGCTGTTCTACCGCGACGGCCGGAACACCCTGGTGTCGGCGCAGGTGCAGACGGCGCCGGCCTTCGTGGTCGGGACGCGGCGGTCGCTGTTCGCGATCCGGAACTACGATTTCGACGTGAACTACACGGCGTACGACGTGACGCGCGACGACCAGCGGTTCCTGTTCATCCGGCAGGCCGGCGGCACGCG
>CAZJZC010000254.1:0-3375 GCA_964550365.1 uncultured Gemmatimonadales bacterium | reverse complement strand
GGCGTCACCGCCCCGCGGGCGCGGAACAGGAAGAAGTAGAACGCCAGCCAGCCGACGACGAACAGCAGGCCGTAGAGCCCCACGATCACCAGCGTGCCGACCGGATGCTGGTGCGTCGGGGCGTCCGGTTCACTGCTGTGCGGCGTCTCACGCGGATCGGGCATCGGCGTGCCTCCGACGGCGGTCGGGTCATGGGGTGAGGAACGGCGGGAAGGCTACGAGCGGCTTCATGAAGGGCCCATGAAGCGACCCTGAAGCGTCCCGGCGCCGGGGCCGGGGAGACCGCAGGCGCTACTCGTGGACCCGGTCGCGCCCGGCGTTCTTGGCGCGGTAGAGCGCCGCGTCGGCCGCGCCGACCAGCTGCTCGGTCGTGGGCCATTCCTCCCCGCCGTCATAGGCCGCCACGCCGGCCGACAGGGTCACGGTGCGCCCGGTCCGGCCGGTCGCGATGGGCAGGGCCGAGACGGCGTTGCGGATGCGCTCGGCGGCCAGCCGGGCGCCGGCCGTGTCGGTCGCGGCCAGGACCGCGATGAACTCCTCGCCGCCGTACCGGCCGAGCCAGTCCACGGCGCGCCCGGCGTCGAGCATGCGCCGCCCCACCTCGGCCAGCACCCGGTCGCCGGCCTGGTGGCCGAGGGTGTCGTTGATCTGCTTGAAGCGGTCCACGTCGAGCATGATGACGGCCAGCGGCTGGCGCACGCGCGAGGCGCGGCGGATCTCGCGGGCCAGGGCGTCCATCACCACCTCCCGGCGGTACAGCCCGGTGAGCCGGTCGTACAGCGCCGCGGTCTCCGACTCCACGAACCGCTCGGCCGTCGTCAGCGCCAGCGAGCCGACGAAGCCCACCGCGCCGGCCAGCGTCAGCCACGGGAAGGCGGGCTGGACCGACAGAACGCCGTAGTCGGTGAGCACGTCGTGGAACAGCGTGACGGCCAGCAGGGCCGTGCCCCAGAGCAGGATGCGGGCGTGCTGGGCCCCTTCGCGGAGCCGCCGGACGGCGATGACCAGGGTGATCAGGCTGCCGACGAGGAGCAGCGGGTTGAGGCCGAACGAGGCCAGCAGGCGCAGGTGGTCCCAGGCCGGGAGCGCGAGGAACAGCGGGACCATGACGAGGAAGATGCCCGACAGGCCGAGGACCAGCCGATCATCGTCGAGCTGGAAGATGCGCCGGAAGGCCACGCAATAGGCCGCCGCGGACGCCGCCGCCGCGGCCAGGTAGAACCGGAGCCAGTACACGTGGGGTTCGAGGGCGACCCGCACCGACGGCATCCAGAAGACGAAGAACAGCGCCAGGCAGGCGCACACCGCGAAGATGGCGGCGTGCTCCCCGGCGAAGGGACGGCGGATCCAGAAGAAGATCTGGATCAGGCCGATGCCGATCAGCAGGACGGTGGCGCCGACCAGGTAGAGGTCGGGTCGGAAGGCCCGGCGTTCGAGCGCCTGGAGCGGTCCCAGCGAGACGCCGCCGACCAGGCCGCCGATGCGCTCGGCCGAATACACCCGGACGGCGACCAGGTGCGCGCCCGCCGCGTGCGCCTCGGGCGGCAGGGGGACGACCAGCGGCACCACGGTCCGGGCCCGATAGGCCGGCGGGAAACCGCCGACGCCGCCGACGCGCCGGCCGTCCACGTAGACCTCGAAGGCGGTGGCCACGCTGGTGAACCACAGCCCGAGCGGGACCGTGGCGGGCTCCCGCATCTCGAAGCGCAGGCGGTACCAGCCGGCCCCGCGGTAGCCCGGGGGTACCAGCCGATTCCACCGCGCGGGCACCCGGACGGTGTCCCAGCCGGTGTCGTCGAGACCGGGGGCGGCCCAGGCGGGGTCGTCGCCGGCCCGGAAGCGCCAGGGCCCGGCCAGGTCGATGGGGCCGGCCGGGGGGCCGGCCACCTGGATCTGCGTGAGGAGCCCGACGAGGGCGAGGACCATATCGTGCTCCAAGCTAGCACTCACGCACGGGCCGGTCGAGGTTATAATTCGGTACGTCTTCAACCTGCGAGCGTCCAGCCATGGCTGCGCCCACCATAGATCCGAAGACCGCCGCTCCGAAGGTCTCCGAAGCCGAATCGCGCGCCGTCGCCGAAGCCAGCCGCGAGACCGAATGGCAGTCGCCCTCGTTCGTCGCCGAGCTGTTCGACGGCCACCTGCGGATGGACCTCATCCACCCGCACCCCGAGCCCGACGCCGAGGATGAGGCGCGGGCCCGCCCGTTCCTCGAGAAGCTGGCGGCCTTCGCCCGCGACCGGATCGACGGCGACCGGATCGACCGCGAGGGCAAGGTGCCGCCCGAGGTGGTCCAGGGTCTCAAGGACCTGGGCGCCTTCGGCATCAAGATCCCGCTGGAGTACGGCGGCCTGGGGCTGTCGCAGTACCACTACGCCAAGGCCATGGGCATCGTCTCCGGCGTCTGCGGCTCGACGGTGGCCCTGCTCTCGGCGCACCAGTCCATCGGCGTGCCCGGCCCGCTCAAGTATTTCGGCACCCCGGAACAGAAGAAGAAGTACCTGCCCCGGCTGGCCAAGGGCATGATCAGCGCCTTCGCGCTGACCGAGCAGCAGGTAGGCTCGGATCCGGCGGCGATGGAGACGCACGCCGAGCCCACGCCCGAGGGCGACTGGATCCTCAACGGCGAGAAGCTCTGGTGCACCAACGGCACGGTGGCCGAGATCCTGGTGGTCATGGCGCGGACGCCGTCCAAGATGGTCAACGGCCGTGAGCGCAAGCAGATCACCGCGTTCATGGTCGAGACCGGCTGGCCGGGCGTCGAGGTGGTGCGGCGCTGCCAGTTCATGGGACTCAAGGGCATCGAGAACGGCGTCCTGCGGTTCACCAACGTGCGGGTGCCCAAGGACTGCGTGCTCTGGGGCGAAGGCAAGGGACTGAAGCTGGCCCTCATCACGCTCAACACCGGCCGGCTCACCCTGCCGGCCTCGAGCACGGTGGCCGCGAAGAAGTGCCTGGAAGTGTCCCGGCTGTGGTCGACCGAGCGGGTGCAGTGGGGCAAGGCGGTCGGCAAGCACGACGCCATCGCCCAGAAGATCGGCCTGATGGCGGCCAACGCGTTCGCGCTCGAGGCGGTGAGCGACCTCTGCTCCCTGCTGGCCGACAAGGGCGGGTACGACATCCGCCTCGAGGCGGCCATCGCCAAGCTCTACAACAGCGAACGGGCCTGGCGGATCATCGACGACACGGTCCAGATCCGCGGCGGCCGGGGCTACGAGACGGCCGACTCGCTGCGGGCGCGCGGCGAGCACAGCTGGCCCGTCGAGCGCATCATGCGCGACTTCCGCATCAACCTGATCTTCGAGGGCAGTTCGGAGATCATGCACCTGTTCATCGCCCGCGAGGCGGTGGACCGGCACTTCAAGGTCGCCGGCA
>CAZJZC010000253.1:0-3376 GCA_964550365.1 uncultured Gemmatimonadales bacterium | reverse complement strand
GGGTGGTCCGGCGCCATGGCGGCCGCCGCCGCCTCGACCGCCTCGAAGATCTGGAGGTAGCCGGTACAGCGGCACAGGTTGCCGCTCAGGGCGTCGGCGATCTGGGCGCGGGTCGGCCGGGGCGTGTGCTCCAGCAGGTGGCGGGCCGTGAGCACGATGCCCGGCGTGCAGTAGCCGCACTGCGAGCCGCCGAGGTCGGCGAGCGCCGCCTGGATGGGGTCGAGGTCCGCTCCGGCGGCCACGCCTTCGATGGTGGTCACGTCCACGCCGTCGCACTCCACCCCGAGGGCCAGGCACGAGAGCACCGGGCGGCCGTCGACCAGGACGGCGCAGGCGCCGCACTCGCCCAGCTCGCAGCCGTGCTTGGTGCCGGTCAGGCCGAGGTCCTCGCGCAGGATCTCCAGCAGGGTCTTGTAGCCCTCGAAGTGCACGTCGCGCGTCTCGCCGTTGACGGCGAGGCGGATGTGCGCCAGGCCGCTCGCGCGCCGCCGGCCCTTCGGCCCGCCGACCCCCGGCCGGCGGCTCACGCGGCCAGCCCCCGCACCAGGTAGTCGGCGTAGGCCTCCGCCACGGTGAGGGGCGAGAGCCGGCCGCCCGGCCGGTACCAGCGCGTGGTCCAGTTGAGCGCGCCGAGGATCGCCCGGGTGACCAGGGTGGCGTCGCCTGCCGCGAACGCGCCGGCGGCCATCCCCTCGGCCACGATGCCGCGCACCGCGCGCTCGTACTGGTCGCGCTTGGCGACGATGCGCCGCCGCAGGTCGGGGGGCAGGGCGTCCACCTCGGTATGGGCCGCGGCGCCGTCGAGTTCGTCCAGGGTGCACTGAAGGTGGGCGACGATGACCCGCCGCAGACGCTCGGCCGGGCTCTGGCCGCCCTGGGCCAGGCCGGCCACGACCTCGAGGAGCCGGGACACGGAATGGTCCTGGCAGAAGTAGAGGATGTCCGCCTTGCTCCTGAAATAGTAGTAGAGGTTCCCCGACGACAGCTCGGCCGCCGCGGCGATCTCGCGCATGCCGGTCTCGGCGAACCCCCGGTCGCGGAACACGCCGGCGGCGGCCCGCAGGATGGTGGCCCGGGTCGCCAGGGCGCGCTGGGCGCGGCGGCTCGAACCGCTGTTCGAACTTTGAACCATTGTTCGAAGCTATGGCCGGGCCCGAGTCGCTGCAAGCCCCCCGCCGCGCCGCCCCCCGGGGCCCGGGCGGAGGCCGGCCGGCCGGCCGGGGCGCCGGCCTCCATTGACAAACAGCCGCGTGCCATTACCTTACGCCCCAGTTCGGCAACGCAGACTGTTGAGACGGAATACGTCATCAAGCACCGCTGCGGGTAGGTCTCCGGGCGGTGCGTTTGTTTTGTTGCAGGACGGCGTCGGCCAAGGTGGCGGGCGTCTCAGACGGGCGAGAGCCCATTCATCAGGAGCAGCATCGTATGGCGCAGGGCAAGGTGAAGTGGTTCAATGACGCGAAGGGTTTCGGCTTCCTCCAGCAGGAGAGCGGCCCGGACGTCTTCGTGCACCACACCGCGATCGCGGCCGAGGGCTTCCGCAGCCTCGCCGAGGGTGATGTGGTGGAGTTCGAGGTCAAGCAGGGTCCGAAGGGCCTCCAGGCCGCGAACGTGAAGAAGGTCGGCTGACGCCAGGCGTCGGACCGCTTCACTACCGGACGCCGGTCCCCACTCGGGGGCCGGCGTTCGGGTTTTCGGGCCGCCGGGGCGACCCGGGTGGCCCCGGTCGGCCCGGCGGCCTGGCGATCCGGCGGGGCCGGTCGCGCCGCCGTCCCCGGCCCGGTCGCCCGGCCGTGGCGGCCCGGGGCTGGCGGCGGACCCGGCGGCGGCGCATTCTAGCGGTGTGACGATTCGCCGCCCCGAGCGACGCGCCGCTTCCCGACGGCATGAGGATATCGAGCGCGACCGGCTCTTCGTGCTGTCGGTGGACATGCTGTGCGTCTGCGGTTTCGACGGCGTTTTCCGCCAGATCAACCCGGCCTTCGAACGCATCCTCGGCTACACCGGCGACGCCCTGACGACGCGCCCGTTCCTGGAGTTCGTGCTCGAGGACGACCAGCGCGCCACCTTCGAGCGGTTCCGCAACGCCGTGGCGGGCAACAGCGTGGTGACGTTCGAGAACCGGTTCCGCCACGCCGACGGCTCCTACCGCTGGCTCCAGTGGAACGCGACGCCCGACGCCGAGCGGCAGGTCATCTACGCCGCGGCGCGCGACGTGACCGAGAAGAAACGGGCCGACGCCGAGATCGCCCGGCTGGCCTCGATCGTCGAGTCGTCCCACGATGCCATCATCGGCGTGTCGCTGCGGGGCGTCATCGAGACCTGGAACGCCGCGGCCGAGGAGATCTTCGGCTACCGCGCCGCCGAGGTCCGGGACAAGCCCATGTCCTTGCTGATCCCGCCCGGGCACGCCGACCACCTCGGCCAGCATCTCGACCAGATCCGGCATGGACGCAAGGTGTCGCACTACGAGACCATCCGGCGCACCAAGGACGGCGCCATCATCAACGTGTCCATCACGCTCTCGCCGGTGCGCGACCTGGCGGGCCGCATCGCCGGCGCCTCGCTCACCGCGCGCGACATCACCGACCGCAAGAAGGCCGAGAAGGAACGGCTCGAACTGCTCCAGCAGCTCCAGCACGCCCTGGCGCGCAGCAAGCGCCTGACCGGGACCCTGCATTACTGCCGTGTCTGCAAGAAGGTCAGGAGCGAGACCGGTCACTGGATCGACGTCGAGCGCTATGTCGAGGACTATTCGGACGCCCAGCCGATCCCCGGCCTGTGCCCCGATCACGCCCCGCCCGACGAGGCGCCTGAGGCCTGAGGGCGGCCGGCGCCGCCCCGCGGGCGCGGCCGCGGGCCGGCATGTCGGGCGGCCGGGGGGTGGTTAGATTCCGCATCCCATGTCGGCGCCCGATCTCTCCAAACTGCGCATCAACCGCGACGCGCCCGCGCCCGCCGTCAAGCGGGCGCTCGGCCGCAACCTGGCGCTCCTGGCCCTCGCGCTGCTGGTCATCGCGGCGACGGTGCTCCTCACGCGCGGGCGCGGCGCGCCGCTGGTCACCACCGTGGTGGTCGAGACCGGCGCGGCGGGCGGCGGGGCCGCGGCCCTGGCGAGCGTGACGGCCAACGGCTACGTGGTGGCGCGGACCAAGGCGGCGGTGTCGGCCAAGATCGCCGGCCGGCTGGCCTACCTGGGCGTCAGCGAGGGATCGTTCGTCCGGCGCGACTCGATCATCGCGCGGCTCGAGAACGCCGAGTACCGCGCCGGCGTGGGGCAGGCCGAGGCGAACCTGGCGAGCGCCCGGGCCTCGGTGCTGGAGGCGGAGGCGGACGCCGAGCAGCTCACGCGGGAGGCGGCGCGCCTGCGCCAGGT
>CAZJZC010000252.1:0-3380 GCA_964550365.1 uncultured Gemmatimonadales bacterium | reverse complement strand
GAGGCCGATCGCATCGTGCTGGGCGGCGACGCGGTCGCCCTGGACGCCGATGACCTCGAGCGGCGGGCGGGCGCGGGCGACTGGCAGGGTGCCGCGGCGATCGCGCTCGGCGAGTTCCTCGAGGGCTTCTCGGTGCCCGATGCCGCCGCCTTCGACGACTGGCTCGCGGCCGAGCGCGCCGGCCTGCGGCGCACGGCCGTGGAGGTCCTGCTGCGGGCGGCCGATGAACGCCAGCGACGCGGCGATCCTTCCGCGGCGCTCGCGCTGGCGCGCCGCGCGCTCCGGCAGGATGCGACCTCGGAGGCCGGCGTCCGCGCGGTGATGCGCGCGCACGCGCTCCTCGGCGAGCGCGGCGAGGCCCTGGCCGCGTTCGAGCGGTTCGCCGGACACCTGCAGGCGCAGATCGGCGCCGTGCCTGCCGATGACACGCGCCGGCTCGCCGAGCAGGTGCGGCACGAGCGCACGCGCCCGGCGCCGCGCCCGGGCGAGACGGGAGCGGTCTCGCGGCGCGCCCCGCTGGTCGGACGCGACGAGGCGCTCGCCCGCCTGCTCGGCTGGTGGGACGCGTGCCGGAACGGGCGCGCCGTCGTGGCCGTCATCGAGGGCGATGCCGGGTCCGGACGCACCCGGCTGCTCGAGGAGCTCGCCGCGCGCGTCCGCCTGGACGGTGCGACGGTCGCCACGCTGCGTGGCACCGGCGCCGACCGCGCCGAGCCGTGGAGCGGCGTCTTCGCGCTCGCGGCCGGCGGCCTGCTCGAAGCGCCCGGGCTCGCCGCGGCGAGCACCGAGGCGCTGGCGGCCTTCGCCGCGCGCCTCGAGGCCTGGGCGGACCGCTTCCCCGCCGCGCGCCGCGCCGCCCCGCTCGGCCCCGGCGTCGCGCTGGGCGCGGTCACGCGCGCGCTCGCGGCCGAAGGGCCGGTGGTCCTCCTGGCCGATGACGCCCACTGGCTCGACGGGGATTCGCTCGCCGCGCTCCACGCGCTCGCCCGCGACGCCACGGGCCTGCCGGTCATGATCGCCGTCAGCCTCACAGCGCATCCCCCGTGCGCCGAACTCGACGAACTGCGGGCCCGACTCGGACGCGACGTCGCCGGCGGCGCCGTCACCATCGGGCCGCTGGGGCCCGAGGCGCTGCTGGCGCTTGCGCGGTGGGCCATGCCCGCCTACGACGACGTCGAAGCCGACCGGCTTGCCCGGCGCGTGGCCGCCGACTCGGCCGGATTGCCGTTGCTGGTCGTCGAGCTGCTGCACGCCGTGGCGCTCGGGCTCGACCTCCACGGGACGCCGCGCGCCTGGCCCGAGGCGAAACGCACGCTCGACCAGACGCTCCCGGGCGACCTGCCCGACAGCGCCGTCGCCGCCATCCGTATCGGGTTCCGCCGGCTCGGCAAGCAGGCGCAATCGGTGGTCATCGCGGCCGCCGTGCTGGAGGATCCCGTCACCACCGCACGCCTGGCGCGCGCCACCGGACTGGCCGGCGACGCCCTTGCCGCGGCGCTCGACGAGGCGGAGTGGCAGCGCTGGCTCGCCGCCGACAGCCGCGGCTACAGCTTCGTGGCGCGCCTGGCCCGTGCCATCGTCGCCCGCGACCTGCTCACCGAGGGCCAGCGACGGCGCCTCCTGGAGGCTTGACGGTGCCTTGACGAGCCGGTGCGAGCCTCCGTCCACACCCTGGATGGAGGTCCACCATGTCCCGTCGCCCCCGCTTCGCCCACCCGCTGTTCGCGGCCGCCACGCTGGTCCTGGCCGCGTGTTCCGACTCGGGTGACCCGCTCACCACGACCGCCCGGATCGCGGACGCCGAGTTCGTGGCCGGCCCGAACCTGGGCGCCCCGCCGCCCGCCGGACTGACGCTCGTCGCCGCGGCCGGCGGCAGCGTGCGCCTGTGGCCCTTCACCGGGGCCGAGGTGGCCGACCGGCCGTCCGATCCGGTGAACCTGCTGTTCACCGGACAGGCCGATCCGCGCGCGGTCCGCGCGGCGCTGATGTCCCTGGACGGTGACCGCACGGCGTTCGGCTTCCCCGCCGTGGCGCCCTTCGACTGCCGCTGGTCCGACACGCCCTCGGGCGGCGTGCAGACCGCCTACACCGAGGACGGCGGCTGGCTCGGCGGCGCGATCCAGCTCCAGTGCGGCGACTACGCGCCCATCCGCTTCCACCTGCGCCTGTTCCGCTCGGGCGCCTGGACGCTGGGCGGCGCGCACTTCGAGGTGCTCATCCCCGGCACCGCCGACCACCAGGTGCTGAGCTGGGAGCTGGCCGAGCAGCTGGTGAGCGCCGACATGGTCCGCAGCGGCCTGCTCGATCCGTCGGCCCCCGTCTCGGCCGCGGCGCTCGGCCCGGCGCCGACGTTCCGGACCATCCCGGCCGTCATCTTCAACGTCCTGCCGCCCGAACTCCAGGCCATCGCCGCCGGCGCGCCCGGCACCTCGGCCGCCGACGTGCCGATCGCGACCAACGGCCGGGTCACGGTGCTGAACGTGCTCGGCCGCGCCACCGCCGTGCCGGCCGACGTGGACCGCACCTTCACGCTCCAGTTCGGCCAGGTGGTGCCCAAGCCGTTCTGCGGCGGTCCGGCCGATTACCTGTACGTGAGCGGGCCGCTGACGCTGCACGAGGTCGCGCGTCTGGCGCCGAAGGGGTTCTACCTCAGCAGCTTCGACGTGAACGGCCAGCTCGACGTGGTGCCGATCGACCCGACCACCGGTCAGCCGTCCGGCGCGCCGTTCCAGGCGCTGATCCAGGAGCGCCACTTCACCCAGCTCACCAGCACCCGGCAGCGGGTGTCGAGCGACCTGATGCAGTCACTGCTCCCGGTGGGTGCGGCCGGTCACGGCCGTCTCACCATCCGACTCGACGTGGACACGCACGGCCGCACCGAGTCCCGTATCGACGTGCAGTGCAACTAGGGAGGATGCCATGACACGCTCCATCATGACGGGCGCACTGCTCCTCGCGCTGGCCGCACCGCTGGCCGCGCAGCAGGCGTCCGACACGGTCCCGGTGCTCCAGCGCCGGGAGCTCGACGGCCCGCGCATCGGGATCATGTTCGCCTCGGGCCCGCGCGCCGAAGCCCGGCTGGCCGAACGGAACCTCGAGCCGTTCATGAGCCTGTTCGGCTGGCAGTTCGAGCAGGTCGTCCGCCCGCAGGTCGGCGGACCCATGCTCGTGGTCGAGGAGATCCTCCTGATCGCCGGACTGGACCAGGGCGTCGCCCTGCCGAGCGTTTCGATGCTGATGGGCGTACGCCTGCCGAACGGCCTGGAATTCGGCATGGGGCCGAACGTGAGCCCGGTGGGCGCCGCGCTGGCGATGGGAGCCGGCATCAGCCTGAACTACGGCGGCGTGACCATCCCGGTCAACGTCGCGGTGGTGCGTTC
>CAZJZC010000251.1:0-3393 GCA_964550365.1 uncultured Gemmatimonadales bacterium | reverse complement strand
ACCGGCTGGTCGGCATGAAGAGCCGCGGCGTCTACGAGACGCCCGGCGGCACGGTCCTGTTCCAGGCCCACCGGGAGCTGGAACAGCTGGTGCTCGACCGGCGCACCCTGTCGCTGGCCGACGAGCTCGCGCATCGCTACGCCGACCTGGTCTACGACGGCCGCTGGTGGACGCCGGAGCGCGAGGCGCTCGACGCGCTGGTCAATGCCACCCAGAAGCACGTGACCGGCCAGGTCCGGATGAAGCTGTTCAAGGGTTCGATGGTCGTGCAGGGCCGGGAGTCGCCGCACTCGCTGTACCACGAGGGCCTGGCCACCTTCGGCGCGGGCGGGGAGTACCGGCAGGCCGACGCCGCCGGGTTCATCAAGCTGTACGGCCTGGGCGTCCGGACGGTCAACGAGCGGGAGCGGCGGCTGGCCGGCCGCCTCGCCGAGGCCGCCGACTGAGTCCGCGGCCCGCGCGCGCGCTCGTCATCGGCGCGTCGGGCTTCCTCGGCTCGCGCCTGCTGGCGCTGGCCCCCCGCGACGTGGCGTTGACCGGGACCGGCTGGCGCCGGCCGGTGCGGCCGGGCAACTGGCGGGACCAGCGGCTCGACGCCACCTCGCCCGCCGCGGTGCGGTCGCTCGTCGAAAGCGAGCGGCCGCACGCCGTCTTCTACCTGTCGTATGACCGCGCGGCCCGCGACCTCACGGTCGACGGCGCCCGCACGGCGGCCCGGGCCGCCGCGTCGGTCGGCGCGCGGTTCGTGTTCACCTCGACCGACCTGGTCTTCGACGGCCGGACCGGCTCCTACTCCGAGGACGTGCCGGCCCAGCCCGTGATGCCCTACGGACAGCTCAAGCTCGAGGCCGAGGCGGCGGTGCGCGACGCCGCGCCCGACGCCGTCACGCTGCGCCCGTCGCTGATGGCCGGCGAGAGCGGCATCGTCCTGCGGCCGGCCTACGAGTGCGACCTGCTGGTGCGCGGGCGGCCCGTGGACCTCTTCGTCGACGAATGGCGCAGTCCGGTCCACGTGGACGACGTGGCGCGCGCCGCCTGGGACCTGTGCGCCCTGGACGTCGCCGGGACCTACCACGTCGGCGGGCCCGAGCGCCTCAGCCGGATGGAATTCGGCCGCGCCCTGTGCCGCATGTTCCGCTTCGACACGTCACTGCTGCGCGAAGCGCGCCGGCCGGCGGACCGGCCGCGCGACACCTCGCTCGACAGCTCGCGGCTCGCCCGCCTGCTCGGCTGGACCCCCCGCAGCCTCAGCGCCGAGGCCGGCGCGCTCGAGCCCGCCCGTGCCTGACGCCGGCCACGTGATGTGGGGCGGACGGTTCCGCGAGCCGATGGATCCGCGGCTCGACCGCCTCAACCGGTCGCTCCCGGTGGACCGGCGGCTGTGGCGCGAGGACCTCGCCACCAACCGCGCCTGGGTCTACGCCCTCGAGGGCGCCGGCGCGCTGACCGCGGATGAACGTGCCGGACTGCTGGCGGGCCTCGACGCCGTCGAGGCCCGCCTGGCCACCGGCGCGGCCGACGGCGCGCCGGACGAGGACATCCACTCGCTCTCGGAGCGTCTGCTCGGCGAGGCGGTCGGGCCGCTGGCCGGCAAACTGCACACCGGCCGCTCGCGCAACGACCAGGTCGCGACGGACCTGCGCCTGTGGACCATGGGCGCGCTCGACGCCCTGGACGCCGCCGTCCGCACGCTGGGCCGCGCGCTCGCGACGCGGGCGGAGGCGGCCGTGGACCTGCTGATGCCGTCGTACACCCACACCCAGCGGGCCCAGCCGGTCCGCGCCGCGCACTGGCTGCTGTCGCACGCCTGGCCGCTGGCCCGCGACCGCGGGCGCCTGGCGGACGCGCGCCGGCGCGCGTCGGTCCTGCCCCTGGGCTCGGGTGCCATCGCCGGCTCGGGCTTCCGGGTCGATCGCGAGGCGCTGGCCCGCCGCCTCGGCTTCGAGGCCGTCTCGCCGAACTCGATGGACGCGGTCGGCGACCGGGACTTCGCCATGGAGGCGGTGTTCGCCGCCACGCTGCTCGCCGCGCACCTGTCGCGGCTGGCCGAGGACCTCATCCTCTTCTCGACCGCCGAGTTCGGCTTCGCGGTGCTGGCCGAGCCGTTCACGACCGGCAGCTCGCTGATGCCGCAGAAGCGCAACCCCGATTCGCTCGAGCTGGTGCGCGGCGCCGCGCCGCAGCTCGCCGGCCGGCTGGCCGGCATGCTCGGCTCGCTCAAGGGGATGCCGTCCGGCTACCAGAAGGACTTCCAGGAGAACAACGCCGCGCTGTTCGCGGTGATGGATGCGGCGACCGACGCCGCCCTGCTGACGGCGGGCGTCGTGGAGCGCCTGACGCTGGTCGGCGGACGGATGGCCGCCGCCATCGACCCGGCGACCCTGGCCACCGAGGTGGCCGACCTGCTGGTGCACGCCGGCGTGCCGTTCCGCGACGCGCACACGGCGGCCGGCGGCCTGGTCCGCCGCGCCGAGGAGCTGGGCACCACCATCGACCGCGTCGCCCCGGCCGACGCGGCGGCCATCGACCAGCGTCTGCCCGCCGTGATGAGCGCCCTGGGCGGCGCCGAGGACGCCGTGGAGCGCCGCCAGGTCACGGGCGGCACCGCCCGGGCCCGGGTGCTGGAGCAGCTCGCCGAGGCGGTACGCGCTTTCGCCTGACCCGCCGGGCTGTTTCCGGCCCGCTTGCCGAAGAACCGCGCCGTTACTAGACTCTCAGGCTGGGGGCGAGGGCCCCCGCCGCCCGTCCGTTCCGGCGGAGCGCGACGGGCGTCGTGTGGCCGGTACCCCCGTGGAGGGTCCGTGGTACGCTGTCTGGCGCTGAACGCGTCGTTCGAACCGATCACCATGGTGCCCGTTCGCCGGGCGCTCCGCCTCGTCATCGACGGCAAGGCGGAGATCGTGGAGGCCGATCGCGCCCGGCTGGTGCGCTCGGAGCGCCTGTCGCTGCCGCACCCGATCGTCATCCGGCTGGTGAAGTTCATCCACGTGCCGCGGCGCTTCCGCCGCCAGGTGACCAACACCTTCCTGTTCGCGCGCGACCATTACGCCTGCCAGTACTGCGGCCGGCACCAGGCGTCGCTGCGCGACCGCGAGTGCCTGACGCGCGACCACCTGGTCCCGCTCTCGCGCGGCGGCAGCAATGCCTGGTCGAACGTGGTGACCGCCTGTTCGCCCTGCAACGCCCGCAAGGGCAACCACCTGCCCGAGGAGGTGGGGATGCATCCGCGCCACGTGCCGGTCGAGCCGCACTTCGTGCATCTCGCCTGGGCCGTGCGGCGGCTGACGCCCATCCAGGCGAAGTACATCCGCCTGTTCTACGGGCCGCAGGTGCTGGCGGAGCTGGCCCAGCTCTAGGGCGGCGGAGGCCTGACGATGACGAAGCCCCGCGACC
>CAZJZC010000250.1:0-3396 GCA_964550365.1 uncultured Gemmatimonadales bacterium | reverse complement strand
ACATGGCGCCGGAGCAGGCCATGGGCGAGCGGGAGATCACCGCCAAGGCCGATGTCTACGCGCTGGGCTGCGTGCTCTACGAGACGCTCACCGGCGAGCCGCCGTTCACCGGCCCCACCGCGCAGGCCATCATCGCGCGGGTGATGACCGACGAGCCGCGTTCGCTCACGCTCCAGCGGCGGACCATCCCGCCGCACGTCGAGGCCGCGGTGGTCACGGCGCTCGCCAAACTGCCCGCCGACCGGTTCGCCTCCGCGGCGCAGTTCTCGGAGGCGCTGGCCAAGACCGACTACGCCCTGCCGGCCACGCGCGCGGCGCGGGCGGTCACGGCCCCGGTCTCGGCGCGCGAACGGGCCCGGCGGCTCGCACCCTGGGCCCTGCTGACCCTGACGGCCGCGGCCGGCGCCTGGGGCACCTTCCGGCCGCGCCCGCGCGAGGTGCGGCCGGTGATCGGCTTCACCCTCGAGCTGTCGGCTCCGATCACCGACCTGGGCGGCTCCCCCATCGCGCTCTCACCCGACGGCGCCCGGATGGCGTTCGCGGGCCAGACGCTGGACGACCCGCAGGTGCGGCTGTACATCCGCGCCTTCGACCAGTCGGCGGCGACCGTGCTCGCCACCACCGAGAACGCGGTCCAGCCCTTCTTCTCGCCCGACGGGACCTGGGTGGCGTACTGGTCGAACGGGGCGCTGCGGCGCGTGTCGGTCGCCGGCGGCGCGGTCGTGCCCATCGTGCCGGTGAGCGGCGGTTTCCAGGGCGGTTCGTGGGGTCCGAACGGCGACATCGTCATCTCGGCGAACGGCACACTGTTCCGCACCAGCGCGGACGGCGGACCCGTGGACACCCTGCTGAGGGATTCCACCAGGGCGTTCCGCTGGCCGGAGATCCTGCCCGACGGCAGGACGGTGCTGGTCACGACCAGCGGCGCCGGGCCGACCAGGATCCAGGCGGTGTCGCTGTCGTCGCGCACGGTGACCGACCTCGGCCTCGTGGGCACGAATCCCCGCTATGTCGGCGGCGGCAACCTGGTGTACGCCACCGCGGACGGCACGCTGTTCGCCGTGCCGTTCGACCCGGGCCGCGTTCGCACGCGGGGCGCGGCCTCGCCGATCGCGACCAGCGTGCGGGTGGGGGGCGCGGGGACCGCCAAGATGGGCCACAGCCGCAACGGCATGCTGGTGTGGATGGCCGGCAGCGCCGCGCGGCGCGAACTGGTGCTGGTGGACCGGACCGGGCGCGTCGAGGCGACCCGCACGCCGCCGGACCTGTACGAGAGCCCGCGCTTCTCGCCCGACGGCCGGCGCATCGCCGTGGGCGTCGGCGACCTGCTTGGGGGCCGGCCCGACATCTGGTCGCTCGACCTGGCCCAGAGCACGCTCAGCCGCGTGACATTCGATTCGTCCAGCGTCTACCCGGAGTGGAGCCCCGACGGCGCCTGGGTGCATTATGCCACCAGCCGCCGCGGCGACTACGACCTGTGGCGGTCGCGGTCGGACGGGAGCGGCGTGCAGGAGTCGCTCGTGGTCGGCCCGAACGACCACTGGGAGGGCGTGCCCAGCCCCGATGGCCGCGGGATCGTCTTCCGGGTCACCAATCCCGAGACCCGGCGCGACGTCTACTGGCTGCCGGCCGGCGCCACCACGCCGGTCCCCGTCCTGGTCTCGCCGTTCGAGGAGCGCGGCCTCGCCGTGTCGCCCGACGGGCGCTGGCTGGCCTACGTCTCCAACGAGACCGGCACCGACGAGGTGTACGTGCGCGCGCTGCCGGGCCCCGGCGGCCGGATCCAGATCTCGTCCAGTGGCGCCCGCGAGCCCCGCTGGGGCCCTGGCGGGCGCGAACTGCTGTACCGCTCGCGCGACTCGGTGTACACCACCGAGATCACCACCGCGGGCGACGACCTGCGCGTCGGACGGCACCGGGCCCTGTTCCGCGACGTCTATCGGACCGGCGGGGCCGGCAACCATGCCGGGTGGGACGTGGAGCCGGGCGGCCGCCGGTTCGTCTTCGTCCGCGACGGCGGCGTCGCCGGCGAACGGCAGGTGCACGTCCTGCTCAACTGGTTCGATCAGCCCCGCACGGCCACGGGGACCGGCGTCCGCCGCGACTGACACGGGCCCGCCCCCTGCTTCCCGGCCAGCGCGTCCTGCCGCCCTTCCGGCCGCGCGCCGCGGGGGGCATCTTCTTGGCCATCCCGTCGCACCGGCCATCCTTTCGAACCGGGTACGCCCATGACCGACCAGACCTACCGCCTGGTGACGCGCAGTGACTTCGACGGCGTCGCCTCGGCCGCCCTGCTCAAGAGCCGCGGCATGATCGACGAGATCCTGTTCGTCCACCCCAAGGACGTCCAGGACGGCAAGGTCGAGATCACCGGCCGCGACATCACCACCAACCTGCCGTACTCGCCGGCCGCGCACCTGTGCATCGATCACCACGCCAGCGAGCTGGAGCGCGTGGGCTCGGCGCCGAAGAACCTGGTGCTCGACGCCGAGGCGCCCTCGGCGGCGCACGTGGTCTTCAAGCACTTCGGCGGCGCCAAGGCGTTCCCCGGCATCTCGCCCTCCCTGCTCGACGCGGTCGACAAGGTGGACGCGGCGCAGTTCTCGAAGGAGGAGATCCTCGACCCCCAGGGCTGGGTCCTGCTCGGCTTCCTCATGGACTCGCGCACCGGGCTCGGCCGCTTCCGCGACTTCGGCAAGTCGAATTACCAGTTGATGATGGCGCTGGTCGACTATTGCGCCCGGATGGATGTGGACGAGATCCTGACGCAGCCGGACGTGGCCGAGCGCGTCACGCTCTACCGGGAGCACGCCGAGCCGTTCCGGGCCCAGCTGAAGAAGTGCTCGACCATGCACAAGCACCTCATCGAGGTGGACTTGAGGAACGAGGAGACCATCTACGCGGGCAACCGGTTCGTGGTGTACGCGCTGTACCCCTCGGCCAGCATCTCGATGCACATCATGTGGGGCCGCAACAGGCAGAACACCGTGTTCGCCATCGGCAAGTCGATCCTCAACCGCACGTCGAAGACCCACATCGGCAACCTGGCCCTCGAGTTCGGCGGCGGCGGGCACGAGGCGGCGGGCACCTGCCAGGTCGAGGTCGGCCGGGCCGACGAGGTCCGCGCGGCGCTGGTGAAGCGCATCGTGGCGGACGGCTGATCGGCGGCCGGCCGGCACCGAGCGTCTCGCCGGCACTCCGGTGAGCACGTGACCGACATTCCCCCGAGGCTCGCGGCGGCCCTGGCCGACCGGTACCGCATCGAGCGGGAGCTGGGACAGGGCGGCATGGCCACGGTCTATCTGGCCGAGGACCTGAAGCACCGGCGCCGGGTGGCGCTCAAGGTCCTGCGCCCGGAGCTGGCGGCCGTGCTGGGGGCCGAGCGGTTCGTGCAGG
>CAZJZC010000249.1:0-3431 GCA_964550365.1 uncultured Gemmatimonadales bacterium | reverse complement strand
CCGACCGCGACGGCGTGGTCTCGCGCCCGGTCGAGCTGAAGCGCTACGACATCCACGATGGCCTGGGCGTCGTCCTGCTGCGCACCGCCGGCCTGCTGACGGCGATCGTCACCGGCCGCACCGGCGAGTCCGCCCGCATCCGCGCCGAGGAGCTCGGCGTGGACGACTTCGTCGCCGACGGCGCGGCCCGCAAGCTGCCCGCCTTCGAGCGGATCCTCGCGCGCCACGGCGTGGGCTGGGACGAGGTGGCGTTCGTGGGCGACGACCTGCCGGACCTGCCGATCCTCAAGCGCGTGGCCCTGCCGGTTGCCGTAGCGAACGCCACGGCCGAGGTGCGCGGCAGCGCCCTGTTCACCACGCGGCTCGGCGGGGGGCGCGGCGCCGTGCGGGAGTTCGTCGAGGCCCTGCTGACCGCCCGCGGCGTGTGGACCGACACCGTCCGGACCTACCTGCGGGAGCGGGGCGATGACGCAGCCTGAGCGCGACGCGACGCTCCGGCGCGGGCGCGAGGTGCTCGAGCTCGAGGCGGGCGCCGTGGCCGCGCTGGCCCGCCGGCTCGACCGGGCCTTCGTCGACGCGGTCGAGCTGCTCGCCGCGGCGACCGGGCGCGTGGTGCTCTCCGGGGTCGGGAAGTCGGGCGTCATCGCCCGGAAGATCGCGGCGACCTTCACCTCGACCGGCACGCCGGCCACCTTCCTGCACCCGGTCGACGGCGTGCACGGCGACCTGGGCATCGTCGGCAGGGGCGACGTGGCGATCCTGCTGTCCAAGAGCGGCGCGACCGACGAGCTGCTGGCCCTGGTGGCGCACCTCAAGCGGCTCGGCACGCCCATCATCGCCGTCACGGGCGCGCCCGGCTCACCGCTGGCGCGGCACGCCACCATCCTCCTCGACGCCGCCGTCGAGGCCGAGGCCTGCCCCTTCGACCTCGCCCCGACCACCAGCACCACCGTCCAGCTCGCGCTGGGCGATGCGCTCGCCGTGGCCCTGCTCGAGCGCAAGGGTTTCCGGGCCGACGACTTCGCGCGGCTCCACCCGGGCGGCGCGCTCGGCCGCCGGCTGCTGCTGACCGCGGCCGACGTGATGGAGACCGCCGACCTGCCGGTCGTGGGCCCCGACGTGACCGTGCGCGCGTGCGTGGTGCCGCTGGCCGAGCGGCGCGGCACCGTCGCCGTGGTGGACGGCGCGCGCGTGGTCGTCGGCGTGGTGACCTCCGGGGACCTGGCCCGGCTGATGGAACGGCGCGAGGACTTCCTCGGCGTGCCGGTCCGGGAGATCATGACCCGCACGCCCAGACTCGCCGTGCCCGACGAGATGGCCGGCGCCGTGGTCTACCGCATGGAACAGGCCGGCATCATGGCGATGCCGGTGGTGGACGGCGCCGGCGTCCTGGTGGGCATCGTGCACCTGCACGACCTGCTGCGCGCGGGGGCGGCATGAGGTCCCTCGCGCGGCGCCGCGCGCGGGCGCTCGCCCTTCGGCTGGCCGCGGCGGCCATGGCGCCGGCACTGGCCGCGTGCGGGAGCGAGGGCCTCGACCGCGTGGCCCGCGTCACCCAGGCCGCCGACAGCGCCGACCAGATGATGGTCGGGGTCCGGATGTACCTGACCGGCCTGGGCGTCAAGCAGGCCGAGCTCGAAGCCGACACGGCGTTCGTCTACGAGACCCCGGGCACCACCGAACTGCGCCGGCTGAAGGTGACGTTCTTCACCACGACCGGGACCCAGACGTCGGTGCTCACCGCGGCCGAGGGCACCTACCGCGGGCAAACCGGTCAGATGGAGGCCCGCGGCGACGTGCTCGTGATCCGGGCCGACGGCGCGCGCCTGACCACCAGCCTGCTGCGCTACGACCAGACGCAGAACCGGGTCAGCACCGACCAGGCGTACACCTACATCGAGGGCGACCGGCGGGTCACGGGGCAGGGCTTCGTGTCCGACCCGACCTTCAGCAACGTGACCACCCAGGGCGTCCGGGGCACGGGCGGCCGCTTCACCCTGCCGGGCCAGTGATGCGGGCGCTCCCGCTGGGCCTGATCGCCGGGTGCCTGGCCGCCCTGAGCGGCCCGGCCGGGGCCCAGCGGCCGCCCCAGGCCCGGACCTGCATCGTGGACATCGACACCGCCGGGCGCGCCTACCAGACGACCGCGCCGGCCGGCGGCGTCCTGTGGTTCGCGGGCGGGATCTTCAAGGCCCACTGCCGCGACCAGTCCACCCGCATGGAATCGGACTCGGTCGAGTGGTACAGCGCCCGCGGCGAGCTGCGGCTGCTGGGCAACGTCCACTTCCGCGACAGCACCGCGGTGCTGGACGCCGACAAGGTGACGTACTGGACGCGCCAGGAACGGCTCTACGCCGAGGGGCGGGTCTATACCCGCAACCTGACGACCGGCTCCGAGATGCGCGGCCCCAATCTGGACTACTATCGCGCGGTACCGCCCATCCGCGACACGCTGGACCTCCTGGGCACCGGACGGCCGACGATCCACTTCTTCCCGGCCGGCGACTCGGCGAAACCGGACACCGCACGGACGCCGTTCGTCATCGTCGCGGACCGGGTGCGCCTGCTGGGCAGTGACCGCATGTGGGCCAGCGGCCGGGTCACCATCGACCGGCCCGACCTCGCCGCCCGCGCCGACTCGGCGTCCATGCACCTGGGCGACAGCGTGGGCTTCCTCATCGGCGCGCCGGTGGTCACCGGGCGCGACACGACGCAGGGCGCCGACAGCGCGTCCGCCTACCGGCTCACGGGCCAGCGCATCCGGTTCGACCTGGGAGCGGACCAGCAGATCCGGCACGTGCTGAGTTCCGGTGACGCCGACGCCCGCGGCCGGGACTGGCAGCTGACGGCGGACACCCTCGACATGGTGCTCGACAGCGGCCGTATCCAGCGCGCCCAGGCCTGGGGCCGGCACACGCGGCCCGTGGCGGTCAGCGGCCTCAGCATCATCGTGGCCGACTCGCTCGACATCCGCATGCCGGCGCAGGTCATGCAGCTCATCTGGGCCTTCGGTGATGCCCGCGCGCGCTCCCGGCCCGACTCGGCGACGGTCGAGGAGGACGTGCTGACCGGCGACACCCTGCGCGCCACGTTCGCCGAACTGCGCGCCGCGCGCGACAGCGCCGTGCGCCGCTCCGAGATCGACCGGGTCACCGCGTTCGGGACCGCCCGGGCGCTGTACCACGTGGACAACGAGCGCGACCCGGCCGGGCCGCGCGGCATCAACTACTCGCGGGGCCAGCGCATCACCATCGCCCTGCGCGAGCGCCGGGTCCGGACGGTGGACATCGTCGGCCTGGTGGACGGGGTCTATCTCGAACCCCTGCCGCCGGGCGCCGACACGGCGGCCGCCGACACCGCCGCGGCGCGCGACACCACCGCGACGCGCCGGGCGGCGGGTCGAACCGCGGCGCCCGCGCCCGCCGCCCCGG
>CAZJZC010000248.1:0-3437 GCA_964550365.1 uncultured Gemmatimonadales bacterium | reverse complement strand
TGCCGTCGGTCTATCACTGGAACTGGGCGGCGGGCACGTTCGCCGCCAACTGGACCGTCCCGCGGAGCAATCTCGGCGGCACCGGCACGGCGCCCGTCGGCAGTTCGACGGGCATCGGCCCCTGGGGCACGTACGACATGGCGGGCAACGTGCGCGAATGGTGCGCCAACGCCAGCGGCCGCCAGCGGTTCATCCTGGGCGGCGGCTGGAACGACGCCGCGTACATGTTCGTGGACGCGTATGCGCAGTCGCCCTGGGACCGCAGCGTGACCAACGGCTTCCGGCTGGTGACGTATCCCCAGGAGACGGACGCCACCCGCCAGGCGCACGCGCCGATCGAGCGGCCGGCGCGGGACTTCCTCCGCGAACGCGCCGCCTCGGACGCCGAGTTCGCGGTGTTCCGGCGGCTGTACTCGTACGACCCGCGTCCGCTCGATGCGCGCGTCGAGGCCGCCGACACGACCGAGGACTGGATCCGCCAGCGCGTCTCGTTCGCCGCCGCCTACGGCGGCGAACGCCTGCCGGCCTACCTGTACCTGCCGCGCCGGGGCGCGCCGCCGTTCCAGACCGTGGTGTTCTTCCCGGGCTCCGGCGCGCTGTTCCAGCGCTCCTACGAGGACCCGGCCGCCCCGAACTGGGATTTCATCGTCAAGGGCGGCCGGGCGTTCCTGTTCCCCATCTACTGGGGGACGTACGAACGTGACCGGAACGTGTCGACCGACCAGCCCGACACCAGCGCCGCCTACCGGGACCGCATCGGCTACTGGGTGCGCGATTTCCGCCGGTCCGTCGAATACGCCGCCTCGCGCCCGGACCTCGACTCGTCGCGCATCGGCTACTACGGCCTCAGCTGGGGCGGACGCATGGGTCCGCTCATGCTGGCGCTCGAGCCGCGGATCAGGGTGGCGGTGCTGTACGTGGCCGGCCTCAAGCTCCAGCGTGTCCTGCCCGAGGCCGATCCGTTCAACTACGTGTCGCGCGTCAGGATGCCGGTCCTGATGCTGAACGGCCGCTACGACTTCTTCTTCCCGATCGAGACGTCGCAGATCCCGCTGTATCGCCTGCTCGGCTCGCCGCCCGACGCCAAGCGCCACGTGGTCGTGGACGGCAGTCACTTCGTGCCGCGCGCGGTGCTGATGCGCGAGGTGCAGGACTGGCTCGACCGCTGGCTCGGGCCGACGGCCCGCTGAACCCCGCGCCCGCCGCCGTCCGGTTCGCGCCGTGAGGCGGCGCGCCGCGGCCGCCGTGCCGGCGTCGGCCCTCGCCGCGCTCGCTCTCGGCGCCTGCGCGCTGGCCGGCCGCGGCGCAGGCGATCCGCAGGTCACCCTGCGCGTCGTGAGCTACAACATCCGCCATGGCCGCGGCATGGACGACCGGGTGGATCTTGCCCGCACCGCCGGCGTCCTGCGCCGGCTCCAGCCCGACATCGTTGCCCTCCAGGAAGTGGACAGCGGCGTGGCCCGGAGCGGGCGGCTCGCCGAAGCCGAGGATCTCGGCATGCGCCTCGGCATGCACCACGTGTTCGGCGGGTTCTTCGCCTACCAGGGCGGGCAGTACGGCATGGCCATCCTCTCCCGTCACCCCGTCACGGCCGTTCATCCGGTCCGGCTTCCCGACGGCAACGAGCCGCGCATCGCGCTGGCGGCGCGCCTGCGCCTGCCCGATGGCCGCGCGGTGATGGTCGTGAACGTCCACTTCGACTGGGTGGAGAACGACAGCTTCCGGCTCCGTCAGGCTGGCGACCTGGCACGCTGGCTGGACACGCTGGCCGTGCCCGTGATCCTGGTGGGCGACTTCAACGACGTCCCCGGCTCCCGCACCCTGGCGCTGTTCGCCGGCCGCTTCGCCGCGGCCGAGAAGCCCGCCGGCGACCGCTTCACCTTCTCCTCCACGGCGCCGGTCCGGGAGATCGACCATGTGTTCCTGGCGCCCGCCGGGGCCTGGAGCGTCCGCTCCACCGCCGTCGTCACGGAGCCGGTCGCGTCGGACCACCGGCCGGTGCTGGCGGTGCTCGACCTGCGCCGTTCCGCCCGCTGAGCCGGGTCGAGCGCTTCATCTGAGGGCTCCGTCCGGCTAACTTCGGCCATGAGAATCGGACTCGTCGGGTTCGCCGGCTCGGGCAAGACCACCGTCTTCAATACCCTCACCGGCCTCGCGGTGCCGACCACCTTCGGCGGCTCGGTGCACCTGGGCACGGTGAAGGTCCCCGACCCGCGCATCGATACCCTCAGCGGCATCTTCAAGCCGAAGAAGACCACCTACGCCGAGATCGTGTTCGCCGACATCCCCGGCGAGCACGGCGCGGAGCAGAAGGGCCTCTCCCGCAAGGCGCTCCAGCAGATCCGCGACCAGGACGTGCTGTGCCTGGTCCTGCGCGCGTTCCCGAACCCGGCCGTGGAAGGCACGGCCGACCCCGCGGCCGATCTCGAGCGGTTCCACGCCGAGTGCGTGCTGGCCGACCTCGAGATCGTGGAGCGGCGGCTCGACCGGGCGAAGAAGGAGAAGACCGACGCGCTGGAGGTGGCGGCCTTCGAGCTGATGCGGACGACGCTGGAGCAGGAGCGCCCCCTGCGCTCGGTGCCCGAGGCGAACCTGCACCGCGACGTGCTCAAGGGCATCGCGATGCTCACCGACCGGCCCCTGCTCGTGGTGCTGAACCGCAGTGAGGACGAGGCGGCCGCGCCCCTGCCGGAGCCGCTGGCCGCGCGGCTCGCCGCGCTCGACGCGGCCGGCGTGGTGCTGTCGGCCAGCGTCGAAGCCGAGATCGCGCGCATGGACCCCGCCGACCAGCCGGCGTTCCTCGCCGACCTCGGCCTGGCCGAGTCGGCGCTGGCACGGTTCATCCGCACCGCGTACGGCCTGCTCGACCTGGTGTCGTTCTTCACGGTGGGCGAGGACGAGGTGCGGGCCTGGCCGATCCGCCGCGGCACGCCGGCGCGCGCGGCCGCCGGCGAGATCCACTCCGACCTGGAGCGCGGGTTCATCCGCGCCGAGGTCATCCCGTACGCGGTGTTCATGGAGCTGGGCTCCGAGCACGCGGTACGCGAGGCCGGGCGCATGCAGGTCCAGGGCAAGGACTACGTCGTCGCCGACGGCGACATCGTGCACGTCCGCTTCAACGTCTGACCGTCACGCCGGCCGCGGGCCACGGCCGCGGCTGAAGCGTCCGGGTGTGCACACCGGGAAGGTCGTCGGCACCGCCTGGGGCCCGGCAACGGTCCGGTCCCGGGGCGTCTAGCCGGGCGGTCGGCCGCCTCGTATGTTCTTCAGCTTCACCCACATGGGGCCCCAGTGACCGATGCCGTCCAGCGCCTGTCGGCATCACTCGCCGACCGCTACACCATCGAGCGGGAACTCGGGGCCGGCGGCATGGCCACCGTGTACCTGGCCCACGACGTGCGGCACAGCCGCAAGGTGGCGCTCAAGGTCCTGCGGCC
>CAZJZC010000247.1:0-3440 GCA_964550365.1 uncultured Gemmatimonadales bacterium | reverse complement strand
CGCCGCCCCGAACCACCCTCGCCACCGTCGCTGCGGCCCGACAGCATCACCATGTCCGACGCCTTGATCTCGGTGATGTACTTCGTCTGGCCGTCCTTCTTGTCCTCATAGGAGCGGTACTCGATCCGCCCCTCGATATAGACCCGGTCGCCCTTCTTCAGGTACTTCTCCACCACGTCGGCCAGCCCGGTGCCGCGGCTGTTGTTCCACACCACGACCCGGTGCCACTCGGTCTTCTCCTGCTTCTGCCCGCCCTGGTCGTTCCACTGCCGGCTGGTGGCCAGGGAGAACTGCGCCACCCTGGAGCCGTTGGGGGTGCTCCGCACTTCCGGATCGGCCCCCAGGTTCCCGATCAACATGACCTTGTTCAGACTGCGCGACACCTGACCCTCCTGACGTACCTGCTCGGAAGCCACGGACAGACCCCAAACTAAGAAACCACAAGGGTTTTTGTCAACCGAATTAACGCACTTTGTGACCGTTACAATGCGGTGTTCTGCGTCACATCCAGCACCATGGTCAGGGCATCCTCGCGCGGCCGGCTGTAGTACGCCCGACGGGTCGCCAGGTCCCGGAATCCGACCCGCCGGTACAGGGCGATGGCCGCCTCGTTCGAGCGCCGAACCTCGAGGAAGACCTGCCGCGCCCCCCCGGCGCGCAGGCCGGCCAGCATGGCGCGCATGAGGACCAGGCCGGCGCCCCGGCCCCGGGCCTCGGTGGCCACGGCGATGTTGAGGATCTCGCCTTCATCGGCGGCGAGGGAGCAGAGCGCGTAGCCGGCCAGCCGTCCGGCGTCGTCCAGGGCGTAGGCCGTTACCCCCGGGCGCGCGATGGTCTCTTCGAAGGCGCGCTGTGACCAGGGATCGGCGAAGGTGGCCCGCTCGATCTCGGCCACGCGCGGGAGGTCGGCCGCCGTCAGCGGCCTAGCCGCGGTCGGCATCGCGCGCCAGGCGCCGGGCTTCCGCTTCCGCGGGACGGCCGTAGGCGGGCTGCCAGTCGGACGGCGCCGCGATGGCGGCGGGGCCGCCCGGGCGTCCCAGCAGGTGCAGGAGCGCCGCCGCCGACGCGTGCCGCTCGGACGCGCGCAGGTGGCCCGGGTCCACCGGCGTGGCGGCCGGCGTGACGGTCGGCGCCAGGAGGACCTCGGGCGCACCGCCGGCACCGGCGAACCGATAGACGGCGCGGAAGACGTCGCCGCGCTGGGCGCCGTACTCCGCCACGACCGTCCCCGCCCCGGGACACGCGGCCCGCGCCGCGCCCAGCAGGGAGGGGGCGGCGTGCAGCGGCACGCCCAGCGCGTCGTGGAACCCCTTGGCGAACGCCACGCCGATGCGGATGCCCGTGAACGAGCCGGGTCCGTCGGCCACCACGATACCGCGCACGGCGGCCGGGGCGATGCCGCGGTCCCGGCACAGGTCCTTCACGACGTCCGCGAGCCGGCGCGAGAGCTGCTGGCGGTCGTCGAGGACCGCCTCGACGTGCTCGCCGCCCGGCGTGCCCAGGGCCACGCTCGGACGGCCGGTGGCGGTATCGAGCGCCAGGATCATCGGGTGCACGCCGCCCCGCCGGCCGGCCGGCGGCTCACGCGGGATCCAGCCGGCGCTGGCCGTCCTGGCCGGCATAGGCCAGCCGGATGTGGTGCGTGAGGGCCGGCGCCGCGGCGCCGAGCCGCTCGGGCCATTCGATCAGCACCACGGCGGGCGCCGCCAGCATGTCGTCGAACCCGAGGTCGCGGGCGTCGTCGGCCGCGTTCAGGCGGTAGGCGTCCACGTGCCAGACGGTCAGGTCGGCGCCGTCGTAGCGGTGCACCAGCGCGAACGTGGGACTGGTGACGCCGCCGGGCACCCCGAGCCCGGCCGCGATGGCGCGCGCCAGCGTGGTCTTCCCCGCCCCGAGTTCGCCGCTGAGGCCCACCACGGCCGGCGGCCGCAGGCCGCGCGCGAACTCGCGGCCCCACGCCGCCAGCTGGTCCTCATCGACGAGCACGACGCCCTCCGGCCCGGCGTGGAGCGCCCTCGCCCGCAGGCCGGCCCGCGCGGCCGCCGGCGAGCGACGCCCGGAGGTCGAGCACCTGGTCGCGGATCTGGGCCGCCAGCTCGAAGTCCAGGTCGTCGGCCGCTTTCCGCATCTCGGCGTCGAGCGCCGACAGGATCGCCTCGCGTTCCTCGGCGCTCGCCTCGGACCAGGAAGAGCCCGCCCGCGCCAGGATCGACAGCGGCTCGGTGCGCGGCACCGCGTCCTCGCGCGCGTCGGCGACCCGGGTGGTGAACCGGATCTCGTCCACCGACTTGACGATGCTCGCCGGCGTGATGCCGTGCTCGGCATTGTAGGTCCGCTGGACCACCCGGCGCCGCTCCATCTCCTCGAGGGCCGCCGTCATCGAATCGGTCATCCGGTCGGCGTAGAGGATGGCCCGGCCCGCCAGGTTGCGCGCCGCCCGCCCCACGGTCTGGATCAGCGAGGTACGCGATCGCAGGAACCCCTCCTGGTCGGCGTCGAGGACGGCCACCAGCGAGACCTCCGGCAGATCGAGGCCCTCCCGCAGCAGGTTGATGCCCACCAGCACGTCGAATTCGCCCAGCCGGAGGCCGCGGATGATGTCCATCCGCTCGATGGCGTCGATGTCCGAGTGCATGTAGCGCACCCGCACCCCGACCTGAGCCAGGTAGTCGGCCAGGTCCTCGGCCATGCGCTTGGTCAGGACCGTGACGAGCACCCGCTCGCCGCGGCGGGCCCGCAGGCGGATCTCGGCCAGCAGGTCGTCCACCTGGCCGGCGACCGGGCGCACCTCGACCTCCGGGTCGATGAGCCCGGTGGGCCGCACCAGCTGTTCGACGACCGCGCCGCCCGACAGCCGCAGTTCCTCGGGGCCGGGCGTGGCGCTCACGAACAGCACCCGCGGCGCGAGCGCCAGGATCTCCTCGTAGCGCAGCGGCCGGTTGTCGAGCGCCGAAGGCAGCCGGAAGCCGTACTCCACGAGCGTCTGCTTGCGGGACCGGTCGCCGGCGTACATGGCGTTGAGCTGGGGCACCGTGGCGTGGGACTCGTCGACCACCAGCAGGAAGTCCCTGGGGAAGAAGTCCATCAGCACCGCCGGCCGGTCGCCGGGCGCGCGGCCCGAGAGGTGGCGGCTGTAGTTCTCCACCCCGTGACAGGTGCCGACCTCGAGCAGCATCTCCAGGTCGAAGCTGGCCCGCGATTCGAGCCGCTGGGCCTCGAGCAGCTTCCCCGCCGCGCGCAGTTCGTTGAGCCGGTCGGTCAGTTCCTGGCGGATGGCCTGCACCGCGCGGTCGAGGTTGGCGCGGTCGGTGACGAAGTGCGTGGCCGGGTAGATGGCGCAGCGCTGCAGCGGCGCGATGGCGCGGCCGGTCAGCGGGTCGATCTTGGTGATGCGCTCGACGTCGTCACCGAAGAGCTCGACGCGGACCGCCTGCTCCTCG
>CAZJZC010000246.1:0-3447 GCA_964550365.1 uncultured Gemmatimonadales bacterium | reverse complement strand
GTGAGTGGGGTGAGAGGGGTGAGTGGTGACAGGGTGGCACTCCCATCACCAACCCCCATCACCCATCACCACCTCTCACCCATCACCCATCACCCATCACCACTTCTCACCCATCACTCCTCACTTCTCACCTACCCGGACCCCTCTCACCCACCCCCACCCCTACCCGGTCACAGCTTCGGCAACGTGACCCCAAGCTGCCCCTGGTACTTGCCCTTCTTGTCCTTGTAGCTGGTGAGCGGCGCCTCGTCGCCCTCGAAGAACAGCACCTGCGCGATGCCCTCGTTGGCGTACACCTTGGCGGGCAGGGGCGTGGTGTTCGAGATCTCCAGCGTGACGAAGCCCTCCCATTCGGGCTCGAACGGGGTCACGTTGGTGATGATGCCGCAGCGGGCATAGGTGGACTTCCCGACGCAGATGGTCAGCACGTTGCGCGGGATGCGGAAGTACTCGACCGAGCGCGCCAGGGCGAAGGAGTTGGGCGGGACGATGCAGACGTCGCCCTCGTACTCCACGAACGACCGGGCGTCGAAGGCCTTGGGATCGACGATGGCGCTCAGGGCGTTGGTGAAGATGCGGAACTCGCGGGCGACCCGCATGTCGTAGCCGTAACTGGACACGCCGTAGGAGATGGTGCCGGCCCGGACCTGCTTGTCCTCGTACGGCTCGATCATGCCGTGCTCGCGCGCCATCTGCGTGATCCAGCGGTCCGACTTGATGCTCATCGCGTCGCTCCTCCCGGAAGGTCGCGAGAATATACACGGATTTTGCTTGAATTCCGTTCCCGGCGTGGCTAGGTTTCGCGGGCTGCTTGAAACCCCTTTCTGCTCGCGGGAGATGCAGGGTTGAGAGCGTACGTTCCCCTCCTGATGTTGCTGGTCTTCGTGCTCGCCAACGCCATCATGATGGTGGGGGCGTCCCATCTGCTGTCGGCGACGCGGCGCACGGCGACCAAGGACCGGCCGTACGAGTCGGGGATGCCGCCGCTGCACACGGCCCACGAGCGGTTCGACGTCAAGTTCTACCTGGTCGGCGTCGTCTTCATCGTCTTCGACATCGAGGTCGTGTTCATGATGCCGTGGGCGGCCGCCTTCCGGCAGCTGGACCTCTTCGGCCTCGGGACCATCGGCGCGCTCATCGAGATGGGCGTCTTCGTGCTGATCCTGCTGGTCGGCTACCTGTACGTCCTCAAGCGGGGAGCGCTCGAGTGGACCTGACCGCCCCGGCCGGCGCCGGCGTCGTCACCAGCTCGCCCAACTGGGTCACCACGCGCCTGGACGCGCTGGTGAACTGGTCGCGCGCCGGCTCGCTCTGGCCCATGCCCTTCGGCACCGCCTGCTGCGCCATCGAGTTCATGGCCACGGCGGCCAGCCGCTACGACCTGGCCCGCTTCGGCATGGAGCGCCAGGCCTTCTCGCCGCGCCAGTCCGACGTGCTGATCTGCGCCGGGCGCCTGCCCTTCAAGCTGGCGCCCGTCATCCGGACCATCTGGGACCAGATGATGCAGCCCAAGTGGTCCATCTCCATGGGCGCGTGCGCCTCGACCGGCGGCATCTTCGACAACTACGCCATGGTGCAGGGCATCGACACCATCATCCCGGTGGACGTCTACGTGCCGGGCTGCCCGCCGCGGCCCGAGGGCCTGCTCCACGGCATCCTGATGCTCCAGCGGAAGATCAAGGGCGAGTCGGTGTTCGACCCCACGCTGCGGGTCGAGCGGCTGGCCGACGAGCGCGGGCTGTTCCTGGCCCCGGACGTCGTCGACGAGATCTCCGAGCCGTTCGGCAATTCCGTCTCCCAGACGCGCTCGGCCTGAGCCGCATGAGCACGCCCAGCCCCTCCGCCGCCGCGCTCCAGGCCCGTTTCGGCGACGCCGTCCGGCGCGTCGAGGTGTCCTGCGGCGACACCATCGTGGTGATCGCCGCCGAGCGCATCCACGAGGCCCTCGCCTGGCTCCGGACGGACCCTGCGCAGGCCTACGACTACCTGGTGGACATCACCGCCGTGGAGTACCGTGACCGCGAGCGGCCTCTCGAGGTCGTCTACCAGCTCTGGTCGCTCGGACGCCGCGCCTTCCTGCGCTGCAAGGTGGAACTGGCCAAGGACCGGCCGCTGGAGGTGCCCACCGCCACCGACCTGTGGCAGGGCGCCAACTGGATGGAGCGCGAGGTCTGGGACATGTTCGGCATCCGTTTCGCGGGCCACCCCGACCTGCGCCGCATCCTGATGTGGGAGAACTACTCGGAGGGCTTCCCCCTGCGGAAGGACTTCCCCCTGCGGGGCCGCTTCAGCCGTTCGGAGCAGGTCCGGCGGGCCCTGTCGATGGGGGTCGAGTCGCACTACTCCATGGACGAGCTGTCGTACAAGGAGGCCGCCGCCTACCTGCCGGACGACGTCAAGGCGCGGCTGAGCGGCGGCGAGCCCGAGGCCCAGCGCTGATGGCCACGCGGACCGTCACCTACGACCTGGCGACGCCGACGCTCGACGCGGCCGGCCGGCCCGGCCGGGCGCCGCTGGTCGGCATCGACACCGAGCTGGACACCGACCACATGCTGGTGAACATCGGCCCCCAGCATCCCGCCACGCACGGCGTGCTGCGGCTGGTGGTCGAACTCGACGGCGAGGTGGTGGTGCGGGTCATCCCGCACGTGGGCTACCTGCATTCGGGCTTCGAGAAGCTGGGCGAATACCGCACCTTCAACCAGATCATCCCGCTCACCGACCGCAACGACTACCTCGCGTCCATGTCCAACAACGTGGGCCTGGCGCTGGCGGCCGAGAAGCTGATGGGCATCGACGTCACCGAGCGGTGCAGGGTGCTGCGGGTGATCGCCTGCGAGATCTCGCGCATCATCTCGCACCTGGTCTGGGCCGGCACGACCGGCATCGACATCGGTGCCTTCACGGTCTTCCTGTGGATGTTCCAGGAGCGCGAGCGGCTCTACAACTTCATCGAGGCCTGGACCGGCGCCCGGATGACCACGTCGCTGACGCGCGTGGGCGGGCTCATGGCCGACATCCCCGACGGCTGGGCCGAGGGCCTGCGGCAGTGGTGCGGGCGGTTCCCTTCGGTGCTCGACGAGGTCGAGACCATGCTGTCGCGCAACAACATCTGGATGGGGCGCAACATCGACGTCGGCGTCATCAGCGCGGCCGACGCCATCAACTGGTCGCTCTCGGGCCCCATGCTGCGCGCCAGCGGCGTGGCCTACGACCTGCGCAAGGACCGTCCCTACCTCGGCTACGAGACCTACGACTTCGACGTCCCGGTGGGCGAGCACGGTGACTGCTACGACCGCTACCTGTGCCGCATGGAGGAGATGCGCCAGAGCACCCGCATCATCCTGCAGGCGCTCGACCGGCTGCCGGACGGGCCGATCAACGTCAGCGACCCGCGCGTGAGCCTGCCGCCCAAGACCCGCGCCATGAACGACATGGAAGCCATGA
>CAZJZC010000245.1:0-3460 GCA_964550365.1 uncultured Gemmatimonadales bacterium | reverse complement strand
CACCAGCCCGTACGCCATCGCCTACGAGCCGCCGGGCGGGTTCTCGGCCATCGGGCTGGTGGACGTGGACACGGTCGGGGGCACGCCTCGGGCGACGAATGCACGACTCCTTGCGGTGGACGCTCCCTACATGGCGGTGGGTCCGGCCTGGTCGCCGGTCGGCGACACCATCGTCTTCGGTGGCGAACAGACCGTGCCGATCGCCAATGGCCTGTTCCTCGTCACGACCACGAACGGCACGCCGATCCGGCTCACTACCCTGCCGTCGGGCGCCAGCGCGCAGCTGCCGGCGTGGGCACCGGCCGGCGACGCCATCGCCTACATCGAGCAACCGGGCTGGGTGGTTCGGGTGCTGAACCGTGGCAGCGGCGTCGCTACCACGGTGGTCGCTGCGGGCGTACTGGACACGCCGATGTTCCCGGCGTTCAGTCCCGACGGCAGCCGACTCGCAGTCGAGGCCTCGCGGCCGGCGAAGGGGAGGAACACGGTGCGCGCGGTCTACCTGGTGCCACTGGCGCGCAACGGGACCGGGGACATCGTGGCGACCGGCGCGCCCGTGCTGCTCGGTGATGGCCGGCGGCCGGCTTGGACCGCGAGCGGCGGTGCCCTGGTGGTGGATGGTCTGCGCCTGATGGATGCCACGACGGGGGCGTCGCAGAACCTCGGCATTCAGGGCGTGGACGCCACTTGGCGCCGGTAACGATGGCTGCCTTTCGGTGCGGCGCGTAGTCTGTGGCGGGCCCGGAGCGATCCGGGCCCGCTTCGCGCAATGGCGTGTCGCCGTGTCCGTGTCACTCCGAAGGACTCCGTCGGAGGGACTCATGCGTCGGTGGCTCGCCTTCGTTGCCATGGGAGTGCTGCTGTCCTGCCAGGACCAGCCGCTGACGGGCCCGGCAGCGCCGCGGCCGACGGCGAGCATCCTCGATGCCCGCCACAGCGGCGGCAATGCGCACTTCTTCTTCCTGCCGCCGCTGGTACCGGACCCGTCCGGCACGGGTACCTTCGACGCCACACTGTCACCGATGGTCCGTATCTGCATGTGGACGGGCGCCGCCTGCGGCGCCCTCGTGGCCGAGTTCACCATGACGACGGGGCCCGGCTCGGAGACGGTGCGGCTGGACGCGGCAGGCGGCCAATACACCGTGAACTGGCACACCGACCAATTCGCGCTGGATCCGGCGAGGACCTACCGGATCGCGGTGCTGGTGGCAGGGACGGAACTGGGGCATGCCGACGTGGACGTGGTCAGTACGGGACGCGAACTCAGGAATGTGCAGACCGGCGAATACGTGGGCCTGGTGAACGGCCGCACGCTGCCGATCAAGTTCCGTATCGAGCGTGGCGCGGTGAGCGTGGTGGGGGCCGCGGGTGGAACAGTCACGGCTGCCAACGGCGCGGTGTCCATCAGTATCCCGGCGGGAGCCCTTGACGCCAATGTGGGGATCACGGTCGCTCCGGTGTCGGATCCCGTGCCCGATGCGCGGGCGGTGTCGGGCACCGGCTTCGAGTTCGGTCCGGATGGCCTGCAGTTCGGGACACCGGCCCAGCTCCGCATCGCCTACGACCCGGGACGACTTCTTGCAGGCGTTCACGAGTCATCGCTGCGGGTGTTCAAAGTGTACCCGCACGGCATCGTCGAGGTCCCGGGAAGCGTTGTGGATACTGCCGCGAACGTCGTGTCGGCGCCGATCTCGAGCTTCAGCACGTACATCGTTGGTCAGGGCGGGTCGGTGAGTTTCTCCACGTTCCTGACTGAGGGCGCGATCGCGCTCTGGGGGTCAGGCCCGTCGGATGTGTATGCCCTCGGAACGGACGCCCTCACCCTCCGCCATTTCGACGGAGCGTCGTGGTCAGTCGTGAACACCGGGTCGTCACGCGAACTTGTCGCGCTCTCCGGGGCCGGCCCCTCGGCCGTGTTCGCAGCCGGGTTCGGGATCGTCGTGCGGTACGATGGAGTCCAGTGGCAGCCGATCCTCGACGGTATCCGGGAAACCGGGTCCAACGGTCGCGTTCTGCTGGCGGACATGGATGGCGATGGACGCGCCGATCTGGTGCAGCTCGGTGCGGCGGGGAACTACGGCGTGGATGTTCTGTTCGGGACGGGGGCCGGCCAGTTCGGGCCGGTGATTCACTACGCCGGTCCCGACCGCACCGAACTCGAATTGGGGGACCTGAACGGCGACGGTCGAACGGACGTCGTCGTGGGTGGCGGGTGGTCGACTTCCCAGACGATCGGCGTTCACCTCAACACCGGCGGCGGCGCGCTGGCTGCAGCCGTCACCTACGTTGTTCCGTGGCCGTTCCGGGCTTCCTGCCGACTGGCCGACGTGAATGGCGACGCTCGGCCGGATTGCGTCGTGGCGGCGGTCGGAGGGAGCCAGGTCGGTGTGCTCCTCAACGATGGCACGGGCTCGTTCGGGTCGTTCATCGCGTCTCCGGCCGGGGGTCTGGTCTTCGGGCTGGATGTCGGCGACCTCGACGAGGATGGCCACGCCGACGTGCTCGTCGCGCTCGGATGGGATGATCGCCTCACAGTGCTCCGCGGGAACGGAACCGGGGCGTTTGGCTCGCCGGTGACAATCGCCGAGCCTGGCACCCCGAGTTCGGTTCGACTGGGCGACGCCGACAGAGACGGGCATCTCGATGTGGCCGTCGGACACCTAGGAGATCCACGCATCACGGTGCGCCTGGGAACCGGAACCGCTGCCTTCGGAAGTTCTGTCGCCGTGCCGATGGGTCCTTCTTCCGGGAACCCGGTTTGGGCCGACCTCGATAGCGACGGGATTCCCGACCTGCTCACCGAACCCGGTGCGGTCGCGTTCGGGGATGGTTCCGGTGCGTTCGGCCCACCACGCGCTGTGATCGCGCCGACTCAGGGCG
This sequence comes from uncultured Gemmatimonadales bacterium, assembly GCA_964550365.1. GTDB lineage: Bacteria > Gemmatimonadota > Gemmatimonadetes > Gemmatimonadales > JACORV01 > DASXPG01. The sequence goes on along the minus strand of CAZJZC010000245.1, from coordinate 580 downwards.
GTTTCGGCGTCGGCGATGTGAATTCCGATGGGCTACCGGACCTGGTGACATCGGCCAACGGCATCGGTGTTGCCGTGCTGATCAACACCGATGGCGGTGGCTTCACGCCGGTGCCCGACATCCGCGCCATCTGGGCGGCGTCGCCGACCGACGTCTATGCCGTGGCCGAGAACGCCGTGTTGCGGTATGACGGGACCTCGTGGCAGGTCATTCGCAGCAGCCTGGGAAGTGAGAGGTACGCTTCTGTGTGGGGCTTGTCGCCCTCGAATGTGTACGTGGTTGGAAGCGGCTTGGTGCTGAGGTACAACGGTTCGGTGTGGCAGGCGATGGGTGCCGCTGCAGGTTCGTTCACGGCCATCTGGGGCTCATCGCCGAGCGACTTGTTCGTCGGAGCGTACTACGGGAACGGGGTGCAGCACTTCGATGGCTCAACGTGGACGAATCTGCCGCTCCCAGCCGAGCCGTACCCGCGGGACTACGTGGCTGCGCACGGCCTCTGGGGCTCCTCCGGAGCTGACGTCTACCTCATCGGGGAGGACCTGAAGAACAACCCGGCAGTCCTGTACTACAATGGCGTGGC
>CAZJZC010000244.1:0-3634 GCA_964550365.1 uncultured Gemmatimonadales bacterium | reverse complement strand
AGGACATCGACCGCGAGAGCGCCCGCGAGCGGCTCGAGGCCCGTTTCGCCGGGGCCGCGGCGGACGCGGCCCCGGCCGGCACGGCCGACGCGGGCCACCCGACGCGGCGCGAGGCGCCGGCACCGCGCGCCCCGAAGGACCAGCCGGGCGCGCTGGCCGGCGCGCTGAACTCGCCGGTGGCGCGATCCGTGCTGCGCACGGCGGCCACGACGCTCACCCGGGGCCTGCTCGGCGCCCTGCTGGGCGCCGCCGGCCTCAGGACCGCCTCCACGCGCCGCCGCCGCCGCTACTGAGCGCCGCGCCCGTCTGGCCCATCGCGGCGGCCGACGTCGCCGACGCGGCGCTCCGGCTGGTGCCGTTCCTGACGCCGACGCCGGCGCGCGACTACCCGGTGCTGGACGCCGCCGTCGGCGAGGGCATCCGCGTCACCGTCAAGCACGAGAACTTCCAGCCCACCGGTTCGTTCAAGGTGCGCAACGGCCTGGCCCTCATGACCGCGCCGCGGCCCGGGGAGGGGCCGGGCGTGATCGCGGCCACCCGCGGGAACCACGGCCTGGGCGTGGCGTACGCCGGGCGCCTGCTGGGCCGTCCGGCCACGCTGTGCGTGCCGCTGGGCAACAACCCCGACAAGAACGACATCATGCGCGCCCTCGGCGCGCGGGTGGTCGAGGAAGGCCGCGACTACGACGAGGCGGTCGAGGTCATGCGGCGCATCGCCGCCGCCGAAGGACTGGCCGAGGCCCATTCGACGAACGACACGCGGGTGATCGCCGGAGCGGGGACCATGACGCGCGAACTGCTGGAACAGGCGCCGGACCTGGACGCGCTGGTGCTGGCGGTGGGCGGCGGCTCGCAGGCGGTCGGCGCGCTCACCATGGTGCGTGCGGCGGCGCCGCGGGTCCGGGTGTTCGGCGTGCAGGCGGCCGGCGCCAGCGCCATCCACGACTCCTGGCATGCCGGCCGCCCCGTGCTGCGCGAGCGGGCCGAGACGTTCGCCGACGGCCTGGCCACGCGCGGGGTCTACGAGCTGACCTTCCCGGCCCTGCGCGACGGTCTCGCGGGCTTCGTGACCGTGACGGACGGCGAGATCGCCGAGGCCCTGCGGCTGCTGCTCCGCGCGACCCATACGCTGGTGGAGGGCGCCGGCGCCGCCGGCCTCGCGGGCCTCATGAAGCTGCGCGGTGAGCTGGCCGGCCGTCGGGTGGGGATCGTCCTGTCGGGCGGGAACATCGACCTCGCCACCCTGCGCGGCGTACTCACCGCATGACGGACATCGACATCGCCCGGGTGCGCGCCGAGACGCCGGGATGCGAGCAGGTCCTCCATTTCAACAACGCCGGCGCCGGCCTGATGCCCCGTGCGGTGCTCGACGCCGTCACGTCGCACCTCGCGCTCGAGGCCGCGACCGGCGGCTACGAGGCCGCCAACGACGAAGCCGCGCGCTGGGAGCGCGCCTACGACGCCATCGGCGCCCTGCTGAACTGCCGCCGGGACGAGGTGGCGGTGGTGGAGAACGCGACCCGCGCCTGGGACATGGCGTTCTACGCGGTGCCCTTCGCGGCCGGCGACCGCATCCTGACCGGCGAGGCCGAGTATGTCAGCAACTGGCTGGCCCTGCTGCAGGTGGCGCGGCGGACCGGCGCGGTGGTGGAGGTGGTGCCGAGCGACGCCGACGGCCAGCTGGACGTCGCGGCGCTGGCGCGGATGATGGACGGCCGCGTGCGGCTGGTGGCGGTGACGCACGTGCCGACCAGCGGCGGGCTGGTCAACCCGGTGGAGGAGATCGGCGGGGTGGTCAGGGACAGCGGCGCGCTGTACCTGGTGGATGCCTGCCAGTCGGCGGGCCAGGTGCCGCTCGACGTCGCGGCCATCGGCTGCGACCTGCTCTCGGCCACCGGCCGCAAGTTCCTGCGCGGCCCGCGCGGCACCGGCTTCCTCTACGTGCGGCGGAGCGTCCTCGACCGGCTCGAGCCGCCGTTCGTGGACCTGCACGCGGCCGAGTGGACGGCCCGGGACTCGTTCCGCTGGCGCGATGACGCCAGGCGCTTCGAGAACTGGGAGACGAACTGCGCCGGGAAGATCGGCCTGGCCGTCGCGGTGGACTACGCGCTCGCGATCGGCCTGGAGCCCATCAGGCAGCGGACCTTCGCCCTGGCGGCGCAGCTCCGGGAGCGGCTGGGCGCCATCGCGGGGGTCACGGTGCGCGACCGCGGCCGGGTGCGGGGCGGCATCGTGACGTTCACGGTCGAGGGGAAGGACCCGACGGCCCTCAAGGCCGCGCTGCGGGACCGGCGCATCAACGTCACCGCCGCCCTGGCCCCGACCGCCCGGCTGGACCTCGAGGCGCGCGGCCTGGCGGGCGTGGTGCGCGCCTCACCGCACTACTACAACACCGACGACGAGGTCGCGCGCTTCGCCGGCGCCGTGGAGGCCCTGGCGCGCTAGCCGGCGCCCGCGAGGAACGCCAGTTCGTCGTGGGCCTGGGCGGCGGTACCGCGCTTCGCCGGGTCGGGGTCGAGCAGGAAGCCCACCACGTTCTCGACGCCGCGCGGCAGGTCCGGCCGGTGTTCGCGCAGCGGGGTCCGCTCGCCGCGCATCTTCATCATCATCTCCGCCATGGGGCTTCCGCCACCGAACGGCGGCCGTCCGGCCAGCATCTCGTACAGGATGCAGCCGAGCGCGAAGAGGTCGGACGCGGCCCGCGGGCCCGAGGCGGGGTCCAGCAGTCGTTCGGGCGCCGCGTAGCGCGGGTTGCCCATGAAGCTGGCGTCGCCGAACAGCGGCGAGTCGAAATCGTACATCTTCGCGCGTCCGCCGACGCGTTCGATGAGGACGTCGAGCGGCCGCAGGTTGCCGCTGATGATCCCGGCGGCGTGCGCCGCGCCGATCCCGGCCGCGACGTCGCGCGCGATCCCCAGCGCGCGCGGCAGGGGCAGGGGTCCCTCCTGCTTCATCAGGCTCAACAGGTCGGTACCGTCGACGTACTCGCAGATCGCGTACGGCACCGGCTCGTCCTCCGGCGCCACGGCCCAGGTGCGCACGATGTTGGGGTGCTCCAGGGCGAGCCCGGCGCGGGCCAGGCGCCGGATGTGCGCGCGGGCGGACTCGTCGCGCGCGATGGCCGAGTGCACGATGCGCGCCGCGGCGTCGCGCCGGGCCTCCCGGTCGCGGACCAGGTGCGTCGCGGCCAGGCTCCCCCGGCCGAGCATGCGGACCACGTCGTAGCGCTTGCCGAGCAGACGGCCGACGAACTGCGGGTCGGACGAGTCGTACTCGTGCCATTCCGCCTGGGCGGGGCGCGGCGGACGCTTCGGCATGCGGCCAACTTGCCCCGGGCCGCCGTGGTGGGCAAGTTGCCTGCCCGTGGACCGATCGACGCTGCGTCGCGCGGGACGGCTGTGGCCGGCCGTCCTGCTGGGCCTGGGCCTGACCGCCACCGCGCTCCGGGCCCAGGCCCCGCGCTGGACGGCCGCCGTCCGCCAGGACAACGACTACATGGGTCTCGGCGGCGACGACGGTGATTTCACCAGCGGCGTGAGGGCCGAGGTGCTGTTCCACGGCGTGCGCGGGCTCCGCACCCTCAGGCGCGGCCTGCCGTTCCGTCCCGGCTGTGACGAGCGCGCCGCCTGTCCCA
>CAZJZC010000243.1:0-3644 GCA_964550365.1 uncultured Gemmatimonadales bacterium | reverse complement strand
GCGAGCCGGAGCCGACGCCCCGCAGGAAGCCGCTCGCCGACCTGGTGACCTGGCTCGACTAGTTGTTGAGCGCCCCCTGGTCGATCCAGGCGCGGATGACCTGGATCGTCGAGGCCGACAGCGGCGGCATCCCGTCCGGCATCTGCCCGCCCACGATGTTCGGCCCGCCCTCCAGCTTCCGGATGAGATAGCTGTTCGACGCGTTCCCCGGGATCACCCGGATGTTGCCGGGCGCCCCGACGGCGTTGACGTTCACGATGTTGGCCCGCGCCACGCCGGCCGTGAGGTTCATGCTGCCGGTCGGCGTCGCGCCGGTGTGGCAGTTCGCCAGGGCGCAGCTGGCCGTGAAGATGGGCTGGACCTGCCCCGAGAAGCTCACCTGCGGCTGGTTGGTCACCGTGACCTGCGCCGAGTCGCTGCGGGCGTTGGCCGTCATCACCACGTAGGTCGTGCCGTTGCCGATGGCCGTGGCGGTCGTGCTGGTGCCGCTGGCCGGGCTCACCGACACCAGGGAGGCGTTGCGGCTGGCCCAGGCGATGCCGAGGTTCGCGCCGCTGGAATCCTGCGCGGTGCCGGTGAAGACCTGGGTGCCCGACGCCGTCGCGATGGCCGCCGACGTCGGGCTGATGGTGAAGACGGACGGGAAGCGCCGCACCACCAGGGCGCGGGTCCCGTTGACGCCGCCGCCCGAGGCCGTGATGGTGGCACTGCCGTCGGCGACGGACGTCACCAGTCCGCTGGCCGCGTTCACGGTCGCCACGCCGGTGGCCGAGCTCGACCAGGCGAACGACGGCTGGGTGCCGAGCACGTTGGCGTTCGAGTCCCGCGCCGAGGCGCTGAACTGCCGCTGGCGCCCGGTGGTGAACAGGGTATCGGGCGTGCCCGAGGTGGACGTGACGACGATGCTGGCGGCGACCTGGGTCACCGCGATGGGCACCTTGGCGCTGAGGCCGCCCGCCGAGGCCACGGCGGTATCGCCGGTGCCGACGCCGGTGGCCGTGACCAGGCCGGTCGCGCTCACCGTGGCGCTGGTCCCCGGCCCGATCCGCGTCCATGCCGCCACGGCGCCCGCCACCACGGCGCCGCCCGAGTCCGCCACCGTCGCGGCCAGCTGGCGGGTGGAGCCGAGGGCGCCCATCGCCACCGACGTCGGCGCGGGCGTCAGCGTGACGGCGACCTGGCTGACCGTCACCGTCACCGCGGACGACTGGACCGTGCCGCTCGCGGCCCTGATCTGGGTACTGCCGTTGGCCACCGCCGTCACCAGGCCCGCCGCGCTCACCGTGGCGGCCGCGGGGTTGGACGACGACCAGCCGATGCTCGCCCCGGCGACCGCCGCGCCGCCGGCATCGCGCGCCTGGGCCGAGAACTGGACCGTCCGGCCCAGCGCGCCGAACGTCGGCGGGGCCGCCGGCGCGGTGATGACGACGCTGGTCACGACGACCGGCGGCGTGGTGCCGCCGCCGCCGTCGCCGCCGCCACCGCAGGCCGGCGAGAGCGCGAGTGCCACGAGTGCCGCGGATGCGAACGTCCCGGACGGGAGTCTCGTCATGTGCCCTTGAATGTGAGGGGAGCATGACAGATGCCACGCGCCCGGTGGCCCGTCAAGAGACCAGGATCACCTTGGCAGGTCGGGGACAGCGTCCCTGGCCGAGGGCAGCGTCCCCGCAGAGGGACAGGTGCGAAACAAACGACCATGAAGTAACGTAGTGAAACGCATGATCGAGACCATCGCCGCCATCGGCGCCGGCATCGCCGGCTACGTCGGGACCAAGGACTTCACCAAGCGCAAGCTGCGCTTCGTGGACGTGGTGCACGCGCCCTCCGCGCCGGTCATCGCCGGCATCGGCGTGGCGGTCGTGGCCGCGCCCATCGTCTGGCTGCTGCCCCTCGTGGGCGCCGGTACCGCCATCCTGCTCGGCGCCGGCGTCGGCCTGGGCATGCGCTCGGCCCAGAAGGAACGGCACCTCCTCCCGTAGCGGGCCCGCGCGCGCTCACGCGCGTCGAGGTGGCGGGCCTCGTCGCGGGGCCGGCCCTCTTCGTCATCGCCCTGCTCGCCGCGCCGCCCGCCGGGATGTCGGCGCCGGCCCAACGGGTCTTCGCGCTCACGCTGTGGATGGCGACCTGGTGGCTCACCACGCCGGTGCCGCTCCAGGCCACCGCCCTCCTGCCGCTGGTGTGGATCCCGGTGCTGGGCGTGATGCCCTTCGACCGGACCGCCGCGCCCTACGCCAACACCGTCATCTTCCTGTTCCTCGGCGGCTTCTTCCTGGCCGCCGCCATGGAGCGCTGGAACCTCCACAAGCGGGTGGCCTACGCCATCCTCTCGGTGGTCGGCACCGACGCGCGCCGGGTGGTGCTGGCCTTCATGGCCGCCACCGCCTTCATCTCCATGTGGATCTCGAACACCGCGACCACGGTCATGATGATGCCCATGGCCGTCGCGGTCCTCAGGCTGCGCGAGGGCGACGAGCCCGCCGGCGCGGGCGGCGCCGATGACGGCCACGGGTCCTTCGGCACGGCCCTGGTCCTCGGCGTCGCCTACGCCGCCACCATCGGCGGCATCTCGACGCTCATCGGCACGCCGCCCAACGCCATCTTCGCCGGCGCCGTGAAGCAGCTGCTCCACGTCGAGATCGGCTTCGGCGCCTGGATGCAGGTCGCCCTGCCGCTCGCGCTGGTGATGCTGGCGGCCTGCTGGCTGGTGGTGACCCGCGTGTGCTTCCGGGTCCACGGCGCCATCGAGGGGCTCGACGCCAGGGTGCACGCCGAGCGGCGCGCGCTGGGGCCGCTCGCGGGCGGGGAGCGGTTCACGCTCCTGGTGTTCCTGCTGGCCGTCGCCGCGTGGATCCTGCGCGACCCCAAGACCATCGGCAGTGTCACCATCCCCGGCATCGCCACCTGGGTACCGGCGGTGAACGACGCGGTGATCGCCATCGGCGCCGCGCTGCTGCTGTTCGTGGTGCCCGTGTCCCTGCGCCGGCCGGGCTACGCGCTCGACTGGCCGACCGCGGCGCGGGCGCCCTGGGGCATGCTGCTGCTGTTCGGCGGGGGCCTGTCGCTGGCCGAGGGGTTCCAGGCCAGCGGGCTGTCGGAGTGGATCGGCGGCCTGCTCGGCGGCATGGCGGGGGCGCCGAAACTGGTCATCGTGGCCGTGGTGGCGGCCGTGTTCGTGGGACTGAGCGACCTGGCGAGCAACGCGGCGGTGGCCGCGATGGCCATGCCGCTGATGGCCGGCATCGGTCCGGCGGTGGGCCAGGACCCGCGGGTGCTGATGAGCGTCGCCGCGCTGGCCGCCTCGATGAGCTTCCTGCTGCCCATCTCCACCCCGCCCAACACCGTGGCCTTCTCGACCGGCTACGTCACCGCCGGGCAGATGGCGAAGGCCGGCATCGTGATGGACCTGCTGTCCATCGCCATGCTGGCCCTCGTGGGGACCTGGCTGCTCTAGGCCTTCGCCCTGCCCTGGGCCGCGACCGCGGCCTGCGCCGCCGCCACCCGCGCCGGATCGCCCAGATAGAAGCGGTTCACCGCCTTCATCGCGTCGTCCAGCTCGTAGACCAGCGGGATGCCCGTCGGGATGTTCAGTTCGACGATGTCGGCGTCGGCGATGTCGTCGAGGTGCTTGACCAGGGCGCGCAGGC
>CAZJZC010000242.1:0-3647 GCA_964550365.1 uncultured Gemmatimonadales bacterium | reverse complement strand
CGCCGCTCGAGGCGCCGACGGCCGTGAGCCGGGTGTTCGCGGAGTTCCTGGAAGCGGTCCGGCAGGGCTGAGCCGGCGGGCCGGGCTGGAACGCGAGGGGCCGGTGCAACACGCACCGGCCCCTTCGCACGCCGTCGCTCCGAGCGGCGGCTACTTCTGCGGCTTCCCGGGCGGCGTGTCGCTCTTGAAGATGTCGCGATTCAGCGCGATGAACGACTTCCACTGGTCCGGCACATCCTCCTCGGGGAAGATGGCCGTGACCGGGCACTCGGGCTCGCAGGCGCCGCAGTCGATGCACTCGTCGGGCTCGATGAACAGCTGCTTCTCGCCTTCATAGATGCAGTCGACGGGGCACACGTCCACGCAGGCACGGTCCTTCACGTCGATACACGGTTCGGTGATGATGTACGGCACGCGGGTCTCCGGCGCCGGGGCGGCGCGAACTGGGGGCAGGGTTGCCCACGGCGAAAATCACCAAGTCCGCCGGATGGTGTCAAGGGCGACGGCGCCGTGGTGCGGCGGGTCACCGCTCCCACGGCCGACCGGCCCTACCGTACCGGCTTGCCGAGTGGCCGCGTGGGGGCCAGAATAGGGCATTCCCCGACCCACGGAACGCCGAATCGGAGCCGGATACGTGCCAGATCGCTACAGCGTCGTCAGGTACCTCGGGCTGGCCCTCCTGGTCGCCGGCGCGGCCTGCAAGAGCGGGACCGAGCCGCCGACGCCCACGACGGTCGCCATCTCGCCCTCGACACCGCTGACCTTCGCCTCGGTCGGGGCGTCGCAGGCCCTCAGCGCCCAGGTGCTCGACCAGAACGGCGCCGCCATGCCGACGGTCACCGTCACATGGGCCTCGAACAACGCGGCCGCGGCGACCGTGTCGGGTTCGGGTGTGGTGACGGCGACGGGCAACGGCACGGCGACCATCACGGCGACGGCCACGGGGTCCACCGCCTCGGGCAGCATCACGGCCACCGTGGCGCAGGTGGCGACGGCGCTGAGCAAGTCGGCCGGTGACGCCCAGGGCGGACTGGTGGGCACGGCGCTCGGCGCCCCCATCGCGGTGCGCGCCAACGATGCCAACGGCAGCCCGGTCGCCGGCGTGGCGATCGCGTTCGCCGTGACGTCGGGCGGCGGCAGCGTCGCCAACGCCAGCGTGACGACCGGCACCAACGGCGTGGCATCCACCACCTGGACCATCGGGACCAACATCACCCAGGCCCAGACCGTCAGCGCTTCGGCGAGTGGCCTCGCGGCCGTCACGTTCACGGCCACGGCCAACGCCGGCCCGGCGGCCGCCATCGCCGTGCAGGCCGGCAACAACCAGACGGCGACGGTCGGCACGACCCTGCCGGTCCGTCCGGCCGTCCGGGTCACCGACAGTTTCGGCAACGCGCGCGCCGGGGCGATGGTGCAGTTCAGCGTCACCGCCGGCGGCGGCAGCGTGAGCGGCGCGACCCAGACCGCCGACGCGCAGGGCATCGCCACGGTCGGGAACTGGACCATGGGCGCGAGCCCCGCCGCCAACACCCTGGCCGCCACCGTCGTCGGCACGGCGATCTCGACCACCTTCAGCGCCACGGCGCAGGCGGCCGGCGCGCCAGCCAACATGACGGCCTTCGTGGGGGACAACCAGACCGCGCTCCAGGGCTTCGCGACCAACGTCCGCCCGGCCGTGCGGGTGACCGATGCCGGCGGCGGCCCGGTCTCCGGCGTGAGCGTGACGTTCGCGGCGATGACCGGCGGCGGCAGCGTGACCGGCCCCACGGCCAGCACCAACGCGCAGGGCGTGGCCCAGGTCGGCAGCTGGATCGTCGGCACGGCAGCCGGCGCCAACACCATACAGGCCACGGCGAGCGGTCTGCCGACCGTGACGTTCACCGCGACCGCGGCGACGCCGCAGTACAACATCATCGTCCGCAACATCGGTCCGGCGTTCTCGGCGCCGGTCCAGGCGGCGTTCGACTCGGCGGTCGCCTACTGGCAGCGCATCATCTACGGCGACCAGAGCGACGTGGTCTTCACCAACAGCTCGGTCTGCGGCGGCCTGGCCACCCTGAACGAGACCGTCGACGACCTCGTGATCCTGGCGCGGTTCGACTCCATCGACGGCCCGGGCCAGGTGCTCGGGTCGGCCGGCCCCTGTTCGATCCGGACGTCGAACGCCCTGACGCTCGTCGGACAGATGCGCTTCGACACGGCCGACGTCGCGACCCTCATCGCCAACGGCACCTTCAACGCGGTCATCCTCCACGAGATGGGCCACGTGCTCGGGTTCACGTCCGGCATCTTCAACACCCAGGCGGGCATCACCAACCAGCGGACCTGCGCCCAGCTCCTCTCCAGCACGGGCAACGTGCAGGATACGCACTTCAACTGTCCGCTGGCCGTGGCCGCCTTCGACTCCATCGGCGGGACGAGCTACACGGGCGGCAACAAGGTGCCGCTGGAGAATTGCGGGCCGGCGTCGCCGGCCGGATGCGGGACGGGGAACGTGAACTCGCACTGGCGCGAGCCGACATTCTTCAACGAATTGATGACCGGCTACCTCAACGCGGGCGCGAACCCGCTGAGCGTACTGACGATCGCGGTGTTCGGCGACCTCGGCTACACGGTCAATTACGCCGCGGCGCAGACGTACAACCGGACCTTCAGCGCGCCGGCGGCGGCGCGCGGAGCGCTCATCGACCTGCGCGACGACGACCTGCGCATCCCCATCGAGGTCGTGGACGCCAATGGCCGCGTGGTGCGGGTGATACGCCGATGAGCCCCACGCGGCTGGCTCGCGCGGCGCTGGTGCCGATCATCCCGCTGGCGCTGCTGGCGTGCCACCGGGGCGCTCGCGCGGCCGGCATGGCGAGCGAATGCGCGCCGGTCGCGGCGGGCGCGATCGCCGTCGCCGACGTGCCGATGATGGCGGGCGCCTTCCAGCTCACGGCGGTCGCGACCAGCGGCGTGCGCGCCGGTCAGACGGCGACGGGCCGGCTCGACCTGAGGGCGCAGGACGAACGGCTTCAGCCGTTCCCCGAGCCGGGACCCGCGGCGACCACGTCGCAGGCACTGGTCGGCTCCAGCACCCTGGCCGCGGCGGAGGTCGGCGCCGTGGCCATGGGCAGCGCGGCGTCCGAGAGCCCGACGATGCCCGGGGTCGGCGTCTACGTGGCGCCCGGCCCGGCCGGTCGGGCGGGCAGCGTGGTCATGCGGGTCGGTGACCGGTCCAACGCACGCGGCATGCAGGCCTTCGACGCCGGCTACTTCGCGTTCCATGTGCAGCGGGTGAGCGCCGAGGGCTTCCAGGGGGTGTGGATGAGCGGCGACGGGCGCGAGGAAGTGGCGCGCGGCCACTTCTGCGCGGTCAAGCAGACCCGCTAGCGCCGCCCCCGGGACACCGAGCCCCGTCACGGCATGCCGCGGCGGGGCTCGGTGCGTTCCGCTCCGCTGCGCCCGACCGGGGTCGAGCGTAGCGCCAATCTCGGGCCGGCGCGTCACCGGCTCGTCACCGGTCAGTCCGCCGGCACCGCCTCTTCGGCCCGCTCCCCGGCGGCCGCCAGCTGCTTGATGCCCTCGGCGATCTCCTGGCTGATGTGCATCGAGCAGAACTTCGGCCCGCACATGGAGCAGAACTCGGCGCTCTTGAAGTACTCGGC
>CAZJZC010000241.1:0-3704 GCA_964550365.1 uncultured Gemmatimonadales bacterium | reverse complement strand
TTCGCGCGGCGCGCCAGTGCGCCGGCCCGGCTAGAATGACCGCCGGAGCGGGGGGGTTCCCGTCCCCGAAGCGGGCACTTTTCCGGGCGCGGCCGCGTTCAAGGGTGTATGATCGAGATCCGCCACAAACAGACAGGTGAGACCCTCCTCCGGCTCGAGGCCGACAGCCTCGCCGGGGCGGCGCTCGCCGGCGCCTACCTGCGCCACGGCGACCTCCGGGGCGCCGACCTCACCGGGGCCGACCTGCGCGGCTCGGACGTCACCTCCAGCCTGCTCGACGGTGCAGTGCTCGACGGCGTCCGGGCCCACGGCGCCGACCTCTCGAGCGCCCACGGCGAGGGCGCCAGGCTGCGGCAGGCCCTCATGGCCGACGCCCGCATGCTCGCGGCCATCTTCCCGGGGGCGGACTTCGCCGGCGCGGACATGACCCGCCTCTCGGCCATCTGGATCAACCTGACCAAGGCGTCGCTGCGGGAGGCCAAGCTGCCCCGCGCGGACCTGTCGTATTCGGTGCTGACCGGTGCGGACTTCACTTCGGCCGACCTGGCCGACGCGCACCTCAACCACACCAACCTGGGGGGAGCGGTCCTGCGGTATGCGGTCCTCGACGGGGCGGTGCTGAGAGAGGCTGACCTGACGGGTGCGGACCTGCGCGAAGCGGACCTGAGTCACGCGGTGCTCAACCACTGCGACGTGACCGACGCCGATTTCGCCGGTGCACGGTTCTCTCGGACGGTACTGGCGCACTGCCGGGGGATGGACAAGGCGAAGGGCCTGGCCGACGTGCAGCACCTGGCCACGTCGTCGATCGACGCGCCGACCCTGCTGTCGGTCGGTCCCCGCCTCTCCGCCGGGTTCCTCGGCGGGTTCGGCCTCTCGGAGCTCTAGCCGGGTTCGGTTCCCGTGGCGGCCCTTGCGATGCGTTCCTGGATCCTGGACATCAGGTCGCCCGACACATCGAGCCGCTTCACCTTGGTGCGCAGTCCGTCGATGAACTTCGCCTCGAAGGCGTACTCATGCGCGCAGGTGGCGCAAGTCTCCAGATGCTGCTCCACGAGCTGCATCTCGTCTCTGCTCAGCACCCGGTCGAGGTAGTCGTCGAGCCGCCGGAAGGCGTCTTCGCAGGTGAAGCGGTCGAGCGGCGTCATGTGGCAGCTCCCGCGGCGGTGAGGTCCCGCACGATACCCTGTTCGACGGCCATCTTCCAGAGGATCTTCTGGAGCACGCGGCGCCCGCGGTGGAGCCGCGAGCGCACGGTGCCGACCGGGCAGCCCACGGACTCGGCGATCTCCTGGTAGGGCAGGTCCTCGACGAAGTAGAGCGTGCACACCACGCGGAACTCCTCCGGCAGCGAATCGATGGCCGCCATGATCTGTTCGGCGTCGAGTTTGCCGAGCAGGCGTCCGGCCGGGTCCTCGGTGCCTTCGTGCAGGCCGGCCTCGGCGCACTTGCCGTAGAGGTACAGGCTGGTGGCGCCGTCGATGTCGGTCTCGACCGGCCGCCGCGAAGCCCGGCGGCGGCTGGTGTAGAACGCGTTGGTCAGGATCTTGAAGTACCAGGCCTTGAAGTTCGAGCCCGGCTCGAACGTGTGGAACGCCCGGAACGCCAGCAGGGACGCCTCCTGGACCAGGTCCTCGGCGTCGGTGCGGCTCCGCGTGAGGCTCATGGCCATGCCGAACGCGCGGTCGAGGACCGGCATCAGCAGCGCCTCGAAATCGGCCGCCACGGGCGGCGTCGGTCCGGCGGTCTGAGGTTCCACAAGGCTCCGGTCTGGCGCGGTCCGACGCTGTCCGGGCGTTCGCCGGCGGGCCGCGGGGGAGGCCGCCGCGGGGCGGCCATATCCATGTAACGCGGGGCGCTCGGGAAAGGTTCGCCGGGCCGGCAGGCCGGGGTCGGTGACCAGGCCGACGGTCACGCGACGCACGCCATCTCCCCGGCGCCGACCGGCAGGCCGAGCGCGGCGTCGAAGTCGTCGGCGGACACGGTGCCCGTCGCGTGGATGGCCGGGCGCCGCGTGCGCGCCGCCGCCGTCTGCTCCAGGTCCTGGAGGGCGTTGGCGAAGGTGATGTAGGCGTCGTACGGCGTGGCGTACGGGTTGAAGTACTTGTGCACGTCGCCGTCGGCGAACCACTTGGTGCACATGTAGTAGAAGTGGTCGCTGGTGCTCATGCGGCGCCAGGCCTCGGCGAGATCCGCGTCGCCGGTGGCGAGCACGGTGTCCCGCAGCCGGTAGAGCCGCGCGTGGGCGGCCTGCTGCATGCCGTTGCCCAGCCAGGCGCTGACGTCGCGCTCGGTATCGGCCCACGAGGTCGCCCGCGGGAACGACAGCGCCGCGACCGGCGTCCGCATCGCGATCTCGGTCGGGTGCGCGAAGCCGAGCCCGTTGCGGAAGCAGGCCTCGGGCAGGTGCCGCAGGAACTCGAAGATCCCGGTGTCCTCCCACTGGTGCTCGCCGAACGTCTCGTAGTCCACGAACAGGTGGGCGCTGTCGCCGCCGCTCGCCGCCAGCCAGGAGGCGTACTTGTCGGCGGTGAGCGGCCAGCCCTCCCAGTCGCGGTTGGAGAACCGGAACCCGACGTCGTCGCTCAGCCTGTAGTTCCGGGGCAGCAGCCGCAGGTCGGGCGCGGTGCGCGCGGCGTAGGCGTAGTTCGAGCTGCGCCAGCCCATGACGTGGTCGGCGCCCTCGACCATCACCCCGCGGAATCCGAGGCCCGCGATGAGCGGCGCCAGGTGATCCTGGAAGATGAGTTCGGTGTTCCGGAACACCTCCGCCCGCCGGCCGAAGTGCGCGAGCAGGGCGTGCTGGTGGCGCCGCACCTGCTGGGTGAACTCGTGCGTGTCGGCCAGGGCCGACAGCGAGTGGTAGTACGTCTCGCCCAGCAGTTCGACGCCGCCGGTGGCCACCAGGTCCTGGAAGCTGCGGAGCGCGTCGGGCGCCGTCCGCGCCATCTGGTCGAGGAGCACGCCGCTGATGCTGAGCGCCACCTTGAACCGGCCGTCCGTCCGGCGGATCAGGTCCGCCAGCAGGCCGTTGGCGGGGATGTAGCACTTGTCGGCCACGCGCCGCAGGATGCGCGTGTTCTCCTCGTCGTCGAACCAGGGTTGGTCGGTGCCGATGTCGAAGAAGCGGACCGGCCGGAGGCGGTACGGCTGATGCACCTGGCAGTAGATCGTGATGTCGGGCATGGTCAGTCCGTCGAGGAGGTGCCGCCCAGGCTGCGGGCGTAGCTGGCGGCCGTGAGCCGCGCCGGTTCGTCGAGCGAGAAGCGGGGGCTGCGGACCTCCGCCAGGCCGCGCGCGCTGAGCTCAGCGCGCAGGGCGTCGTCCTTCAGCAGGGCCACCACGCGGGCGGTCATGTCGTCGAGGTCCCAGAAATCTATCTTGAAGGCGTTGCGCACCGTCTCGGCCACGCCCGAATCCCTCGGCATCAGGCACGGCGTGCCGGCGCGCAGGCTCTCGAGCGCCACGAGGCCGAACGGCTCGGAGACGCTGGGCATGAGGCACAGCGTGGCCATGCGGAAGGCGCGGTCGACGTCGGCGCCGCCGAGCGGCCCGGCGAAATGCAGCCGGCCGTCGAGCCCGAGCTCCACGCCGCGCTCGATGACGCGGGGCAGCATGTCGCCGGTGCCGGCCATCACGAAGTGGGCCTCGGGCGCCTGCCGCGCGACGCGGCCGGCCACCTCGACGAACCAGTCCGGACCCTT
>CAZJZC010000240.1:0-3716 GCA_964550365.1 uncultured Gemmatimonadales bacterium | reverse complement strand
CACGCCGCCGTCGTTGAAGGTGTCGGCGACGTGCGCCGCCATGTCGCGCTGGCTCCGGCGGTCCTCGTGCAGCCGCAGGGTCTTCGCGACCAGCCCCTCCGGGCCCAGCAGGGCCGCGGTCTGGAACGGATCGATCGGCGCGACCTTCCGGGGTCGCGGCACCTCGACCACCACGTACAGCGCGCTGGCCTCGTTGTCCACGATGCCGAAGCCCACGCCGGCGTCGTGGAAGCGCGCCGCCACGTCCAGGTCGGCGTGCGACGGCGCCAGCACGCCCGAGGGATGGTTGTGCAGCAGCATCTGGCCCCGCGCGGCGATGCCGGGGAGCGCCAGCACGGCGTCCACGGTGCCGCGCGCCACCACGAGCGCGGCCGTGACCACGCCCGCCGCGTCCACGTCCGCCACGAACGACACCTCGCGCCCGCCGGCCTCCGCCACGCTGCGCGCGATGGTCTCGCGAGCAGCCGCGCCGAGCCGGTCGGTCACGTCTTGAGTTCGCGCTTCTTGGCGGCCGGGAACAGCACGTTGTTCAGGATGAGCCGATAGCCGGGCGACGTCGGATGCAAGGACAGGTCCGTCGGCGTGTCGCCGATCTGATGTTGCGGGTCTTCGGGGTCGTGGCCGCCGTAGTACGTCCAGGTCCCCTGCCCCAGGTCGCCATGAATGTACTTCACCCACGGCGCCCCCGGCTCCTCGGCCAGGATGATGTCGGCCGGTTTGAGCGTGGCGCGGGTGAAGCTGGTGGTGAGCCCGTAGAAGTCGGGGATCACGCTGCGATGGTTCTGCACCAGCATCGCCGGCACCGGGTCGATCTTGGCGCTGAAGTTGAACAGCTCGAAGGCGCCCAGCGGCTGGCGCCGGCCGGGGTTGTTGACCTGGTGGCCGTCGATGTCGGAGAAGGACGCCGTGCCCGGCGCCGACTCCAGCCGCGCCCCGGCGCACGCCAGCGAGCGGCTCCAGTCCATCTTGCCGTTGGCGTCGGGATCCATCGGGCTGCCGTCGGCGTAGGCGGCGGCGATGTCCACGTCGTGACCGGCCAGCGCCAGCTCCAGCGTCTCGGTCGCGGTGCACATGGCGAACAGGAAGCCGCCGTTCTCCACGAAGGTCCGGATGCGCCACGCCACGACGCGCTTGAGCTCCGGCACGGTCCGGAAGCCGAGCTGGCGCGCGGCGGCGGTGTTGCGCTGGATCATCTCGTCGAGCCAGGCCGAGCCCTGGTAGGAGATGAAGAACTTCGAGTACTGGCCGGTGAAGTCCTCGTGGTGCAGGTGCAGCCAGTCGAAGTCGCGCAGGCCGTCGGCCATCACCTCGGGGTCCCACACCTTGGTGAACGGGATGTCGGCGTACTGGAGCGCCATGGTGACGGCATCGTCCCACGGCTGGGCGTTGGGCGGCGAGTAGATGGCCACGCGCGGCACCCGCTCGAGCGGCAGGGCGTCCATGTTGCGCTCGGCGATGGTGCCCTTGATGACGGCCACGGCGCCGTCGTCCACCGGCTCGACGCGCACGCCGGCCAGCGCCGCGGCACGGCGCGTCACGCTCGAATCGGGAAGGAGGAACGAGCCGCCCCGGTAGTTCAGCAGCCACTCGCCGCGCTCGCCGCGCTCGATGGCGCGGAAGGTGATGCCGTAGGCCTTGAGGTGGTTGCCCTGGACGTCGTCCATCGGCAGCAGCAGCTGCGGCAGGCCGCCCACGGGGGCGCCGCGAGCGGAAGGCCGGCCGGCGAGCGCCGGTACGGCGGCCAGCGCGCCGAGGAAGCCGCGACGGTCCATCAGCTCCTCGGGATCATGCCGCGCACCCGGTCCAGCTCGCGCCGCGCCTCGGGCACCAGGGCGCTCTCGGGATACCCCAGGATCATCGCCTCGAGCCGGCGCGCCGCGCCCGCCGCGTCGCCGCGCGCGGCCATGACGCGCGCCAGCGCCAGCTGGGCCGCGGCCGCCGGCGCCGAACGCGCGTGACGCTCCGCCACCTCGTGCCACAGCGCCTCGGAGCGCGCCGGGTCGCGCCGCTCGAGGTACCGGGCCGCGAGCGCCAGGAGCTCGGGGGTGCCGCCGACCGTCCCGTCGCGCGCCAGGCCCGCCAGCGCGTTCGCCGCGCCCACCGTGTCGCCGCGCGCGACGAGGGCCAGCGCCGCGCCCAGGGCCGGCACCGTGTCGCCGCGCACGACCGAGAGCAGTTCCAGGATCTGGGCGCGCTCTACCGCCGGCCGGGGATCGCCGGAGCGGGCGGCCGCGCCGCCGCGCAGCAGGGTGCGCGCCGAGGCCAGGTCGCCGCGATAGAGCGCCACCCAGCCGCGCACCTCGTCCGCCGCCATGGACGAGTCCATGGCGAGCTGGGCCTCGGCCTGCTCGAACCGCCCCTGGGTCAGCCAGGCGCGGGCCACCATGAGCCCGAGCCGGTCCGCCTCGCTGCCGGGCACGCGGCCGCGCGCCTGGGCCAGCAGCCGGGCGGCGTCGGCGGCCTGACCGTCCCGCGCGTACAGCTCGATGAGGGTGGTGGTGGCCTGGACGCTGGCGTCGCGCGAGGCCGACGGATCATCCGCCATGGCGCGCAGCACGCGGCGCGCGGCCGCCGCGTCGCCCGCCTCGGCCCAGGACCGCGCGCTCTCGACCCGCAGGCGCGTGGCGTCGGCGCCCGCCGACTCCAGGGCCAGCCGCTCCAGTGCCGCCGCGGCGGCCCGCTTCGGCCCGGGGCCTTCCAGCTGGCGGGCCCGGTCGGCGAAGCGCTGCAGCGCCGCGCGGCGCGCCTCGCGCCCCGGCGGCAGGGCGGCCTGCAGCAGGATCCAGGCGCGGTCGGCCTCGTTCCACGACACCAGCAGTTCGGCGGCCAGCCACCTGGGGACCAGGGCCGTGTCGGCCGTGAGGACCCGCACGACGCTCTCGCGACGCTCGGCCGGCGCGGCGCGCAGGTTGAAGCCGGCCACCGTCAGCAGGTCGGGGTCCGCCATGAGCTGGGCGCGCCATTCCGACGCGGCCCGCTGCCAGTTGCCGGCCGTCGCCTCGACCTGCGCCATCTCGGTCCTGAGGACCTCGGCGCCGAGCCGGGCGCGGGCCGCCTGCACCGCCTCCCGCGCGTCATCCACGCGGCCCGAGGCCAGCAGCGTGCGCACCAGTTCGCGGAACGGGGCGTCACTGCGCGGCGCGGCGGTCATCCAGCGCATGATGGCCTCGGCGGCCATCGTCTCGCCGCCCTGCGCGCGGGCGGTGCGCACGTCGATCTGGCGGGCCACGGTGTGCTGGGGATCCGCCGCCAAGGCGCGGGCCACCATGGCCGCGATCGAATCGCGCCGGCCGATCTGGGTATAGACCCGCTCCGCGCCGGCCAGCGCCTGCACGCTCAGCGGGTCGGTCGTCAGCACCTGCCGGAAGGCCGCGGCCGACTCCTCGTACCGGCCCTGCCGCTCGAAATCGAGCGCCCGGAACAGCGCCAGGTCGCCGGTGCCGCGCTGGGCCGACGCCGGCGATGGCAGTGCGGCGGCGCCGAGCGCGAGCGCGAGGCCCGCGCGCCGGGCGAGACGCCGGATGGCGCCGGTGCCGCGCGGGTCAGGGCCGCGCATCGTTCCCCGTGCCGGCGTTGAGCCGGCGGAAGTAGTCGAGCACCAGCGCCCGTTCCCCGGGCGCCAGGCCGCGCAGGTCGCTCCAGCCCGGCGGCGGGTATCGCAGGCCACCGCGCGCCGGCGCCGCGCCCGGCGCCGGACGCGCGCGCTGGCCGTCGGC
>CAZJZC010000239.1:0-3720 GCA_964550365.1 uncultured Gemmatimonadales bacterium | reverse complement strand
ACCAGGAGCGGGAGCAGTGGGGGTCGGGCTGCAACTTCTTCTCGGTGCGGCCGGGCGTGGTGCTGGGCTACGACCGCCACGATGCCACCCTGCGCGAGATGCAGCGCGCCGGGTTCCGGATCGTCAGCGCCCGCAGGTTCCTGACGGGCGAGGAGCCGGTGGGCGATGGCGACCGGGCGGTGATCACGGTGAAGGGCAACGAGCTGGTGCGCGGCGGCGGCGGGCCGCGCTGCATGACCATGCCGCTCGAGCGGGTGGACCTCTGACCACGCTCTCGGAGCGCGCGCTCGCGTACCTGCGCGAGGGGCCGCGCCCGCCGATGGACATCGTCCGCGAGGTGCTGGGGCTCCAGCGCGCCAACCAGGCGGTCGCCGAGCGCCTCGCCATCGCCCTGCTCGGGGCCGATCCCCGCTTCACCGCCGAGCTCGACGGCCGCTGGACGCTGGTGCCCGAACCGGCCTGGTTCGGCGCCCGGCTCGAGGAGGTGCGTTTCGCGGTGGTCGACGTGGAGACCACCGGCATGAGCGCCCGCGGCGCCGACCGCATCACCGAGATCGCCGTGGTCCACCTCGCCGGCGGCCGCATCGAGCCGGCGTTCGAGTCGCTGGTCAACCCGGGTCGGCCCATCCCCTGGCGCATCGCGCGGCTCACCGGCATCACCGACGAGATGGTCGCCGAGGCTCCGACCTTCGACCGGATCGCCGACCGGCTGCTCGCGGCGCTGGCCGGCCGCGTCTTCGTGGGGCACAACGCGCGGTTCGACTGGTCGTTCGTCAGCGCCGAGATCGACCGCTGCCAGGAGTTCGAGCTGCGGATGCCGAAGCTGTGCACCGTGCGCGCCACGCGCCGGCTGGTGCCGGAACTCGAACGCCGCTCGCTCGACAGCGTCATGCACTTCTTCGGCCTCGAGACCGAGCGGCGCCACCGCGCCGGCGGCGACGCCGAGGTCACGGCGAAGGCCCTGGTGCGCCTCATCGGCCGGGCCCGGGAGCGCGGCCTGGTGACCTGGCAGCAGCTGCACCGGTACGTCGCCTGAGCGCGCCGGCCGCCTTCCGGGTCGGCGGCCTGCGCTGCCACCAGCTGGAGGCCGGCCTCCAGCGCCTGGATGGCGGCGCCATGTTCGGCGTCGTCCCCAAGCCTCTCTGGGAGAAGCGGATCCCGGCCGACGCGCGCAACCGCATCCCGCTCCAGATGCGCTGCCTGCTCGTCGAGCACGGCGACGGGCTGGTCCTGGTGGACACCGGGGCCGGCAGCAAGCAGGACGCCAAGTTCCACGACATCTACGGCCTCGAGAACGCCGGCGACCCCGGGCCCACGGCGCTGGAGGACGCCATCCGCGCGGCCGGCCACGCGCCCGACGACGTGCGCTGGGTCGTCAACACGCACCTGCATTTCGACCATTGCGGCGGCAACACCGTGGCCGCCGGCGGCGGGGCGGTCCCGGCCTTCCCGCGGGCCACCTACGTGGTCCAGCGGGGCGAGTTCGACTATGCCATGCACCCCAACGAGCGCGTGCGGGCCAGCTATCTCCGGCCCAACTTCGCCCCGGTGGCCGAGGCCGGCCGGTTCCGGTTCGTGGAGGGCGAGGTCGAGATCCTGCCGGGGATCACCTGCCTGCCGACGCCGGGCCACGTGCCGTTTCACCAGTCGGTCGTGGTGCGGGACGGCGGCGAGACGGCCTGTTTCCTGGGCGACCTGGTGCCGACCGCGGCCCACCTGCCCGCCGCCTGGATCATGGGCTATGACGTCGAACCCCTGGTCACGCTGGAGACCAAGAAGGCCGTGCTGGGCCGGGCGGCGCGCGAGGGCTGGTGGCTGCTCTTCGAGCACGATCCGGTGGTGGGGCGGGGCCGCGTGGGCCCCGACGAGCGGCGCGGCTGGACCTCGGAGCTCCTCGAACCGGGCCTGGGGCTCGGTTGACAGCCGGGGCGGGGCCGTCTAAGTTTCTGCCCGACAAGCAAGTAGGAGCTGCGGCTCCTCACCCTCAGGCCCCCGCGCGCGGGTGGTGATACGGGTTCTGTGAAGTGGGCGCCCCGCTCCGGCGGGCTGCGCATGTTTCGCGGACTCCTGGGGACCGGAGGCCGCGACGTTTTTTTCCCGGTACGGAGGGTGACGCCGATTTTCGATCGACCACAGCTGGATCAGTCGAAGAACCGCATGCGGGTGAACCGCATGATCCGGATCAGTCCCCTGCGCGTGATCGCGCCGGACGGCGAGCAGCTCGGCATCATGACCGTGGACGAGGCCCTGGCGGCCGCCGAAGCGCGCGGCCTGGACCTGGTGGAAGTGGCGCCGATGGCGCGCCCTCCCGTCTGCCGGATCATGGACTTCGGCAAGTTCAAGTTCGAGCAGGCCAAGGCGGCCCGGGCCGCGAAGAAGAAGCAGAAGGTGATCGAGCTGAAGGAGATCAAGTTCCGCCCCGGGATCGACGAGCACGACTTCGACTTCAAGGTCCGCCACGCGCGGGAGTTCCTGGTCGAAGGCAACAAGGTGAAGGTGACGATGATGTTCCGGGGCCGGCAGATGGCCCACCCCGAACTGGGGCGCGAGGTGCTCGACCGCGTGGCGGAGGTGCTCGCCGAGGTCGGCAAGATCGAGCAGGACGCCAAGCTCGAGGGCCGGAACATGACCATGCTGATGACGCCGAAATAGGAGCCGTCGTGAAGAAGAAGACCAAGAAGGCAGCCGCCAAGCGGTTCTCGTTGACGGGCCGCGGCAAGGTCCGGCGCAACAAGGCCTTCAAGAGCCACATCCTGACCAAGAAGACCGCGAAGCGGAAGCGGCACCTGCGCAAGAGCACCGTCCTCGGCGGCGCCGACGACGTGCGCATCCGCAGCCTGCTGACCGCCTAAGGAGACCGTCCGATGCCGCGCGTGAAGAGCAACGTCGTCCGCCTCAAGCGGAAGAACAAGATCATGAAGGAGGCCCGCGGCAACCGCGGCGGGCGCTCCAAGCTGTGGAAGGCCGCGAAGGAGACCGTCGAGCGCGGCTGGGCCTATGCCTACCGGGACCGCCGCACCAAGAAGCGGCAGTTCCGCCGGCTGTGGATCACGCGGATCAACGCCGCGGCGCGCCTGAACGACCTGTCCTACAACCAGCTCGTGTCGGGCCTCAAGAAGGCGGGCGTCGAGATCAACCGGAAGGTGCTGGCCGACCTGGCCGTCCGGGATGCCGACGCCTTCACCAAGCTGGCCGACCTGGCGAAGGCCGCGAAGTAACGCGTGAGCGGCGCGGCCGACCTCGTCGCCGCGCTCGCCGCACTGGAAAGTGAAGCGGAACAGCAGATCGGTTCCGCGGGCGGGCGCGAGGCGCTCCAGCAGCTCAGGATCGACTTCCTGGGCCGCAAGGCGGGACGCCTCACGTCCATCCTGAAGACCCTGCCGTCGCTCGACCCCGACACCCGGAAGATCGTCGGCCAGCGCGCCAACGCGGCCAAGGCCGCCATCGAGCAGTGGCTGGACGCGGCCGAGGCCGGCGCGGCCGCCGCCGAGGCCGGGGCGAATACCGCCGACCTCACCATGCCCGCGCGGCCCGTCTGGCGCGGCGCCCGGCACCCGGTCACTCTGGTCATCGACAAGGTGACCCGCATCTTCGCCGAGCTGGGCTTCAGCCGCTACGTCGGCCCCGAAGCCGAGACCGACTGGCACAACTTCTATTCGCTCAATTTCCCGCCGGACCACCCGGCGCTCGACGCCCACGACACGCTCTACCTGGGCGACG
>CAZJZC010000238.1:0-3721 GCA_964550365.1 uncultured Gemmatimonadales bacterium | reverse complement strand
CACCGGGAAGACCACGCTCTCGGCCGACCCCGAGCGCGGCCTGATCGGCGTCGACGAGCTCGGCTGGAGCGACACCGGCGTGTTCAACTTCGAGGGCGGCTGCTATGCCAAGGTGATCCGCCTCTCGCCGCGCGGCGAGCCGGAGATCTTCGCCACCACGCGGCGCTTCGGCACGGTCCTCGAGAACGTGGTGATGGACCCGGCCACCCGGAAGCTCGACCTCGACAGCGACGCGCTGACCGAGAACACCCGGGCCTGCTACCCGATCGACGCGATCCCGAACTACGTGCCGGCCGGGAAGGCCGGCCATCCGCACAACGTGGTGTTCCTCACGGCCGACGCCTTCGGCGTGCTGCCGCCGATCAGCCGGCTGACCGCCGACCAGGCGATGTACCATTTCCTGTCCGGCTATACGGCCAAGGTCGCGGGCACCGAGCGCGGCGTGACCGAGCCCAAGGAGACCTTCTCGACCTGCTTCGGCGCGCCGTTCCTGCCGCGGCCGCCGGCGCTCTATGCCGGCATGCTCGGCACCAGGATCGAGCAGCACAGGGTCAACGTCTGGCTGGTCAACACCGGCTGGACCGGGGGCCCCTACGGCGTGGGCCAGCGGATGAACCTGGCCTGGACGCGCGCCATGCTGCGCGCCGCGCTCAGCGGCCGGCTGGCGTCCGCGGCCTTCAGCCCCGATCCCGTCTTCGGCGTCATGGTGCCCGCGGCGGTGCCGGACGTGCCCGACGACATCCTCCGGCCGCGCGGCACCTGGGCCGACAGCGCCGCCTACGACGCCCAGGCCGCGCGTCTGGCCGGCCTGTTCCGGACGAACTTCGAGAAGTATGCCGCCGGCGTGCCGCAGTCGGTGCGCGACGCGGGCCCCGGGGGCTGATCGCCCGTGCCCGGCCCGGCTGCGGGCGGCCGTGAGGTGGTGGTCCGCGACCCGCTGTGGCAGAACATCGTCCTCGAGCCGGCCGCGGCCCGCGTGGTCGACACGCCCGCCTTCCAGCGGCTGCGCTACGTGCGGCAGCTCGGCCACGCGTTCCTCGTCTACCCCGGTGCGACGCACTCACGCTTCGAGCACGCGCTGGGGACCTACGCGCTGGCCCGCCGGGCCCTGGCCGGCCTGGCCGAACGCGGCGCGCTCACGGGGCTCGGCGACCACGATGCCCTGTTCGTCCGCCTCGGCGCCCTGCTGCACGACATCGGGCACTATCCCTTCAGCCACGCGCTGGAGGAGACCGGCATGGCCTCCCACGAGGCCGTGGGCCAGGCCCTGCTGGCCGCCGGCGATCTGGCCGACGCGCTCAAGATCGAAGGCTTCGCCGAACCCGCCTCGGCCTTCGGCGCCCTGATCCGCGGCGAGAGCCGGCACCCGCTGGCCGGGCTCATCTCCGGGTCCATCGACCTCGACAAGATCGACTACCTCAAGCGCGACGCGCTGATGTGCGGGGTGCCGTACGGCGAGGTGGACGTCGACCGGCTGCTCGCCTGCCTGACCGTGGTCGAGAGCGACGGCCGCCGGACGGTGGCGATCCTGGAGAAGGGCGTGGCGGCCCTGGAGTCCCTGCTGTTCGCCAAGTACCAGATGTACCGCAACGTCTACTGGCACCACGCCGTGCGCTCGGCCACCGCCATGTTCAAGCGGCTGGTGCGCGAGTCCGTGGTGGACCGGGCGCTCGACCCGGCCGCCCTCCCCGCCGCGACCGACGACCACCTCATGCACGACCTGCTGGAGTCGGACCGCACGGGACTGGCGCAGGCCCTGCGGGAACGGCGGCTCTACAAGCGGGTGCTCGAGGCGATCCCCGCCGACCTGCCCGCGCCGCCCCCGGCCTGGCTGCGCGGCGACGCCGCGCGGCTGGCGAAGGCCGAGGACCGGCTGGCGCGGCTCGCCGGCCTGGGACCCGCGGAACTGCTGATCGACCTGCCGTTCAAGGACGCCATGCTGGGGCTCGACCTGCCGATCGTGGGCCGGGACGGCGCGGTCCGGCGGCTCACGCGCTCCGGCTGGCCGGGCCGCATGGACCTGCCGCCCATGGCCGAGAGCCTGGCCGAGAGCGCCTGCCGGCTGCGGGTGTTCACGCGCCGGCCGGCGGCGGTGACGATGGCGATGCTGGGAGAGGCCCTGCAGGACTGACGGCGACTACCGCACCGTCCGCGCCTCGCCGGTGGTCGTCAGTTCTTCCGGCGCGGCATCCACCGAATCCACGTGCACGACGATGCAGGTGATGTTGTCGAGGCCCCCGCGACGGTTGGCCTCGGCGACCATCTTGTCCACCCAGCGCTCGGGCGTGCCCTGGGACTGGAGGATGCCGGCCAGCACGTCGTCATCCACCATGCCGGTCAGCCCGTCGCTGGCGAGCAGGAAGGTGTCGCCGCCCCGCACGGTGCCCGCGAAGATGTCGGGCATCACGTCGCCGCTGGCGCCGACGCACCGGGTGATGACGTTGGCATAGGGATGGGTGCGCGCCTGCTCGGGGGTCAGGTAGCCGGCGTCCACCTGTTCCTGGACGTAGGAGTGGTCCTTCGTCAGCTGGTGGAACTGGCCCTCGCGCAGCAGGTAGGCGCGGCTGTCGCCCACCTGGCCGATCATGTACCGGGTGCCGCCGTGCAGGACCATGACCGTGGCCGTGGTCCCCATGCCGCGCTTGTCGTGCTCGCTCAGCGTCCGCTCGAAGATGGCGGCGTTGGCCGTCTTGATCGCCGCGGTCATGCGCGTGGCGGCTTCGTCGGCGCCGAGACCCTTGAACGAGCCGAGGTCCCGGGCGATGAGCTGGACCGCCATCTCGCTGGCGATCTCGCCGGCCGCGTGGCCGCCCATCCCGTCGGCCACGACGAACACCCCGCGTTCCGGGATCATCAGGTAGTTGTCCTCGTTGCCGGACCTGATGAGCCCGACATCGGTGCGCGCGGCACAGGTCACGTGCACGGGGGGCCTCAGCGTCCCTGCGGGGGCTTGAGGTCGTCGATCCTGATGGCCGAGATCGCCCGGGTGCCGCCGGCCTGCTGGATGCCGGCGTCGTCGTCGGTGGGTTCGAAGACCAGCTGCACGTCGCCGAACCGCACGAAGGCCCCCGGCGCGATGGGGATGTCGCCGGTCACCTTGTCACCGTCCACCAGCGTGCCGTTCGTCGAGCCGAGGTCCGTGAGGATCCACACGCCTTCGCGCCGCGTCAGCTTGGCATGCTGGCTCGACACCGAATCGTCGGGGATGACGATGTCGTTGTACTCCGCGCGGCCGATGTTCACGATGGGAACCTTCACGTACAGCCGCTGACCTTTCAGTGATCCGGACCGCACCAGGAACTTGGCGAGCGCGTTCGGCGGGGCCGGGGTGGTCCGGCCGGCGGCCGGCGCCTCCGGCTTCGGGGCCGCGGCCGGCGGAGCCGGGGGAGGCGCCTTGGGAGCTGCCGGCGCCGGGGGAGGCGCCTTGGGAGCGGCCGGGGCCGGCGCGGCGGCCTTCGGTGCGGCCGGGGGCTTGACCGGCTCCGGCACCGCGAGGTCCTCGCCGGTCCGCGGCGAGACCGGAGGAGCGCCGGCCGATCCGGCGGGCGGACGGGCGGGCCCCGCCGGCCCCGTGGCCGGCGGCGTGGGCGTGCCGGGTTTCCCCCCGGTGAAGAAGTACCCGGTCGAGACCAGCTGGGCCGCGCCCCTCGCCGGTGGCGCCGCCTCGCCCCCGGCACCCTTCCCGCCCGCGGCGGTCGGCGGCGGGGCCGGCGGGGCCGGC
>CAZJZC010000237.1:0-3762 GCA_964550365.1 uncultured Gemmatimonadales bacterium | reverse complement strand
GTGTAGGAGCGCTGGTAGTCCTCGTTGACGTGGAACATGATGCCGCTGTTGCCGCGCGGCGCCACCATCCACTCGAGCCGCAGCTCGAAGTTCCGGTACTCGTCCACCGTGACGATGTCGCCGCCGGGGCCGGTGCGCGTCAGCGCGCCGTCCACCGCCTGCCAGCCCGGCGGCATGGTGGCGCGCCGGTAGCCGCGCCAGCCCGCGGTCGACGCGCCGTCGAACAGCAGGCGGAAGCCCTCGGCCAGCTCCTGGCTCGAGAGGACGTTGGGCGGCGTGATGTTCTGGGCGACGAGGTCGGGCGGATGGACGATGAGAGCGAGCAGGCTCGCGGTCAGGAGGCGATGCCGCACCGGCGGTCTCCGGGAATGGGGATGGACTGGCCACGATAGCATGCGGCGGAATCGGTGCCGGGGCAAGTCGTGCCGCCGGGCGCGGGGCGGCGCCGCCGGTCCCGCCGCCGCGTGCAGTATGCAACCGGATGGGCCGCACGGTCGCGTGCGCCGCGCCGTCGTGGTATCGTGCGGTGTCACCGCCGAACGGAGCGCCGATGCGCCGGACCCTTGTCGTGATGACGCTCGCGCTGGCCGCGCCGCTCGCCGCGCAGGCCCCGCCGCAGGGACCGCCCTGCGCGGCGGCCGAGCACCGGCAGTTCGATTTCTGGCTGGGCAGCTGGCGCGTGGAGAACCCGCAGAACGGCGCCCACCAGGGCGACAGCCAGATCTCGCGTCTCCACGGCGGCTGCGTCATCCACGAGCGCTGGACCGGCAGCGGCGGCAGCAACGGCGAGTCCTGGAACATCTACGACCGCGCCCGCCGGGTGTGGCACCAGACCTGGGTGGACAACGGCGGCAACCTGCTGCTGCTCGAGGGCGGCCTGGTGGAGACCAGCATGGTGCTGAGCGGCCCGGGCGCCCCGGCGGCCGACGGCCGGCCGACCATCAACCGCATCACCTGGACGCCGATGGAGGCCGGGCGCGTGCAGCAGCACTGGCAGACCTCGAACGACGGCGGCCGCACCTGGCAGACCCTGTTCCTCGGCGTCTACCGGCCGCGCTCGTGACCACGCCCTACAGCAACCGCCCGGGCCGCGCGGCGGCCGACGCCGCCGCCTACATCCGCGCGATCCTCGACCTGCTCGGCGAGCGCGACGCGCTCGAGGTGCTGGGCGAACTGCCGGGCGCCGTGCGCGCCATGACCGCCGGCCTCGACGCCGAGACGGCCGCGCGGCCCGAGGCGCCGGGCAAGTGGTCGGTGCTGGAGGTGGTGCGCCACCTGGCCGACAGCGAGATCGTCTTCAGCTGGCGCCTCCGCCTGCCGATCGCCCAGGACCAGCCGCCGCTCACCGGCTTCGACCAGGAGGCGTGGTCGGTGCGGCTGGCGGGCGCCTACCCCACGCTGGCGTCGGCGCTCGGCGTGCTGGAGGTCCTGCGCGCGGCCAACCTGGCACTGCTCGGCTCGCTCCAGCCGCTGGACTGGGAGCGCGTCGGCGTGCACGTCGAACGCGGGCCCGAGACCGTGCGGCACATGGCGAAGCTCTACGCCGGGCACGACCTGGTGCACCGCAACCAGATCGCCCGCATCCTGCGCGGCATGGGCGGCGCCTGAGTCGCTCCGCGCCCTACGGCCCGATCGCCCACCGGTGAGTCCCGCCCTTGTTGTATGCGCGGCCCGGCCCGGTCCCCGCCGGCCCGCGCGGCTGGCCCGGCGCGCGGCCCTGGCGCTCACGCCCGTGGTCCTGGGCCTGGCCCTCGCCCGGCCCGCCGCGGCCCAGGAGCCGGTGCTCCCCGCGCCCGACTCGGCCGCCGTCCTGCCGCCCATCACCGTGCGCACCAGCCGCGAGACCCGCCCCTGGCTCGAGGTGCCGCTGGCCAGCACCCGGCTCACCCCCGAGGACGTGGCGGGCCGCGCCGGCTTCGCCCTGAGCGACGCGCTGTCGCAGGTGCCGGGCGTGGTGGCCCAGTCGCGCGCCGGCGGCAGCGACGTGCGGCTGGTCATCCGCGGCAGCGGCGCGCGCGGCGCCGGCGACCGGTCGAACGCCGGCACCTCGCGCGGCGTGCGCGTCCTGCTCGACGGCGTGCCCGAGACCGAGCCCGACGGCCGCACCAGCTTCGACAACGTGGACCTGGCGGCCGTGACGTCGGTCGAGGTCATCCGCTCGAACGCCTCGGCCCTGTGGGGCAACGCCGCGGGCGGCGTGGTGTCGCTGAGCACCGTGGACCCCGAGCGGCCGCGCGCCGGCACGCTGGAGACCCAGGCCGGCAGTTTCGGCCTGGTCCGGGTCATCGCGCGGCTCTCGCGGCCGCTGGGGGCCCAGGGCGCCATGGCCGCCTCGCTGGTGCGCACCACCTTCGGCGGCTGGCGCGACAGCTCGAGCGCCGAACGCTGGACGGCCAACGTCTCCCTGCTCACCACGCTCGGCGGCCGCACCCGCCTCGGCGTGTTCGCGGTGGCCAGCGACAACGCCTTCGCGATCCCGGGGCCGCTGACCCGGGCGCAGGCCGACAGCGCGCCGCGCCAGGCCAACGCCACCTACGCCGCGCGGCGCGAACGGCGCCACAACCGGCTGGGCCGCATCGCCGTGTCGCTCGAGCAGGCGCTCGGCGGCGGCAGTACGCTGAGCGGCATGCTGTTCGCCGGCCCCAAGGTGCTCCAGCGCAGTGAACGCGGCACCTTCCGCGACTTCACGCGCTACCACGTGGGCGGCAACCTGGTCCTGCGGCACGTGCGGCAGTTCTCGCCGCGGGTCCGGGGCACCACGCTCGCCGGCGTGGACGAGGCCTACCAGGACGGCGCGATCCTCTTCTATTCGCTGACGCCCGCGGGCGAGCGGGGCGCCACGCTCACGGCGAACCGGCGCGAGGGCGCCAACAACTTCGGGGTCTTCGTCCAGCAGGAGCTGGCGGTGGGCCCGCGGCTGCTGCTGTCCCTCGGCGCGCGCTACGACGCGGTGTCGTACCACGCCCGGAACTTCCTCACCCCGGCGCTCGACGCCTCGAAGACCTTCAGCCGCGTCTCGCCCAAGGTGGGCGCCAGCTGGCGGCTGTCGCCGCGGCAGAGCGTCTACCTGAGCCTGGGCGGCGGCGTCGAGGCGCCGGCGGGCAACGAGACCGACCCGGCGGGCACCTTCGGCCAGGACACCGTCACCGCCATCAACCCCCTGCTGGAGCCGATCCGCTCGACCACGCTGGAGGCCGGCACCAAGCACGTGGTGCCCGTGGGCGGCCGCGTGGTCTCGAGCATCCAGTACGACGTGGCCGTCTACACCACGCAGGTGCGCGACGACATCGTGCCCTACCGGGGCGGACGGTTCTACTTCACGGCCGGCCGCACCAGCCGGAGCGGCGTGGAGCTGGGCCTCAGGCTCGACACCCGCCCGGGCGTCGCCCTGCACACGGCGCTCACGCTCGCGCGCAACCGCTACACCAGCTACGTGGTCGATTCGGTCCACTACGGCGTGCCAGGCGCCAGCGCCGACTACAGCGGCAACCGCGCGGTGGGCGTGCCGGACCTGCTGTTCGACGTGGGGCTGTCGTACGCGCCGCCCGGGGGCGCGCCGGTCTCGGCGCGGGTGGCGGTGCAGGGCATGTCGGGCTACTTCGCCGACGATGCCAACAGCGTGCGGGTGCCGGGCCATGGCGTGGTCAACGTGACGCTGGGCCTGGCGCGGCCGGTGGCGCTGGGCGGCGGCGCCGGCGTGCGCGCCTTCGTCACCCTCGCCAACGCGCTCGACCGCCGCTACATCGGCTCGGCGTTCCTCAA
>CAZJZC010000236.1:0-3768 GCA_964550365.1 uncultured Gemmatimonadales bacterium | reverse complement strand
CGAGATCTCGCACCTCATCACCATCGGCGAGGACGTCACCGAGTGGAAGGAGGTCCACCGGCAGATCGCGCAGTCCGAGAAGCTCGCGGCGATCGGCCAGCTGGCCGCCGGCATCATGCACGAGATCAACAACCCGCTCGCCACCATCGGCGCCTGCGTGGACGCCGTCACCCCCTACGTGTCGGACGTCCAGGGCGACGCCCGCGCCAAGGTCGACGAGTACCTCGGCATCATGGACAGCGAGGTCGACCGGTGCAAGCGCATCGTCGACAACCTGCTCGACCTGTCCCGGCCGCGCGCCGGCGCCAAGAGCCCCGAGGACGTCAACGCCATCGTCGAGGGGACCCTGCTGCTGCTCAAGCACCACGACCGGTTCAAGCAGCTGGAGCTGGTGCGGCGCCTCGGGCCCGACCTGCCGCCGGTCATGGCCAGCAAGGACCAGCTGCTCCAGGTCTTCATGGCGCTGATGCTGAACGCCGCCGACGCCATGGAGGCCGTCGGCCGGCTCACGGTGACCACCGGGCGCAACCCGACCCGGTCCGACGAGGTGATCATCGCCTTCTCCGACACCGGCGCCGGCATCCCCAAGGCCGACATGCAGAAGATCTTCGAGCCCTTCTATACCACGAAGGCGCAGGGGCGCGGCACCGGCCTCGGCCTGTCCATCTGCTATACCATCGTCGCCGACCACGGCGGGCGCATCGAGGTCGATTCCACGCTGGGCAGCGGTTCCACCTTCTCGGTCATCCTCCCCGTCCGCGCGCCGTGAAGGTCCTGGTCATCGAGGACGACCGGACCGTCGGTCAGTATGTGACCCGCGGCCTCAGCGAGGCCCGCTACACGGTGGAACTCGAGACCGAAGGCCGCGCCGGCCTGGAGAAGGCGGCGACGGGGCAGTGGGACCTGATCGTGCTCGACCTCAGGCTCCCCGGCATGTCGGGACTCGACGTCCTGCGGACCCTGCGCGACCGCGGCGTCGCCACGCCGGTCCTGGTGCTGACCGCGCAGGACTCGGTGGAGTTCAAGGTCGACGCCCTGCGGATGGGCGCCGACGACTACGTCACCAAGCCCTTCGCCATGGCCGAGCTGCTGGCGCGGGTCGAGGCCATCGGCCGGCGGCCCAAGGAACTGGTCCCGCCGGTCATCCAGGTGGCCGATCTCAAGGTGGACGTCGGCAGCCGCGTGGTCACCCGCGGGGGCGGGACCATCGACCTGACCCCCAAGGAGTACGACGTGCTGGTCTACCTGGCCCGGCACGAGGGACGGGTCATGAGCCGCACGCTCATCACCGAGTACGTCTGGGACTACCATTTCGACCCGGGCACCAACATCGTCGACGTGGTCATCAACCGCCTGCGGCGCAAGATCGACCACGGCCGCGAGCCCAAGCTCATCCACACGGTCCGCGGGGTCGGCTACGTGGTCAGGGCCTGACGGTGCGCAGTCTCCGCACCGCCCTGACGCTGTGGTACACCCTCGCCCTCGCCGCGGCCGTCCTGGCCTTCGGCCTGGTGCTCACGGTGCTGCAGCGCCGGGCCGCCGAGCAGGCGCTCGTCGAGCGGCTGTCCGCGATCACCGAGCGGGTCTCGACGCTCCTGGTGCAGAAGGCGCAGGACGGGCGCGGCGCCCTGGTCGACGAGACGCTGGCGCCGCGGGTGGTGACCCTGCGCGCCGACGTCCTCGACCGCCTGCGCCTCATCCCCGGCCTGGTGCTCGTGGTCGGGCCCGATACCAACGCGCTGTACGGCTCACCCGAGGTCCAGCGGCTCACGCCCCAGGCCACCGACGAGCTGCGGCGCCGGCTGTTCAGCACCGGCGGCGCCGGGACGTCGTTCCGCATCGCGCTCGACCACGTGCCCCACGCCTTCGTGGCGACGCGCCTGAGCCGGGCCGGACCCAAGGTCGTGGCGGTCGCGGTCGGCGAGCCGGCCATCGACGCCCAGCTGGCGCTCGGGCGGCTGGCCGCGTCGGTGGTGGTGGTGGTGCCCATCATCCTGGCGTTCGCCGCGCTGGTCGGCTACCTGCTGGCCGACCGGGCCCTGCGGCCCGTGGGCCAGATGATCGACGAGCTCGAGGCCATCACCGACGGCCGCTCGCTGCACCGGCGCCTGCCGGCGCCGCAGCGCGAGGCCGACGAGGTCGGCCGGCTCGCCAATGCGCTCAACGGCCTGCTGGCGCGCCTCGAGACCAGCTTCGCCGCGCTGCGTCGCTTCGTGGCCGACGCCAGCCACGAGCTGCGCACCCCGCTGACGGTGATGCGGGCCGGCGTCGAGCGGGCCCTCACCGAACAGCAGAGCCCGCCCGAGGTCATGCAGCCGCTGGAGGAGACCCTGGCCGGGGTGCGCCACATGACCGACCTGGTGGACGCCCTGCTGACGCTGGCCCGCGTGGACGAGGGCCGCATGGAGCTCCACCGCGAGGCCGTGGACCTGGGCGCGGTGCTGACCGAGGTGCACGAGACGGCGCAGATCCTGGGCGAGGCGGCCGGCGTGGCGGTCACGCTGGAACTGCCGGCCGAGCCGGTGGTGGTGAGCGGTGACCGCGGCCGCCTGCGCCAGCTGGCCATGAACCTCGCCACCAACGCCGTCAAGTACACCCCGGCCGGTGGCGCGGTCTGGCTCGTCTTGACGGGGACCGGGACGGCGGCGACCATATCCGTCCGCGATACGGGGGTGGGCATCGCCCCCGGGGACGTCGGGCGGGTGTTCGACCGGTTCTGGCGGGCCGAGCTGGCGCGCAGCCGCACCGGCGAGCGCCCGGGCTTCGGACTGGGACTGTCCATCTCGAAGTGGATCGCGGAGGCGCACGGCGGGAGCATCGCCGTGACCAGCCGGCCGGGGCGGGGCACGACGTTCACGGTGACCCTGCCGCGGGCCGGGGCTGTCATGGAATCGTAATCTTGGAGACATAGCGGAGCCATCGGCCCGGGTTATAATCCCCCGAGCCGCATCTCCCCTGGAGGGCCGGTGTTCGACAACCTCATCGAGTCGGGCCGCAAGGCCGATCCCAAGTCGGCGATCGGTCACACGACCATCTCGCTGATCACGCACGGGATCATGGTCTTCGTCATCGTGTACGTGACGAAGAACGCGGGCGCCCAGGTCCAGGAGCGGGTGCAGGCGCGCACCGTGGTGCTGCAGGAGCAGAAGCGCGAAGAGAAGAAGGAAGAGCCGCCGCCGCCGGAACGGGTCGCGACGGTGAACCCGCCCCCCAAGGGCTTCCAGACGCTGTCGATCCCGACCAACATCCCGGTGGACATCCCGCCGCCGAGCCAGAACACCCGCTTCGACGCCGCCGACTTCTCGGGCGTGGGCGTCGAGGGCGGCGTGGCGCGCGGCGTGGAGGGCGGCACCGGTCCGGTGGTGACCGACCAGCCCTACATGGAGGCCGTGGTCGAGGAGCGTCCCGAGGTCATCGCGGGCACCTGCATCGCGCCGCGGTACCCGGAGATCCTGCGCCAGGCCGGCATCGAGGGCCGGGTGACGATGGAGTTCGTCATCGACACGCTCGGCCGCGCCGAGCGGGGTTCGATCCGCATGGTGAACACGGCGCACGACCTGTTCGTGGCGCCGGCCCGCGAGACGGTGATCAGCTGCCGGTTCCGGCCCGGACGCATCTCGAACCGGGCGGTGCGGGTGCGCGTGCAGCAGCCCATCAACTTCCAGATCAACCGGTAGCGGCGGTACGACCCCGGCGCGGACCGCCGGGCCATACACCCTGAGGAGGGGTTTCGTCCATGCAGATGTCGATGATCGAACTGTGGGGCCA
>CAZJZC010000235.1:1939-3789 GCA_964550365.1 uncultured Gemmatimonadales bacterium | reverse complement strand
CGCTCGCCGCCGGCGCGCTGTACCCGTTCACCGGCCTGCTGCTCTCGCCCGTCGTGGCGAGCGCGGCGATGGCGCTGTCGTCGGTGACGGTGGTGACGAACAGCCTGCGCCTCAAGCGGTTCCGGCCCGTGCTGGCCACCTGAACCCCGGAGCGACCATGCGCGCCGTTCGGCGGTCGACGATCCTGTCCGCGTCCCTGCTCGCCCTCGCCGCCGCCCAGGCGCCGGCGCAGACCGGCGCCTTCGTCGTGCGGCTCGGCGCCGACACCACGGCCGTCGAGCGCTACACCCGCACCGCCACGCGGCTCGAGGGCGAGGGCGTGGTCCGCTCGCCGCGCGCCGTCGTCCGCCGGTTCGTGATCGAGTTCGGCCCGGGCGGCGCGCTGAGCCGGGCCGAGGTGGAACTGCGGGCCCCCGGGGCCGCCCCCGGCGCCGCGCCCGTCCAGCGCACCGTCGTCGTGGTCGCCCGCGACACGGCGACGGTGGAGATCCGCCGTGACACATCGGTGGTGACGCGCCGCGTGGCCGTCCGGCCGGGCGTCGTGCCGGTGCTGGCGGGCGCCGCGAGTTCGTGGGTCGGCCTGGAACTGGTGGCGGCCCGCGCCCGGCAGGGCCGCGGCGACAGCACCGGCGTGCCGATCTACCTCATCGGGGCGCAGGCCGCCGGGACCTGGAGCACGAAGGCCCTCGGCCGCGACTCGGTCTGGCTCTACGACAACAACAACACCTTCCACGCCCGCGTCGACCGCGAGGGGCGCCTCGCGGGCGCGGTGCCGCTGAGCGGTACCCAGCAGTTCACCGTCGAGCGCGTGGCGGCGGCCGACGTCGGCGCGGTGGCGGCGGCCTGGGCCGCGCGGGAGGCGCAGGGCCAGACCTTCGGCCAGCTCTCCCCGCGCGACACCGTCAACGCGACGGTCGGCGGCGCCGCGCTGTGGATCGACTACGGCCGGCCGGCGAAGCGCGGCCGGATCGTCTTCGGCAGCACCGTCGTGCCGTGGGGCCAGGTGTGGCGGACCGGCGCCAACGCCGCGACGCAGTTCCGCACCGACCGCGCGCTCGAGATGGGCGGCGTCGTGGTGCCGGCGGGCTCCTACACGCTGTGGACCATCCCGGCGCCGGGCGGCTGGAAACTGCTCATCAACGGCCAGACCGGTCAGTGGGGCACGGCGCACGACCCGGCGCGCGACCTGTTCCAGCTCGATCTGCGCACCAGTACGCTCCCCGCGCCGGTGGAGCGGTTCGTCATCCGCGTGGTCCCCGAGGGCCAGGGCGGGGTGCTCCACCTGGAGTGGGACACCACGCGCGCCTCCATCCCCTTCACGGTCAGGTAGCCCGACGATGCGGTACTTCTATCGGTCCCACGCGACCCCCGAGTCCGTCCTCGGCTTCGCCCGCACCTTCTTCACCGGCCGGGGCTTCACGGCCGAGCCCGGCTCGGCGGGTCACGCCCGCTACAGCGAGCCGCGCCATGGGCCGGTCGATATCCGCGTCGAGAGCGAGGGCGGCCACCACACGCGCATCACGGTCGGCACCCGCGACCTGGGCGAGTCCGAGGTGGACAAGGTCGCCAAGCGGTTCCTTGCCGAGGTGCATCGGCTCGATGAGCCCGCCCACGAGGTCCGCGGAGCGTACTGACCCGGGGTAGGGGTAGCGGTAGGTGAGGGGGGAAGGGATAGGTGAGGGGTGAGATGTGATGGGTGAGAGGGGTGATAGGTGACGCGCCTGCATCACATCTCACCCCTCACCTCTCACCCACCCCTCTCACCTCTCACCCACCCCTCTCACCTCTCACCCACCCCTCCCCCTCTCACCCACCCCTACCGCCATCACCTTTTCCGGGATAGGGGTAGC
>CAZJZC010000235.1:0-1839 GCA_964550365.1 uncultured Gemmatimonadales bacterium | reverse complement strand
CCCTCCCCCTCTCACCCACCCCTACCGCCATCACCTTTTCCGGGATAGGGGTAGCGGTAGGTGAGGAGGGAAGGGATAGGTGAGGGGTGAGACGTGATGGGGGCAGGGGCGATAGGTGATGCGCTGCACAACCTCTCACCCCTCACCTCTCACCCACCCCTCCCCCTCTCACCCACCCCTACCGCCATCACCTTCCGGATAAGGGTAGCGGTAAGTGAGGAGGGAAGGGATTAGGTGAGGAGTGAGACGTGATGGGGGTGGGTACCGCCATCACCTTGTCCCAAGTCCTTGCATGGGCGACATTTCCCCGCTCATGACGCCACGCGCCGCCACCGCCGAACGCGCCGCCGCGCCGCCGATCCCGGCCGGCCTGAGCCAGGCCCAGCTGGTCGAGATCTACTACTGGCTGCGCCTGACGCGGACCTTCGAGGAGCGGCTCACCAACCTGTATCGTCAGAGCAAGGTCATCGGCGGCCTGTTCCGCTCGCTGGGCCAGGAGGCCGGGTCCGTGGGCAGCGCCTACGCGCTGCGCCCCGAGGACTTCCTCTCCCCGCTCATCCGCAACCTCGGGTCCATGCTGGTGAAGGGCGCCCAGCCGCTCCAGGTCGTCCGGCAGTACATGGCCAAGGCCGAGAGCCCGACGAAGGGCCGCGAACTCAACATCCACTTCGGCGACCTCGAGCGCGGGTACGTGGGCCAGATCTCGCACCTGGGCGACATGGTGCCGGTCATGGCGGGCGTGGCGCTGTCGTTCAAGATGCGGAAGGAGCCGCGCGTCTGCCTGGTCTACGTCGGCGACGGCGCGACCAGCACCGGGACGTTCCACGAAGGCATCAACTTCGCCGCCGTCCAGCGCCTGCCGCTGGTCTGCATCATGGAGAACAACGGCTACGCGTATTCCACGAAGCTCGACAAGCAGACGGCGGTGAAACAGCTGGTGGACAAGGCGCCGGGCTACGGCGTGCCGGGCGTCTCGGCCGACGGCAACGACGTGCTGGCCGTGTACGATGTCACCCGCCGGGCCGTCGAGCACGCCCGCGCGGGCGGCGGCGTGACGCTCATCGAGCTGCACACGTTCCGGCGCAAGGGCCACGCCGAGCATGACAACCAGCACTACGTGCCGAAGGAGGAGCTCGCCTTCTGGGAGGCGCGCGACCCCATCGACCGCTACGAGAAGCAGCTGGACGAGACCGGCTGGGTCTCGGCGGACGAGCGCGCCGCGGTGCGCGCGCGCATCGACGCCGAGCTCGATGCCGCGATCACGACGGCCGAGGGCGAGCCGTTCCCCGAGGCGCTCAGCGCGCTCGAGGAGGTCTACGCCGACCCGCCGCGCATCGCGCCCCTGTGGTACAAGACGGCCGCGGCCGAGGGCCCGGCCGCCGTGGTGGAGAACCCGTGGGTGAAGTGACCTACCTCGAGGCCCTGCGGCAGGGCCTGCGCGAGGAACTGCGGCGCGACGAGCGCGTGTTCATCCTGGGCGAGGACGTCGGGACGTACGGCGGCGCCTTCAAGGTCACCGACGGCTTCCTCGACGAGTTCGGCGAGCGGCGCGTCATCGACACGCCCATCGCCGAGGCGGCCATCGTGGGCGCCGCGGCCGGCGCGGCCCACATGGGCCTCAGGCCGGTGGCCGAGATGCAGTTCATCGACTTCATCTCCTGCGCCTACGACATGCTGACGAACTACGTGGCCACGGCGCGCTACCGCGCCGGGCTGCCGACGCCCATGGTGGTGCGCGGGCCGTGCGGCGGGTTCGTGCGCGGCGGTCCGTTCCACTCGCAGAACCCCGAGGCGGCGTTCCTGCACACACCGGGGCTGAAGATCGTCTGTCCGGCCACC
>CAZJZC010000234.1:0-3814 GCA_964550365.1 uncultured Gemmatimonadales bacterium | reverse complement strand
GCCGCGGCCGTGGCATTGTTCCTCCGCATGTACGTCCCCCGCTACTACCGCGTCGCCGCCGGCGAGGTGCTCGACGCCTTCGTCCGGGGCCACGGTTTCGCCACGCTGGTCACCGCGCCCGAGGGCACCCCGGTGGCGACCCACCTGCCGCTCGAGCTGGTGCTCGACGAGGCCGGCCGGCGCTGGCTCGAAGGCCACGTGTCGAAGGGCAACCCGCAGTGGCGCCACGTGGCGGCCGGGGCCCGGTGCCTGGCCATCTTCAGCGGCCCGCACGCCTACATCTCGCCCACCTGGTACGGCCACGAGAACGTCCCCACCTGGAACTACCAGTCCGTGCACCTCGGCGGGACCGGCGAGCTGGTGGAGGACCGCGACGCGGTGCTGGCCCTGCTGAGGCGGCTGTCACGCCACTACGAGCCCGAGGGCGCGCCGGGCGGCTTCGACGTGGACCGCATGACGCCCTCCCTGCGCGACGCCGAACTCAAGGGCATCGCCGCGTTCCGCATCCGGGTGGACACCGTCGAGGCGGCGTTCAAGCTGAGCCAGAACCGCGACGCCGCCGACTACGCCAACGTCATCGGTCAGCTGCGCGCGCGCGGCGATGCCGAATCGCGCGCGGTCGCGGACGCCATGGAGCAGGACCGGGACCGGCGGCAGGGAACGACCGACGCCACGGCGGTCCGGACGTGAGCCACGGAGCGGACGGCATCGCGCCGCAGGCGGGCCGGGTGAGACTCTCGCTCGCTCTCCGCACCTTTCCCGGGTGGGAGCGCCTGCGCGCCGCCATCGCCCACGCCCTGGACCTGCCCCTCGAGCAGGTCCGGGGGCTCACGGAGCGAGCGGATCCGGCCGTGCGACTGGAAGCGACCGCCTTCGCGCTGGGGTTCCGCTCGGCGGTGGACCTGTTCATCGACCCGCTCCGCACCACGGTGCCGCCGCGCGCGGCGCTCGCGCTCGCCCTGGCGCGCGGGCTCGGCGTGGACGTCGCCCACCACGACGGCTCGGCCGACCCGTTCGGCTACATCGTGGTCCGGCCGACGGGCGAGCGCTTCGCGGCCACGGAGATCGATGACGACAGCGACGGACTGCACCTCGACGAGGCGCCGGAGTCCCTGGTGCGGCTGCCGGATCCATGAGTGACGCGTCGCCGCCCGGGGCCGTGGAGCCCGTCGCCGTCCACTTCTCGCTGATCGAGCTGCTGGGCGCCGACGAGGGCATGGGCACGGCCTACTCGGGGAGCCTGGTGCAGTGCGGCGCCGCGCGATGGGGGCCCACGCCGCGCTGCCGGGTCACCCAGTTCCGCGGCGAAGACGCCAGCACCCGGGTGGTCGAGGTCCCGTGGCCGGCGCTGGAGGCCCTGCACGCCGACCTGGCCGAGTTCTGCGCCCGCCCGCTGCGGGTGCACGCCGCGTTCGACACCTCGGACTCGTGGGCGACGCTCGACCTGGTCGTCAGCCTGGACGGCCGGGACGCCCGGCGCCTCCACCTCTCGATGCGATCGTCCGGCTTCGAGGGGGACGATGCCCCCCTGCTCGCGCGGCTGGTCGCCGGCATCCGGGCGTGTGCCGGGCTCGCCCGCTGAAGGCGGCGCGCGACCCGGCGCCTCCCGCACGGCCTCGGCGGCCGTGTCCCGGCCGTCCCGGGGCCGTGTAGACTACGGGATGCGGAAGCACATCCTGCTGTTCGGCATCCTCGGCGGGATCCTCATCGCCGGGCTCCGGCTCATCGAGTACCGCTGGCTCGTCGTCGAGCGCTCGGTCGAGATCTACGGCGGCCTGGTGGCCGCGCTGTTCGCCGGCGTGGGCATCTGGCTCGGCCGCAGGCTCACGCGGCGCGCCACCACCGTGGTGGTGCGCGAGGTCGAGGTCCCGGCGCCGGCCACGTTCGTCCGCGACGACGCCCGGGTCGAATCACTCGGCATCACGCCCCGCGAGCTGGAGATCCTCGAGCTGATCGCCGAAGGGCTCAGCAACCGGGAGATCGCCGAGCGGGCGTTCGTGAGCGAGAACACGGTCAAGACGCACTCGAGCCGGGTGTTCGACAAGCTCGGCGCCCGCCGGCGGACCCAGGCGGTCCAGGTCGCCAAGTCGCTCCGGCTCATCCCCTGAGCCACTCGGGCCGCCGGCGGCGGTGCCTTCCGGCCACCCGTTCGTGTGATTTCGCCGGAATGCCGCGGAAATCACCCGTTCGGGTGACGCGCGCGGCCGCGCCGGCCGGTAGCTTGCGGCCGTCCTGAACCCACGGAGCCGGGCATGCGGAAGATCGTCCTGACCTACGGGCTCATCGCCGGCGCCATCCTGTCGGCGATGATGCTCCTCACCGTCCCGTTCCAGGAACGGATCGGTTTCGACAAGGGCGCCATCATCGGGTACACCACGATGGTGCTCGCCTTCCTGATGGTGTTCGTCGGGGTCCGGTCGTATCGTGACGACGTGGCGGGCGGCCGGGTGTCCTTCGGCCGGGCGTTCAAGGTGGGCCTGCTCATCACGGCCGTCGCCAGCGTCTGCTACGTCGCCACCTGGCAGGTCATCTACTACCGCTTCGCGCCCGACTTCGCCGACCGGTACGCGGCCTACGCCGTGGAGAAGGCCCGCGCCTCCGGCGCCACCGAGGCGCAGATCGCCGAACGGACCCGGGAGATGGCGGCGTTCAGGGAGCTGTACCGCAATCCGCTGGTCAACATCGCGCTCACCCTGCTCGAACCCCTGCCGGTCGGCATCCTCTACACGCTGGTGACGGCGGTGATCGTGAGCCGCAGGCGGCGCGAAGCCGATCCGTCCGTCGAGGGCCAGCCGGCCCTTCCTCGAACCTGACCCGGGCACCGGGAGGACCATCATGCAGCTCGGCGCATTCTCCATCAGCCTCGCCGTCAAGGACCTCGCGGCGTCGAAGGCCTTCTACGAGAAGTTCGGGTTCACGGCCTTCGCCGGCGATGCGGCGCAGAACTGGCTGATCCTGAAGAACGGCGACGCCGTCATCGGCCTGTTCCAGGGGATGTTCGAGAGGAACATCCTGACCTTCAACCCCGGCTGGGACGCCGGCGCGCAGGCGCTGGCCACGTTCACCGACGTGCGCGAACTCCAGCGGCGGCTGAAGGCCCAGGGGGTCCGGCTCCAGACCGAGGCCGACGAGAGCACGACGGGCCCGGCCAGCTTCGTCGCCGTGGACCCCGACGGCAATCCGATCCTGGTCGACCAGCACGTCTGAGCCGGCGCCGGGCGGCGCCGGCGACGCGCGCCGCGCCGCCTAGGGCCGGCGCAGGTTCCAGGTGATCGTCTCGGTGCCCGTCAGCCGGTTGGCCTCGTCCGCGTCCGGGTGCTCGTGCGCGTCCCGGCCTTCCAGGACCGCGTAGTCGGCCGCGCGCCGGGGGTAGACGCGGATCGTCGGCGAACTGCCCCGGGTGGGGCGCTCCCCGTCCGACCCGGGGCACCAGAGGTCGATGGTGTAGCCGCCGCCCGTGGTGCCCGACGACTCGTGGGTCACCGCGATCATCCCCGGGCCGCTGGCGTTCCCGTTCTCGCTGTCGGTCACCTGGCACGTCACGCGCCCGCCGGTCACGGTGGCGACGATCCGCAGGGACTGCCGCACACTGGGGCCCGTCAGTTCGGCCGTCAGCGTCACGGTGCCGCTGTAGTACTGGGCGCAGTTGAAGCCCGACAGACTGTCCACCCGGCAGCCCCAGCGTCCCGGCGCCTGGGCGCTCAGCGGCGAGGACGCCGTCACGATCACGACCAGCAGGAGGAGGATTCGGCGCAGGTGCGGCATGGGACCGTCGGATGAAAGGGGTCCGCCAACATGCACGCGCGGCCCCGGC
>CAZJZC010000233.1:0-3837 GCA_964550365.1 uncultured Gemmatimonadales bacterium | reverse complement strand
TCTCGCGGTCGACGAGCTCGCCGGCCTCGTTCCGGTAGCGGAAGATCATCCGCCCCCGCAGCACGTAGATGGACTCGTGCTTGTGGTCGTGGTACTGGAGGCTCAGCAGGTGGCCCGGCTCGATGTGGAGGATCTTGCCCACGTACCGCTCGGTATGGGCCCAGAGGATCTCGTAGCCCCAGGGCTTCTCGGTGCGCGCGGGCGTGAAGCCGTGCGGGTGCGACATCAGAACTCCTCGATCAGTGTCAGGGCCAGCGAGCTGGGACTGGTGACGCAGGCCCGCACGCACACGCCGCAGCCGACGCAGCCCGGGCGGACGACGGGGCGGCCGCGCTCGTCCAGGTCCAGGGCCTCGGGCCCCACCGGGCAGGCGCGGGCGCAGACGCCGCACTCGATGCCCTGGAAGGCGATACAGCGGTCGGTATCGAGCGCCAGTTCGCCCAGCTTCTCGCGGGCCCAGCCGTCGGCCGGGGGCACCAGCGCGCCGGTGGGACAGACGGCGGCGCAGAACATCCCTTCGCAGGCGATGCACGGCTGGACCGTGGGCTCGATGACCGGCGTCCCGGCCGCGAGGCCGGCGCTCACCGGCGCCGCCACCACGGCGTGGGCCGGGCAGGCCTCCTGGCAGTACCCGCAGCGGGTGCAGGCCGCCAGGAAGGCCGGTTCGGCGAGCGCGCCGGGCGGCCGGAAGTGGCGCCGCGGCGCCACCCGGTCGGCCAGCAGGCCGCCCGCCTGGCGGACGGCCAGCTTCAGCGCCTCGCCCAGGAAGCCGCGGCGCGAGAAGCCGCCGTCCCCGGGGCCCGATGTGGACATGGGAGGATTCTAGCGGCGCGCCCCTGACGCGGAAAGCCGGAGCATGCGTGGCATCCCCCGGCTCGAGATCCGTCGCGTGGCCGGCCGGGCCGGCCGGCGCTCAGCCGCCGGTGAGCATCCGGGTGCGGAGCTTCTGGAGCCGGCGTTTCAGCGATCCGTCGAACGAGCGACCGCCGACCCGCACCAGGACGCCGCCGAGCAGGGAGGCGTCGGTGGTGTAGTGCGCCAGCACCGTCTTGCCCAGCACCGCGCTGACCCGCTCGGCGATGGCCTTCTGGAGCGCCTCGTCGACCGGCCGCGCCGTGGCCACGCTGGCGTGGACGCGGTTGAAGTGCACGTCGGCCAGGTCGCGGTACGACGCCGAGATGGCGCCCAGCATGCCCTGGCGGCCGCGCCGGATGACGGCGCCGAGGAACCTCGTGAACGGCCCGGGCGCCAGGTCCTTCAGCGCCGCGGCCAGCATCGTCGACTTCGCCGCCTTGGTGACGCGCGGCGACATGAGCACCGCGTGGATCGTGGGGTCGGCCTCGACCACGCCGGCGAGCGCGTCGAGCAGGTCGCCGTAGCGGTCCACGGCCCCGTCCGTCCGGGCCGTCTCGAGCAGCGCCTCGGCGTAGTTCCGGGCGACGACCGACTGACTCACGTGGGCCGGATGCTGTTGAGGTAGTCGTTCACCAGCTTCCGGTCGGCCTCGGTATCGACGTTCCGCTCGAGCACCCGGGTGGCCGCCGCGAGCGACAGCTCGACGGCCTCGCGCCGCAGTTCGGCCAGGGCGCGGTCGCGCTCCAGCGCGATCTCGCGGCGGGCGCGCTCGAGCAGTTCCTCCTGCTCGGTGCGGCCCTTGGCCAGCAGTTCCTCGCGCAGGCGTTCGCCGGCCTCGCGGCCGGCCGCGACGATGTCCTGGGCCTCGGCGCGGGCGCCGGCGACCTGGGCCTGGTACTCGGCCAGGATCCTCTGCGCGTCGGCGTTGGCCTGCTCCGCCGCCGCCAGCTGCTCGCGGATGCGGGCCTCGCGTTCCTCGACCTGGCGCAGGATGGCCGGCCAGGCGGTCTTCGCCAGGATGAACATCAGGAGGCCGAAGATGACCAGCGTCCAGATGATCAGCCCGCCGTTGATGCTGAACGGCCCCGCGGCGCCCTCGCCGGCCGCCGCGGCCGTGAAGGCGAACAGCGGCATCAGAGGACCTTGAACAGCAGCGCGAAGACCAGCGCGGCCAGCGTGGCGCCTTCGATGAGCGCCGCGGTCAGGATCATGGCGCCGCGGATGTCGGCCGACGCCTCGGGCTGACGGGCGATGGCCTCGACGGCCTGGCCGCCGATGCGGCCGATGCCCAGGCCCGCGCCGATGATGGCGAGGCCCATGCCGATGCCGGCGCCGAGCAGCGCGTTGTTGTTGAGGGCGACGTCCGCCGCCACGTTCGCTTCCTGCATCATGGACTCACTCCTGAGTGGTGCGTGTGAAGAACGAGGTCCGACAGCTCCGAGGTCCCGCGTCCCGGCCTAGTGCTCGTGCTGCATCAGGCCGATGAACACGCTGGTCAACAGCGCGAAGATGTACGCCTGGAGGAACGCCACGAACAGCTCCAGCGCCATCATGAACAGCACGAAGAACACCGACCCGCCCGCCACGCCCCAGCGCACCAGCGCCGGGCTCGTGCCGAACAGGAAGATCAGGCCCAGCAGCGACAGGATCACGAAGTGACCCGCCGTCATGTTGGCGAACAGCCGCAGGCACAGGGCGAACGGCTTGACCAGCTTCCCGATCAGTTCCACCGGGGTCATGATCGCCAGCATCAGGTACTTCGTCA
The DNA here is from genome assembly GCA_964550365.1 of uncultured Gemmatimonadales bacterium. Lineage (GTDB taxonomy): Bacteria > Gemmatimonadota > Gemmatimonadetes > Gemmatimonadales > JACORV01 > DASXPG01. Next base: position 1,217 of record CAZJZC010000233.1, on the reverse strand, counting down.
CCCCCGTGGTCCCGGGCGGCGCGAAGAAGATGGTCCTGAGGTAACCCGAGGCGCCCAGCGCGCGCATGCCGCTGATCTCGATGGTGAGGAACGCCGTCAGCGCCAGCGCGCCGGTCACGGCCAGGTTGCCGGTCGCCGTGGCGCCCCAGGGCATCAGGCCGAGCAGGTTCATGTACAGGATGAAGAAGAACAGCGTCATGATGTAGGGCGCGAACTTCGCGCCGCCGTGCCCGATGTTCGCCACGGCGATCTCGTCGCGCACGAAGAGCACCATGGCCTCGATCATCGAGGCCAGCCCCTTCGGCGGATGCCCCTGGGCCCGCTGGCGCTGGAGCGCCCGGCCCGAGAAGTACATCGTGGCCCACACCAGCGTCGCGGCCACCAGCATGAACACCACGTGCTTGGTGGGCGACAGGTCGACGGTCATCGGGCCGAGGTGGACCGGCTCGAACCGCGGCAGGTGGATGGTGAACAGCTGCCCGCCGAACGGCGACTCGAACGCGATCTCGTGCGCGTCCGAGGTGTGGTGGAGGATCATCTCGCCGATGTTGGGCTTCTCTTGCATCATGTCAGGAACCGCGTCTCCGCGTACAGCAGCACCAGCAGGGTGCCGAGATAACCCGCCGCCAGCCACCCCACGGGCAGCGTGGCCTTGAGGACGATCACCAGTGCCGCCAGGACCAGGAAGCTCCCGAACCGCGCGGCCATGCCCAGCACCCACCGCTGCTGGAAGGCGCTCTGGTCCGCCCCCATCGCTGGCCGGAGCAGGACCACGGCCGCCACCTGCGCGCCCAGCGCCAGGCTGCTGCCGATCACAGCGGCCACCAGCGCCATGGGGCCGTCCATCAGGTACGCCGCCACGCCGATGGCGCCTTCCAGCAGGGCGCCGACCATCACCAGACGCTGGATCGGGTTGCCGCTCACTTCCGGTCTCCGTCGGTGCGCGAGGCGTCCAACACCCGCCGGATGAAGCCGTACATGCCGGCGCCCAGCCCCACCGCCAGGCCCACCAGCAGGAACAGCGGCCGGCTCCCCAGCCTGGCGTCCGCCAGGTGTCCCATCCACATGAAGAACAGGATGGACAACGCCAGGCCGAACCCGGCGCCGACCATCGAGTACCCGGCGCCGAAGCCCCTGCCGATGGGGTTTTCGTCCTTGTCTGGAGCCATGCGGCGGCCGGAAATATACCCTTTGTGAAATTTTTCGCAAAGGTCGGG
>CAZJZC010000232.1:0-3848 GCA_964550365.1 uncultured Gemmatimonadales bacterium | reverse complement strand
CAGATCGTGGTGTTCGACTCGACCGGGAGCGTGCAGGGGCGCATCGGGCGACAGGTGGGCCTGGTGTCGGCGCGGGCGCGGCCGGTCCAGGATTCCACGCCCGCCGCGGACTCGCACGGCGCGCGCGGGGCCAGCGCCGAACCCAGTGATGTGTGGGAGAACCGCGGTGGGGAGCCGGGGGAGTTCCGGTACCCGTTCGCGGCCGCCGTCGGCCCGGACGGCACGCTGTTCGTGGCCGACCAGATGAACTTCCGCGTCCAGGCGTTCAGCCGGGGCGGCGGCTTCGTCCGGCAGTTCGGCCGACTGGGCGACACGCCGGGCTCGTTCACCCGCCCCAAGGGTGTCGCGGTGAACTCGGCGGGGCACGTCTACGTCGTGGACGCCGCGTTCAACAACGTGCAGGTGTTCGACGCCGAGGGCCGGCTGCTCCTTTCCTTCGGCTCGCTCGGTCACGGTCCGGGACAGCTCTGGATGCCGCTGGGCATCTCGATCGATCCGGCGGACCGGATCGTGGTGGCCGACCGCTACAACAACCGCGCCCAGCTGTTCCAGTATCTGCCGCTTCCCGACGCGATGCCCGCGGTCGAGGGTGCGGGGCGCGCCGACCCCTGAGATGGCGGGTGGGACGCCATTGGTCCGCGGCCTTCGCGGCCGTCCTGCTGCTGACCGCGGCCCGGCCGGCGCGCGCGCAGTGGCCCAACGGCATCACGGTGGACCAGACGCCGCACAACCTGACGCGTCCGGCCTCGAACACCACGCCGGACATGGTCGGACGGATCCGCAACTACAACGAGGTCTGCGTCTACTGTCACACGCCGCACGAGGGGCCGAACTGGGTCGGACTGCCCCGCGCGCCGCTGGTGAACCGGCAGCGACCGAATCCGTCGTACCGCATGCCGCAGTTCTCGGCGCAACGGATGGTCCAGGACCCCTCGCCGTCGGAACGTTCGCGCATCTGCCTGTCGTGTCACGACGGGACGGTGGGCCTCGACGTCGTCACCAACCGGCCGAACACGTACACGGGTCCGGCGCCGGCGAATCACTTCATCGACGAGTGCGAAGGGTGTCATTCGGGCGGCAATCCGGATGGCGGGATCGATTGGGAAGGGGTCTGGCTGCGGCCCGACATGCGCAACCAGCACCCGTTCTCGGTGCTCTACGACCCGACGCGGCGGCCGGGCCAGTTCCGGGCCGCCGTGGCCGGGAGCGTCGGCGGGCTGCCGCTCATCGCCGGCAAGGTGGAGTGCGCCACGTGCCACGAGCCGCATTCGGAGCGCTATCGCTATTTCCTGCGTCTGCCCAACACCGGCGGCAGCTTCTGCCTGGTGTGCCACGTGACGCAGCCGTCGAGCCCGGTCCACAGCAACTGAGGCCGGTCATGATCCCCGCCGTACCCACCATGCCACCGGAGGGCCAACCATGACGATCAGGATCCCCTGGCGAGGCGCGCTGCCGATGCTGCTGGCGCTCGTCGCCACGCACCCGGTCCGCGCGCAGTCGCCGGACGACGTCGCGAGCTCGAAGCACAACATGAGCGCGCGGTCGGGGCTGACCAACTACGGCGAGGTGTGCGTCTACTGCCACACGCCGCACAGCGGGCAGAGCTCGACCAACGCGCCGTTGTGGAACCGCAACTTCGGCCCCGGCTCGGGCAGCTACCAGATGTACAACAACACCTGGAGCTCGACGATCGACATGACGGTGGCGGCCACGCCCCAGGGCGTGTCGCTGGCGTGCCTGTCGTGCCACGACGGCACCATCGGGCTGGACGTCGTGATCAACCGGCCCAACGCCGACACCTCCCTGGCGGGGTCGGGCAACACCATGCCCGGCAACGCCGGCCAGTTCTTCGCCAACCTTGGCACGGACCTGCGGAACGACCATCCGGTCTCGGTGACCTACAGCACGGCGGCCGATCCGGCCTTCAATGCCCCGGATGCCCAGGGCCGCATCAACGGCGAGCTGCCGCTGTACTCGAGCCGGGTGGAGTGCGGGACGTGTCACAACCCGCACAACACGTCGTTCACGCCGTTCCTGCGGAAGTCGAACAGCAGCTCGAATCTCTGCCGGACCTGCCACATCAAGTAGATGGCGGCGGCGGGTGGCGTGCATGCGGTCCGGTGGTGGCTGCCGGCGGTCCTGCCGCTCCTCGTCGGGGCGGCAGGCTGCCGGCAGGCGCTGACGGCCGTGTTCGACATCCCGCCGCCGAGGCCGGCGGCCGCGGACGCCACGCGACGCCGGCTCGATCCCGTCCCCGTCGAGGCGCCCGCCGACACGGCCCGGCCGCCCATCGAGCGGACCCTGTTCCCGGACAGCGCGCGGGCCCTGCTCCCGCGTGACCACGCGGGGAACATCGACTGGGTGGCCGCGCTGCGCAGCGGCGCGATCAGTCCGCGCCGCGTGCTGCCCGGGCGTGCCGCGCCGGCCACCGGGTTCCTCTTCGCCTTCGACTTCCTGTTCCCGGGGCCCGACACGACCTTCGACGCCGCGTTCCCGCACTCGGTCCACACCGAGTGGGTCGCCTGTCAGCAGTGTCATCCACGCATCTTCAGGTACCGCGGCGCACCGATCACCATGGCCGACGTGTTCCAGGGGAGATACTGCGGCGAGTGTCACGGCAAAGTCTCGTTCCCGGTGCTGACCGGCTGCGAGCGGTGCCACCAGCGGCTGGTGATGCCGGCGAACCGTGCCCAGCCCGAGTTCCTCGGCACTCTCACGCTGCATCGCGCCCTGCCGGACTCGGGCACCGCCGCGGGGATGAACACGGAGGCGCTGCCGGCGGCCACGTTCCCTCACTGGGTACACCGCATCCGGTACCGGTGCAGCGCCTGCCACATGGAGTTGTTCGAGCCGCGCAACGGCGCCAACCGCGTGACCATGCGCGACATCGCCGACGGCCGGAGGTGCGGCGCCTGCCACGACGGCCGCAACGCATTCCCGGCCACCGTGGGGACATGTCAGCGCTGTCACGTGGCACGCGCGGACGCCGCCGCGGGCGGCTGAGGCCGGTGGCACTCCTCCGCGGGCCCGTGCTGGCCGCGCTGCTGCTGCCGGCGGCGGCCGCGCCGGCGGCGGCCCAGGGGCTGTTGCGCGTGCCGGCCGGCGGCATCGAAGCGGGCGTCCAGGTCGACGGGCAGCGGCTCCGGACCGGCGACGCCGGCGCGGCGACGGCGCGCGATGTCCGCACCTGGCTGGCGCTGCCGCTCACCGGATCGGTCGGCGGGCCGGGCGTGCTCCAATGGTCCCTGACCCTGCGCCCGACCTTCCAGCAGCGGAGCCAGAGCGCGTACGACGACGTGCTGGACGCGCGCAGTCTCGAGTTGGCCGGCGGGGCGAGATTCCTCGGCGCGCGGCGCCTGTACCTGACGACCGAGGCATCGCGCGCGGGCGGCACGAGCGCCGGCGGGTTCGGCAGCCGGCGCGCATTCGCGACGTCGGCGGCGGGCGCCACGCTGTGGTGGCGCAACCGCGCGTTCCCGATGCAGCTGGGCTGGTCGACGCGCCACAGCGACGACCGCTGGAGTCCGTCGCCCGACGCGCCGCCGGTGGCGACCCTGCAGTCCCAGCGGATGCTGCGCCTCTCGGCGGCCAGCACCAAGACCAGCGTCGAGGTACGGCGGCTGGCGCTCGACGACAGCGTCGCGGGGACGCAGCATGCCTGGTACGCGTCGGTCGCGCATACGGCGCGCTGGGGGCGCGGCAGCCGGCTCGAAACGAACTGGTCGCTGAGCGACGAGCGGGGCACGCTGGCGGCGTCGCGCCGCACGTGGTCGGAACGGCTCCATCTCGAGCACGGGGCCGGTGTGCGAACCGATCACCGGCTGGAGCGGACGGTGTCGCGCCTCGCC
>CAZJZC010000231.1:0-3858 GCA_964550365.1 uncultured Gemmatimonadales bacterium | reverse complement strand
ACTTCATCGTCTCGCGCGCGAGGGACCCTCTGAAGATCGTCTGCATCGGCGGCGGACCGGCCGGCCTGTACTTCAGCATCCTGATGAAGAAGGCCGACCCCTCCCACCGGGTCACGGTCCTCGAACGCAACGGCCCCCACGACGCCTTCGGCTGGGGGGTCGTCTTCTCGGCCCAGACCCTCGAGAACCTCGCCGCCGCCGACCCCGAGACGCACGCGGCCATCGAAGCGGGCTTCGCCCGCTGGGACGACATCGACATCCACGTGGCCGGCCGGACCATCACCTCGGGCGGCCACGGCTTCTGCGGCATCGCCCGCCGCGAGCTGCTGCGGATCCTCCAGCGCCGCGCCGAGGACCTCGGCGTGGACCTCCGGTTCAACACCGACCTCAGGGACGACGCCGACCTCGCCGGCCTCGGCCTCGGCGACGCCGACCTGGTCGTCGCCGCCGACGGGGTCGCCAGCATGGTGCGGCAGAAGTACGCGGACTTCTTCGAGCCCGACGTGGACGTGCGGCCCGCCCGCTACGTCTGGCTCGGCACCACCCGCCTGTTCGACGCCTTCACCTTCATCTTCGTGACGACCGACACCGGCGTGTACCAGGTGCACGCCTACCGGTTCGACGAACGGCACTCCGCGTTCATCGTCGAGTGCGACCCGGAGAGCTGGACCGCGGCCGGGCTCGATGCCATGGACGCCGACGCCACCGTGGCCTGGTGCGAGCGCACCTTCGCGCCCTGGCTGGACGGCCACCGCCTGCTGTTCAACTCGCTGCACCAGGAAGCCAACCCGTGGCGCCAGTTCCCGCGGGTGAGCAACAGGCGGTGGCACTACGGCAACGTGGTCCTCATGGGCGACGCCGCGCACACGGCGCACTTCTCCATCGGCTCGGGCACCAAGCTGGCCATGGAGGACGCCATCGCGCTGGCCCGCATCCTCGGCGAGGAGCCCCGCTTCGGCGCCGCGCTCCAGCGCTACGAGGACGAGCGGAAGACCGAGGCCCTCCGGCTCCAGAACGCCGCGCGCAACTCCATGGAGTGGTTCGAGAACGTCCGCCGCTACATCGACCTGCCGCCCGAACAGCTGGCCTACTCCCTGCTGACCCGCAGTCAGCGGGTGAGCCACGAGAACCTCCGCCTGCGCGACGGCGCCTACCTCGGCGGGGTCGAGCGCTGGTTCGCCGCGCGCGCCTTCGCGCCGCCGGCCGAGACCGTCCCGCCGCCGATGTTCACGCCGTTCCGCCTGCGCGGCATGACGCTGGTCAACCGCGTCGCGGTGGGGCCGATGGACATGTACAGCGCCGAGGACGGCATGCCCAACGACTTCCACCTGGTGCACCTGGGCGCCCGGGCCCTGGGCGGCGCCGGCCTGCTCTTCACCGAGATGACCTGCGTCTCGGCCGAGGGCCGCATCTCGCCCGGATGCACGGGCATGTACACGCCGCCCCACGTGGCCGCCTGGAAGCGCATCACCGACTTCGTCCACGCCTGCAGCCGCGCCAAGATCTGCCTCCAGCTCGGCCACGCCGGACGGAAGGGCTCCACCAGGCTCATGTGGCTGGGGATGGACGAGCCGCTCGAGGAGGGCAACTGGCCGGTGATGGGCCCCTCGCCGGTGGCCTACGGGCCGAAGAACCAGACGCCGAGGGCCATGAACCGGCTCGACATGGACCGGGTGCGGGCCGAGCACGTGCGGGCCGTGCGCATGGCCGAGAAGGCCGGGTTCGACATGATCGAACTGCACGCGGCCCACGGCTACCTGCTGTCCAGCTTCCTGACGCCGCTGAGCAACCGCCGGACCGACGAGTACGGCGGTTCGCTGGAGAACCGCCTGCGCTGGCCGCTGGAGGTGTTCGTCGCCATGCGCGAGGCCTGGCCCGCCGACCGGCCCATGTCGGTCCGCATCTCGGCCACCGACTGGGCCGCCGGCGGCATCAGCGGCGAGGAGGCCGTCGCCATCGCGCGCGCCTTCCACCAGGCCGGCGCCGACATCATCCACGTCTCCACCGGGCAGACCACGCCCGACGCCAGGCCGGTCTACGGCCGGCTGTTCCAGACGCCCTACAGCGACCGCATCCGGCAGGAGGCCGGCGTGCCGACGATCGCGGTGGGCAACATCACCGAGTACGACCAGGTCAACGCCGTCATCGCCGCCGGCCGCGCCGACCTGTGCGCGCTGGCCCGGCCGCACCTGCACGATCCGCAGTGGACCCTGCGGGCGGCCGCCGCGCAGGGCTGGACCGGGCAGTTCTGGCCGGTGCAGTATCTGATGGGCAAGGCCCAGCTGGAGCGGCAGGTCCGGAAGGACCTCGAGCTGCGCGGCACGGCCACCATATGAACGGCGACGGGACGGAGGCGGGATGACGGAGCCGGACGCCGGGCGGTTCCTCGCGGGCCGGCACGCGGTGGTGACCGGCGCGGGGAAGGGCATCGGCGCCGCCATCGCCGACGAGCTGGCGCGCCTGGGGGCGACGCTGACCCTCATGGGCCGCGACCAGGGCCGGCTCGATGCCCAGGCGGCCGCGGTGGCGTCGGCCCACGGCGTCCAGACCGCCGCGGTGCGCTGTGACGTCACCAGCGAGGGCTCGGTCACCGACGCCTTCGCCATCGCGCGCGAGACCTTCGGCGCGCCGCAGGTGCTGGTGAACAACGCCGGGCAGGGCGACGGCGCGACCCTGCTCGAGACCAGCCGCGAGCTGTGGGACCGCCTGCTCGCGGTCAACCTGACGGGCCCCTGGCTCTGCATCCGCCAGGTCCTGCGGCCCATGATGGAGGCCGGCGCCGGGCGCATCATCACCATCGCCTCCGTGGCCGGCGTGCGGGGCGCGCCGCGCATCAGCGCCTACGCCGCCTCCAAGCACGGCGTGGTCGGCCTCACCAGGAGCCTGGCCCTGGAGATCGCGAAGACCGGCGTCACGGTGAACGCGGTGTGCCCGGGCTACGTGGCGACCGACCTGGCCGACCTCGCGGTGGCGAACATCGTCAGGGGCGGCAAGACCGAGGCCGAGGCGGTGAGGATCCTGGCGCGGCAGGTGCCGCGCGGGTCGCTGGTGACGCCCGAGGAGGTGGCGGGCACGGTGGGCTGGCTGTGCTCGCCGGCGGCCGCGGCCGTCACCGGCCAGGCGATCGTGGTGGGCGGCGAGTGACCTCGCGCGGAGGAGCGGCGTGACGACCAGCATCCCGGCGACCGACATCCGGACGGAGCACGTGGGCTGGCGGCTCGACGGCCGCGTGGCCACCGTCACGCTCGTGCGTCCCGAACGCAAGAACCCGCTCACGTTCGAGAGCTATGCCGAACTGCGCGACCTCTTCGACCGGCTCCGCTTCGTCCCCGAGGTGCGCGCGGTGGTGCTGACCGGCGCCGGCGGCAACTTCAGCTCGGGCGGCGACGTGCACGAGATCATCGGGCCGCTGGTGGAGCGCCGCGAGAAGGGCGAGATGGACGCCCTGCTGGCCTTCACGCGCATGACCGGCGACCTGGTGAAGGCCATGCGGCGCTGTCCCCAGCCCATCATCGCCGCGGTGGACGGCGTCTGCGCCGGCGCCGGCGCCATCCTGGCCATGGCCAGCGACCTGCGCTTCGGCGCGCCGGCCAGCCGCGTGGCCTTCCTGTTCGTGAAGGTCGGGCTGTCGGGCGCCGACATGGGCGCCTGCGCCCTGCTGCCGCGCATCATCGGGCAGGGCCGCGCCGCCGACCTGCTGTACACCGGCCGCTTCATGGACGCCGCCGAGGCCGAGCGCGTGGGCTTCTACAACCGCGTAATCGAGGCGCCGAAACTGCTGGCCGAAGCCCAGGCCTTCGCCGCCGAACTGGCGCGCGGGCCCGCGTTCGCGCACGCCATGACCAAGAAGTGCCTGCA
>CAZJZC010000230.1:0-3938 GCA_964550365.1 uncultured Gemmatimonadales bacterium | reverse complement strand
GCCGGGCGGACTTCGCCTTCGCCCTGCTGTTCCTCGACATCGACCGCTTCAAGGTGGTCAACGACTCGCTCGGCCACCTCATCGGCGACCAGCTGCTGATCGCCATCGCCCGGCGGCTGGAGCGCTGCATCCGGCCCGGCGACACCGTGGCCCGGCTCGGCGGCGACGAGTTCACCCTGCTGCTCGACGACATCGAGGACAGCAGCGACGCCACGCGGGTCGCCGACCGCATCCAGCGCGAGCTCAACCTGCCGTTCAACATCTCGGGGCAGGAGGTCTTCACCAGCACCAGCATCGGCATCGCCCTGTCCGGCAGCAGCTACGAGCGGCCCGACGACCTGCTGCGCGACGCCGACATCGCGATGTACCGCGCCAAGGCGCTCGGCAAGGCCCGCTACGAGGTCTTCGACGTCGAGATGCATGCGCGGGCCGTCAGCCAGCTCCAGCTGGAGACCGACCTCAGGCGCGCGCTCGACCGCGAGGAGTTCCGCATCCACTACCAGCCGGTCCTCTCGCTCCGCACCGGGCGGATCACCGGCTTCGAGGCGCTGGTGCGCTGGCAGCACCCCCAGCGCGGCATGGTCCAGCCCGAGGACTTCGTGGCCGCCGCCGAGGAGACCGGCCTGATCGTGCTCATCGGCCGGACCGTCCTGCGCGAGGCCTGCCGCCAGCTGCACGAGTTCCAGCGCCAGTTCGCGCAGTCGCCCCCGCTCACCATGAGCGTGAACCTGTCGGGGCGGCAGTTCCGCCAGCCCGACCTGGTGGACCACGTCGCCCGGGCGCTGGGCGCCTGGGACGTGCCGCCCGGCAGCCTCCGGCTGGAGATCACCGAGAGCACCATCATCGAGAATGCCGGCGCCGCGGCCGACATGCTGAGCCGCCTGCGCGCCCTCGGCGTGCGCATCGACCTCGACGACTTCGGCACCGGGTATTCGTCGCTGAGCTACCTGCACAAGTTCGAGATGGACGCCATCAAGGTGGACCGCGCGTTCATCTCCAACATCGGCGAGCTGGGGGAGAACTCCGAGATCGTCCGCTCGATCGTGGGGCTGGCGCGCTCGCTCGACCTGGAGGTGATCGCCGAAGGCGTCGAGCGCCCCGAGCAGGTGGCGTTCCTGCGCTCCCTGGGCTGCGAGCAGGTGCAGGGGTATCTCATCTCGCCGCCGCTCACCGCCGAGGCGGCCCGGACGATGCTCAAGACCCGTGACTGAGGCGGCGCCGGGCGGCGGGCGCCTCGCGTGACCAGCGTCGCGGCCGCCCTGCGCGCCGTCCGCCGCGGCCGCGACAAGGCCGCCTACTACCGCATGTGGCACCTGCGCCAGCGCGCCGGCTTCCGCCATCCCGACGAGCCCGCACCGGGCACGGCGGCCCCGTTCGAGACCGCCCTCCTCGACCTGGGGAAGGAAACCGGATCGCTCGACGACTGCCTGCGGCTCCTGGCGGACTACTTCCAGGCCGAGGACCGCGCGGTGCTGAAGGTCCTGCGCCACGCGGCGTATCCCATGTTCACGGCGCTCGCGGCCGCCGTCATCGCGCCGCTGCCGCTGGCCGTCGCCGGCACGCCGGGCGCGTACGTCGTCGCGGCCGGCGGGGCCGTGGCGCTGTGGATCCTCGCCGGCGGCGCCCTGCTCACCGGCGTCGTCGGACGGTACCTGATGCGGCCGGCGTATGTCCTCGGCCGCCTGCTCCGGGCCCTGACCCTGGCCGTCGAGGCGGGCCTCGGCCTCGACCGGGCGGCCCTGCTCGCGGCCGAGGCGTCGGGCAGCGCCGAGGTGCTGGCGCACGTGCGGCGGCGGCCGGCCCGCGAGCTGCTCACCCGCCCGCTGTCCGAGACCTTCGCCGGCTGTCCGCACGTCCCGGTCACGGTGCTGGCGGCGATGCGCGTCGCCGAGGCCAGCGGCGACTACGCGGGCGCGCTTCGAACGATGGCCGCTCTCCACGACGGCTGACGGCCGGCGGCGCCGGCCCGCCGCGTCACTCGGATGGCCGCGGCTCGCGGGTCCGCACCACCAGCACGCCGCGCGCCTCGTCGAGCGTCACCAGCACCACCTGCCGCGGCGCGAAGACCAGCAGCGTGTCGACCGCCAGGCGCCGGCGCGCCAGCGCGGTGTCCGCCGCCGGACCGATCGGCTCGAAGCTGACGCGGACCCGGTGACGGCCGGGCCGCACGGCGACCTGGCGGAACAGGCTGAGCGGCCGGTCGGCCCGCGCGCCGCCGGCGCGCACGGTATCGGCCAGCAGGTCGCCGTCATCGAGCGCCGCGCGCAGGGCGTAGGGCCGCAGGCGCCGCTCGCAGACCAGCTCGGTGCGCATGTGCGCGGGCAGGCGCTCCAGCTCCTCGGCCGTCCGCCGCCGGCACTGGTCCACGTGCTCGCTCTTGTAGCGCCAGGCGAGCCGCAGGGCGCCGTCGTCCGACGGCACCGCCGTGTAGGGCACCCGCGAGAGCCCGACCAGCGCCAGCGTCAGCGCCGCGGCCACCGCCGTCCCGATGACGCCCCGCGCCACGCCGCTCACCGGGCCGCCTCGCCGGCGGCCGGCGCCGCCGGCACGTCACACTCGCGCTCGACCCGCGGTTCGGCCTCGCGCTCGGCGGCCGCCAGGGCCTCCATGGCCTTCCGGTGGTCGGCCAGCGCCGCCACCACCAGCCGGCGCTCGGCCTCGCCGGCGGCGACCGTGCGCACCCGCCGCCGGTCCACCCGCGGCTGGAGCTCGGCCTCGCGTTCGTGATAGAGTCGCTGGTCCAGCCAGGTGCCTCCTTCGCGGTTCCAGCAGTCGCGCGGCGGGCACGAGGCGATGAGCACCCCGGCCGCGCCCGAGCGGACCAGGTACTCGACCACCGAGGTGTGCAGGTTCCCCGAGCAGCTCACGCCGTAGACCGGCGACCCGTCGAGCGCGTCGAGGGCGCCGACCCGGCCGGCCCCGCGCTCGCAGGCGATCACCACGACGCGCCCGGCGACCGCGGTCGCCGCCGCGAAGGCCTGCACCCGGGCCAGCTGGTCCTTGCCGGTGCGGCCCGGCGGCCCGACGCCCATCGGCGCGCACGAGCCGGCGCAGATGCCGCAGCTGGTGCACAACCCGGGGTCCACGCGCGCCACGAGGTACGGGCGGTCGTCGCTCCGGGCCACCATGGCGATGGCCTCGTAGGGGCAGTCCAGGTAGCACTGCTCGCAGCCGGTGCAGGAGCGCTCGTCCACCGACGAGGGCAGCGGGCGACGGGCGGCGGCCGGGCGCATCAGCCACGGCACCGCGACCGACAGCGCGAAGGCCGGCAGGCCGATGGCCCAGACCGCGCCGGGCGGCAGCGGCCGGGTGAACGGGAGGAAGAAGGCGAAGAACACGTCGTACGGCGCCCGGCCGGGCATCCGGAACAGGTCGGCCGGCGGCGCCATGGTCACCGGCAGGACCGCCGAGGCGACGGCCAGCGCCCCCAGCACGCCCCAGGCCAGGGCGCGCGGCGGCAGCAGCACCGGCCGCGCCACCCGCGAGACGTGCAGCCACAGGCCGAGGCCGACGGCCACCGGCAGCGCCACGTGGGCGAACAGGTTCAGGAAGAAGAAGGCCGCCGGCAGGGCCCGCTCGCCGTCGAAGGTCCGGCTGATGGGCTCGGAGAACAGCGGCAGGACGTCGAAGAACCGCGCGCCCTCGCGCGCCAGCACCTCGCCCTGCACGTCCCACACCATGACGTAGCCGGTCCACCCGCAGACGAAGATGATGAGCAGCAGGATGACGCCCGAGACCCAGGCCAGCGCCCGCGAGCCCCACGTGCGGCGCTGGACCAGCATGCGGAAGGCGTGCACCGCCGCGGCCACCACGGCCGCGTCCGACGCGTAGCGGTGCAGCGACCGGGTCCAGGCGCCCAGCCAGATGTCCTCCGTGATCCTCGCCACCGAGGCGTACGGGGCGCCGATCCGGTAGAACAGCAGCAGGTAGATGCCGGT
>CAZJZC010000229.1:0-3950 GCA_964550365.1 uncultured Gemmatimonadales bacterium | reverse complement strand
GGCCACGTTGAGCACGTAGGTCAGGCGCTTGCCCACGGCCGCGTAGAGCGACTCGTGCATGTAGGCGATGCCCTGGCCGCTCGAGAAGTTGGTGGCCCGCAGGCCGGTCATGCTCAGCCCGGCGGTCACGGCGGCGGCGGCGTGCTCGCCCTCCGGCTCGAAGAAGATCAGCCGGCGTCCGTGCACGTTGGGCGTGCCCGCGGCCACCGCCTGCGCCCAGCCCTCTCCCATCTGCGTCGAGGGCGTGATGGGATACGCGCCGGCGGCCTCGCTCGCAGCGGTCTCCATCTCCACCACGGCGGTGCTGCCGTCCACCGTGGCGGGCACGCCGGGGTATGGCGGCGCGGCCGCGGCCTCGGCGCCCTGGCGTCGTCGGAACATCATGCGACCTCCCTCGCGGCCCGGGCGCCGGGGAACTGGCGGCCCTCGACCCAGGCGATGGCACCCGTCGGACACCGGGCGGTGGCGGCGGGCGTTGCGTCGGCATGGCGGTCGTAGTCGATGACCGCCAGACCGCCGGCGATGCGGATCAGGCCGGGCGCGGCGTCGAGCACGCACTTGCCGCAGGCCGTGCAGGCGGTGCGGCACTGCGCCTCGGCCTGCGCGGTCTCGAGCGGACTGCGGCACTGCACGATGAGCCTGTGCGCCACGGGCATGAGCACGAACAGGTCCTTGGGACAGGCGTCGACGCAGTCGCCGCAGGCGGTACAGCGCTCGGGGATGACGAGCGGCAGGGCGGCGTCGCTCATGACGATGGCGTCGTAGTCGCAGGCCACGGCGCAGTCGGCGAGGCCGAGACAGCCCCAGGGGCAGCTCTTGCCCCCGCCGGTCACGGCGGTCGCGGCGCGGCAGGTGCTCAGGCCGCGGTACTCCGCGCGCGGCGGCGAGGCCGCGCAGTCGCCGCCGCACAGCAGCCGCGCCACGCGGCGGTTCGCCTCGCCCACGCTCACGCCGAGGTACTCGGCGATCTCGAGCGCACCGTCGGCGGACAGCTGGGTGCAGCCGGCGGGCTGGATCGCGCCGCCCACCAGGTTCTCGGCGAACGTGGCGCAGCCGGCGAATCCGCAGGCGCCGCAGTTGGAGCCCGGCAGCAACCCGGTGACGGCCGCGATCCGGGGGTCGGTCCAGACGTAGAAGCGGCGCTGAGCCAGGGCGATGAGGGCGGCGAAGAACAGGCCGAGCGAGCCCAGGATGGCCGCCGCCACGAGCACCGCGCCGAGGTCCACGAGGCTAGCCGAGGTCGCCCAGGTCGGCCTGGCGCAGGAGCCAGGCGGCCAGCTTGTCGGCCGGGGAGACCGCTTCGCCGGCCGGGGCCCCGGCGGACTCGGCTGCGGCGACCAGCGCGGCGGGTGCGGCGGGCGCCGGCTCCGGCCGCTCGGCCAGCGCGGCCAGCTGGCGCAGGTCCTCGGTCTGCTGGGCCGCGCTGATCCCGCCGAGGGCGCGGATCGGCCCGTCGGGCAGGTGCGAGACGGTGAGGCGCTCCCACGAAGGCGCGCCGCCGTCGGGCCGGTGGACGAAGCGGGCGGCCGTGTCGGGGACCAGGGCCGCGATACCGGGGCCGTCCCAGCGCGTGAGCCGCGCGAGGTCGTCCGGGTCGCCCGTCTGCATGACGAAGGTGCCGGGCGTGATGAGCCGCGCCAGCGGCGCGCTGGCCATGGCGCCCGTGACGATCAGCACCAGGCGCTGCCGGCCGTCGAGGTAGGGTGCCAGGCCGGCGACCACGAGGTCCGCGCCGTCCGCCTCCACGACGAGCGGCGGCGCGGCGCGCCGCTCGGCCCGGCTCCAGCGCCGGAACGGCAGGGCGTCGAGGTCCCGCAGATCCTCCAGGCGGGGCGGGCGGCCGGCGCGCGCGCGCTCGATCAGGCGTGCCGCCGCGAAGGCGCGGCCCAGCACGGCCAGGGCCCGGTCGACCTCGGCCACCAGGTCGCCGCCGGGCGGCACGCGCACCGACACCAGGTCCTCGTGGCGCGCTACGAGGCGGTCGAGCACGTCGAGTCCGCGGCGGGTCGCCGCGACGTCGCCGCGCTCGGCCTTCGCCGCCGTGGAGAACAGCTGTGCCAGCCGACCGCCGGCAACGCGTCCCGCGGCGAACGGCCCCAGCTCGGCCTGCCAGCGTACGGCGGCGGTCCGTTCGTCCGCGTCCTGGGTGGCCAGCCACCCCCGGATCTCCTCGGCCGCGGCGGCGAGCGACGCGTGCAGGGCGCGGATCTGCGGCGCCAGCGCCGCGAGCACGGCCCCGCGCAGGTCAGACGGCATGGCGGTCCAGCTCCTTCTCCATCATGGCCATCCGCTCCGCGGCCGACCGGGCCTCGAGCCGGAGGATCTCGTCATAGCACGGGAGGTCCGGATTCCGATAGAAGAGCCCGAGCCGGATGGCGCCAGGCTCGGCCAGGCGGCGCGCCCCGTCCAGGTCGGACGGGTCGTGGCGCACGCGGTTCCGGTAGATCGCGTCGAGGGCCGGGACCGTGATGCCCCGCTCGTGGGTGAGGATCTCGTTGAGGGCCGGGTCGCGCACGACGGCGTCGTACAGGTCGTCGGTGTACTGCGGACAGCGCTGGAGGATGCGCACGAAGGCGAACCCTCGATGCGCGGCCGCGGCGCGCAGGGTCTCGTACAGGTGGGCCGGGACCCAGTCGGCCGTCTGTGCCACGAACGAGGCGTTGGTGATGCCCAGTGTCGCCGACAGCGGATCGAGCGGGTCCAGCCGGCTGCCGCGCGGCTGGGTGTTCGTCGGATGCCCGCGGGGCGTCGTGGGCGACGTCTGGTTCTTCGTCAGGCCGTACACGCCGTTGTCGAGCAGCAGGGCCACCATGTTCATGTTGTAGCGGATCGCGTGGACCCAGTGACCGGCGCCGATGGAGGTGCAGTCGCCGTCGCCCATCACCACGAACACGTGCAGGGACGGATTGCGCAGCTTGATGCCGGTGGCGACGGGCAGGGCGCGTCCGTGGAGCCCGTGGAAGCCGTAGGTGCTGAGGTAGTGCGGGAAGCGGCTGGAGCAGCCGATGCCCGAGACGAACACCGTCTGCTCGGGCCGCAGCTGCGCGGCCTCCAGCAGCCGCTCGGCGGCGTTGAGGATGCCGTGGTCGCCGCAGCCGGGACACCACCGGGGCACGGCACCGGCGTAGTCGGCGGCGGTGAACGACCGGTCGTCGTCGTGCACGCCCGCCAGGAGGGCACAGGCGGTGGTCATGGGCGGGTCCTCCCGGCGTCCAGGCGGTCGCGGACGGCCTGGGCGATGGTGCCGGGCCGCAGGGGCTGTCCGGGCACGCGGGTCCAGCAGTCCACGTCGGTGAGCGTGGCGGCGCGGAGCAGCCAGGCGAGCTGACCACGGCGCCGGTTCTCGGCGGTGATGAAGGGATCGTCCGGTTCGTCGGAGTAGTTGATCTCGACCGTCATGACGCGCGGGAACCGCTCGAAGATGGCGCGCAGGCCGGGCTCGAGCGGCGAGAGGAACCTGAGGTGCACCGACGAGACCTGGCGGCCCTCGGCGCGGAGCCGGTCGACCGCCTCCTCGATGGCGCCTCTGGTGCTGCCCCAGCCCACCACCAGCAGATCGCCGGTTTCGCCGCCGTACACGGCCGGCGGCTCGAGCGTGGCGGCCAGCGCCGCCAGCTTCCGGCTGCGCATGGCACAGCCGCGCTGATGGATGTCGGGGTCGTAGGCCACCTTGCTCCGCTCGTCGTGGGCCAGGCCGGTGGCCGTGTGCATGCCCTCCGGCTGACCGGGGATGAAGCGCCGCGACAAGCCGGTCTCGGCGTTCCAGTCGTAGGGGCGCAGGCCCGGGGGCACCGGGCGGGCGCCGAGCGGCGCCGCGTGCCAGCGCGCGTCGAGCGCCGGCCGGGCGAAGGGCTGGACCCCGGTGGCGAGGTTGGCGTCCGAGAGGACCATCACGACCATGCGGAACGCCTCGGCGATCCGGCGCGCCGTGATCATGCAGTGGAAGCACT
>CAZJZC010000228.1:0-3975 GCA_964550365.1 uncultured Gemmatimonadales bacterium | reverse complement strand
AGGTCAACTTCTGGAAGGAGCTGGCCTGGCACCAGACCATCGGTCACGCCCGCGACTGGCTCTCGACGCACTACACCACCGCCGAGCCGTGGGAAGGCATGCGCGCCTTCGTGGAGAAGCGGCCCGCCGACTACCTGGGCCTGCGCGGCCGCGCCGCCGCCGGCGGTTCGAGCGAGTTCGTGTGGGGGCCCTACGAGGCCGACTGTCCCGCCTGCGGCGCCCGCGGTATCCCCACCGGCTTCAGCTTCTGCGGCGCCTGCGGCGCGGCACTCGCCGCGCACGCTGTGCCGGCCGGCGCGGGGGTGCCGTGAACGCCGTGCGGCTCGAGCACGCGGGCGCCGTGGCGCGCCTGACGCTCGACCGGCCGCCCCTCAACGTGCTCGACATCGCCACGCTGCGGGAGATGACCGCCGCGCTCGCCGAAGCCCGCGCCCTGCCCGGCCTGCGGGTGCTCACCATCGCCGGGGCCGGCAAGGCGTTCTGCGCCGGCGTGGACGTGGCCGATCACACCGCCGACCGCGTGGAGGGCATGCTGGACGCGTTCCACGAGGTCATCCGCCAGGTCCTGAACTTCGAGGCCCCGGTGGTCGCCCTGGTCCACGGCGCCGCCCTGGGCGGCGGCTGCGAACTGGCGCTGGCCTGCGACATGGTGCTGGCCCGCGACGACCTGCGGTTGGGCCTGCCCGAGATCCGCCTGGGCGTGTTCCCGCCGGTGGCGGCCGCGCTGCTGCCCCGCCTGGTCGGTCGCCTGGTGGCCATGGAGCTGGTGCTCACCGGCCGCAGCCTCACCGCCATCGAAGCCCAACGCCTGGGCCTGGTGACGGCGATCTACGAGACCGACTTCTTCCCGGCCCACGCCGAGCGGTTCATCGCCGGCCTCGCGGCGCAGTCCGGCACCGCCATGCGCATGGCCAAGCTCGCCGTGGCCGGCTCCGGCGCGCTGCCCTTCGGCTCGGCCATCGAGCGGATCGAGGAGCTCTACCTGCGCGACCTGATGCCCACGCCCGACGCGCGCGAGGGGCTGGCGGCGTTCCTCGAGAAGCGCGCGCCGGTGTGGCAGGAGGCCTGATGACCACCGCCACGGCGTTCGACACGGCGGCCGTCGCGGCGCTGCCGCTCGACGCGGCGCTGGCGGCGTGCCGCGACCTGGTCGAGGACACGTCGTTCCCCACCGTGCACGCCTGGCGCGAACGCGGCGGTACGGTGCTGGGCCACTTCCAGGTCTACTTCCCCGAGGAGCTGGCGCACGCGGCCGGCATGCTGCCGGTCAAGGTGCGCGGCGCGCCGGTCGACATGCGACAGGCCGACTCGCACTTCGGCTCGTATCTGTGCTCGATCCTGCGCAGTTCGCTCGAGGTGGCGCTGGACGGGCGGCTGCCGCTCGACACGTTCGTGACGCACCCCATCTGCGACGCGGCCCGCAACCTGGCCGGCGTGTGGTCGCGGAACCTGCCCTACCCGGCGCAGATCCTGTACCTGCCGCAGAACGCCAACTCGCCGGCGGCGCCCGGCTGGCTGCGGGGCGAGTACCAGCGGGTGCTCCAGGAGCTGGCCGCCATCTCCGGCCACCACGCCACCGGCGCCGACCTGCGCCACTCGATAGGCGTCTTCAACGAGAACCGGCGGCTGGTGCGCGAGCTGTACGCCCTGCGCCGCGAGGCGCCATGGCGGCTGCCGGTGGACCAGGCCTACGTGCTGGTCGCCCTGGGCGGCCTGCTGCCGCGTGAGGAGCACAACGCCCTGCTGGCGGCGCTGCTGCCGCGCATCCGCGAACGCGAGGCCCGGGCGCGGGACAAGATCCGCGTGGTGTTCGAGGGCGGCTTCTGCGAGCAGCCGCCGCTCGACCTGCTGGCCACGATCGGCCAGTCGTGCGACGTGGTGGACGACGACCTGCTCATCGGCCTGCGTTTCCTGGTGGACGACGTGGGCGCCACCTCGGACCCGCTGGGCGCGCTGGCCCACGCCTACCTCGAGCACTCCTCGTACTCGCCGGTGCAGCACGACCGCCGCAAGCCCAAGGAGGAGATGCTGCTGGCGCGCATCCGCGGCGCGGGCGCCCAGGCGGCCATCCTCGCCGCGGCCAAGATGTGCGAGCCGGGGCTCGACGAGCAGGTGGCCTACACGCGGGCGCTCGACGAGGCCGGCATCCCGTACTTCGTGACCGAGTTCGAGGAGAAGATGTCCGGGTTCGACCAGCTCCAGCTCCAGCTGGAGACGTTCGTCGAGAGCATCCTGTTCGACTGAGGAGCGCATGACTACGACGGCAACGGAGCTGACGGGGCGCGGCGCCGCCGAGGGCGCGGCCCTCATGCGCGACTGGTTCGGCCGGCTCGACCAGGCGGCCGGGCGGGGCGAGGCGGCGGCCTACGTGTTCGTGATGGGCTCGCTGGCCGAGGTGCTGCGGGCCTTCGACCTGCACCTGGTGTTCCCCGAGATCAACGCGCTCCAGACGGCGGTGCGCCACGTGGCGCACGAGTACCTGGGCGCGGCCGAGGACTACGGCTACTCGCCCGACATCTGCGGCTACGTGAAGGCCGACGTCGCCGTCCAGCTCCAGGACGGCCGGCACCCCATGGGGCGCATCCCCAAGCCGTCGCTGGCGCTGGCCACCAACGCCTGCAACACCTACGTGAAGTGGGCCGAGTTCTGGGAGCGGTACTACCGCATTCCCATGCTCACGCTCGACATCCCCGGCTCGCGCGGCGCCGGCGGCGGCGCGCCGCCCGGCAGCGACGCCTTCGAGCACGACCGGACCTACCTGGAACTCCAGCTGCGCGAGCTGATCGCCGAGTGCGAGCGGCTCACCGGCCGCCGCTTCGACCCCCAGCGGCTGCGCGAGACCATGCACCACACCAACCGCATGGCGCGGTCCTGGCAGCGCATCCTCCAGCTCAACCAGGCGCGGCCGGCGCCGTTCAACGCCCTGGTGGACGGCACCATCTACCTGGGCGTGCTGAACGCCCTGCGCGGCACCAGCGAGGGCGCCGACTACTTCGAGCGGCTGGTCGAGGAGATGGAGTGGAAGGTGGCCCACGGCGTGGGCACCATCGCCGAGGAGCAGTACCGGCTGCTGTTCGTGGGCGTGCCGTGCTACCCGATCTTCCGCCGCTTCCACGAGATGTTCGCCGACCGCGGCGGCGTGTTCGTGGGCTCGACCTACCTGTGGTTCGCGGCCGGCGGGCTGGACCTGGGCTGGCAGTACGACCTGTCGCGGCCGGTCGAGAGCCTGGCCGAGGGGGTGCTGGTGGGCGTGCGCCACGCCGGCGACGCCATGCTCTTCCACGACCGCCAGCTGCGCGAACAGGTGGACGACTGTGCCGCCGACGGCATCGTGTTCCACCCGGTCAAGAGCTGCCGCACCGTGTCGACCAGCCTGGCCGGCAGCCGCAAGGCGCTGATGCGCGAGCGCGACGTGCAGTGCCTGTACATCGAGTCGGACATGATGGACCGGCGCGTGGTCTCCGAGGCCCAGCTCAAGAACCGGATCGACGCCTTTTTCGAAGGCCTGGCCTCGCGGCGGCTCCGCACCGCCGCCCTGGCCACGGCCTGACCGGAGGACGGATGCGCTACGCGGGCGGCGTGGACGTGGGGTCCACCCAGACCAAGGCGGTGGTGCTGGACGCGGCGGGCCGCATCGCCGGCCGGTCCCTCATCATGACCGGGGCCAACGTGGTCACCGCCGCCGAGCAGGCCTTCCAGGCCGCGCTCGACGACGCCGTGGTGCGCCAGGCCGACGTGGGCTGCGTGATCGGCACCGGTTACGGCCGCTACAAGGTCACCTTCGGCGACGACCAGGTGACCGAGATCAGCTGCCACGCGCGCGGTGCCGCGCACCTGTTCCCCGGCACCCGCACGGTGCTCGACATGGGCGGCCAGGACACCAAGGCCATCCGGGTGGACGCCAACGGCGACGTGCTCGACTTCTGCATGAACGCCCAGTGCGCCGCGGGCACCGGCCGGTTCCTCCAGGCGGCC
>CAZJZC010000227.1:0-4005 GCA_964550365.1 uncultured Gemmatimonadales bacterium | reverse complement strand
CGAACCCCTCGAGGTGGCCGGCATCCACGTTGGTGACCACCGCGATGTCGGGCCGGACGATCTCGCGCTGGCGCGCCAGCTCGCCCCGCACGCTCGCCCCGCACTCGACGACCATGACGCCGGCCTCGAGGGGTGCGGCCAGCACGGTCATGGGGACGCCGACCAGGTTGTTGAGGTTCCGCTCCGACTTGTGCACCGCGAAGCGCGGCGCGAGCGCGGCGGCGATGAGCTCCTTGGTGCTGGTCTTGCCGTTGGTGCCCGTGACCGCGACCACCGGGCCGGTGAACTGGTCGCGCCGGTACCGGGCCAGCCGGCCGTAGGCCGCCAGCGTGTCGTCCACCTCGAACCAGTCGAAGCCCGGCCAGCGCGGGGTGCCGTGCCGCACCACGGCGGCCCCGACGTTCGCCAGCCGCGCATCGGCCAGGAAATCGTGGGCGTCGAACCGCTCGCCCTTCAGCGCGACGAACAGGTCGTTCTGGGCCAGCTGGCGGGTGTCGGTGCTGATGCCGGCGTAGTCGTGGCCCCACCCGGCATCGGGCAGGCCCAGGGCGCGGGTGACCGCGAGCGCGTTCCAGGCGAACGCGGTCACCGGCTCACCCGCTCCACCGCCTCCGCCACCAGTTCGCGCTCGTCGAACGCCACGCGCTCGCGGCCGAGGACCTGGTAGGTCTCGTGGCCCTTGCCGGCCAGCACGATGGTGTCGTCCGGCCGGGCGATGGTGACGGCGCGCTGGATCGCCTGGCGGCGGTCCACGATACGCAGGTGCGGTGTCGTTCCCATGCCGGCCTCGATGTCGTCGAGGATGCGTTCGGGATCCTCGGTCCGTGGATTGTCGCTGGTGACGATGGCCAGATCGGCCGCCCGCGCGGCGATGCCGCCCATGACCGGCCGCTTGCCGGCGTCGCGGTCGCCGCCGCATCCGAACACCGCGATCAGGCGGCCCTTCGTCAAGGGCCGCAGTGCTTCGAGCGCGCGCGCCAGGGCGTCGGGCGTGTGGGCGTAGTCCCGCAGGATGACGCACGGCGAGGCGGCCAGGCGCTCCATGCGTCCCGGCACCTGCGGCGTCCGGCCGAGGCGCTCGGCCACGCCCTGGAGCGGCCGGCCCAGCGCCAGGGCCACGGCGGCCGCTCCGAGGGCGTTCTCGACGTTGAAGCGCCCCAGCAGGGGCAGGGCCACGCGCGCCGACTGGCGCCGCCAGGTGAGCGTGAAGCGCATGCCGCGGGCATCCCCGTTGAGTTCGGTCGCCCGCAGGTCGGCCGCCGACGTGATGCCGAACGCCACGCGACCTTCTCCGGCGCTCACCGACCGCCAGGCGGGATCGTCGGCGTTCACGACGACGACACCGCCGGGGGCCACCAGCTCGAGCAGGCGGAGCTTGGCGGCCAGGTAGGCGTCCTCGGTGCCGTGGTAGTCCATGTGGTCGCGCGTCAGGTTGGTGAACACCGCCGCGCGGAACGTCAGGCCCCAGAGCCGTTCCTGGTGCAGGGCGTGGCTCGAGGCCTCCATGGCCACCGTGCGCGCGCCGCTGCGGCGCATGGCCGCGAGCGCCGCCTGCAGTTCGACCGGCCCGGGCGTGGTGAGCGAGCCGGTGCCGGGAACGACCGCGCCGGTGCCGTCGACCGCCCCCAGGGTGCCGATGGACCCGGCCGGCGCCTCGTCGCCGAACAGGTGACGCAGCAGGTGCACGCTGGTGGTCTTGCCATTGGTGCCCGTCACCGCCAGCAGGTCGAGGCCCTCGGCCGGGTCGCCGAAGAAGAGCGCCGCCGCCACCGCGGCGGCTCTCCGGCCGTCCGTGACCTCGATGACCGGGACGGGCGCTTCGGTCGGCCGCTCCGCGACGATGGCCGCCGCTCCCGCCGCCGCCGCCGCCGGCACGAAGGCGTGCGCGTCGGCGGCGGTGCCGGCCCAGGCGACGAACAGCGCGCCCGCCACCACCAGCCGGCTGTCGCTGGTCACGCCGGTGAAGGCGTCGGCCGTCGCGGCCGGCCAGCGCACCAGCAGGCCGGCCCGATCGAGCCGCTGCCGCAGGGCATCAGCGCGGACCATCGCCCGCCACCAGTCGCACCGTGCTGCCGGGCGCCAGGATGGCGCCGGCCGCCGGCACCGTGGCCCCGGCCCTGCCCCATCCCGCGACCTCGACGCGGAAGCCTGCCCGGTGCAGGGCGCGCGCCGCCGCCCGGAGGCCGAGGCCGGACACGTCGGGCACCGCCCGGTCCGGGCGCGGCACGCGCGCGTCGGGGCCGAGCGGCCAGTCCACCACGACCACCGCGGCGCTGTCGCGCGCGGGCGCGTCCAGCGCCGCCGGAGCCCGCCGCTGCGACAGGCGCGAGCGGTCGAGCGTGACGGCGGGGGTCGCCAGCGCGGCCTCCAGCATGGCGCGCGTCGCCGGGGCGGCGGTGGAGCCGCCGAAGTAGTCGCCGGCCGGGTCGTCGATCTTGACCAGCAGGACCAGCTGCGGGCGCACCGCCGGGAACAGCCCCACGAAGCTGGCCGTGTAGCGGCCCTCCTCGTAGCGGCCGCCGATACTGCGGCGCGCGGTGCCGGTCTTGCCGGCCAGCGCGTAGGTGCCGAGGGCGGCGCGCCGGCCGGTGCCCTCCTCCACCACGCCCTGGAGCATGTGCGCCAGCTGGTCGGCCACGGCCCGCGGGACCACCCGCCGCACCGGGCGCGGCGCGTGGCGCCAGCGCACCGCGCCGCCCTGCCGCACCTCCCGCACCAGCGACGGCTCGAGCAGGACGCCCTGGTTCGCGAACGCGCCGTAGGCGCTGGCCAGCTGCAGCGGCGTCACCGACAGCTCGTACCCCATCGCCAGGCTCGCCGCGCTCCGCTCGGACCAAGCCCGCGGCGGGCGCAGCACGCCGGGCGACTCGCCGGCGAACTCGATCCCCGTCGGCGCGCCGAAGCCGAAGTCGCGCAGCGCCTCGTAGTGCTCGGCCGGCGTCAGGCGCTGGGCCATCTTGGCGATGCCGATGTTGCTCGAGTACCGGATCACGTCATCGAGGCTGACCGTGCCGAGCGGATGGGTGTCGTGGATGGTCCGCGCGCCCAGCGTCCAGGTCCCGCGCTCGGCGTACACGGTGTCGAGCGGCCGGGCCTTGCCCAGGCGCAACAGGGCCGCGGCGGTGAAGATCTTGGCCGTCGAGCCGGGTTCGTACGGGTCGCCGATGACCCCGACGGCCCCGCCCGCCCCCGTGCGGCGCACGCTGGCGAGCGCCAGGATCTCGCCGGTGGCCGGCTGGAGGATGATGACGTCGCCCCCGCTGGCGCGCGCCGACGTCACCGCCTCGGCCAGCGAACGCTCGGCGATCTCCTGCAGTTCGGCGTCGAGCGTCAGCACCACGTCGGCGCCGTCGATCGGTTCGGCCGCCGGGCGGCTGGGCGAGGGATAGGTCCGGCCGCGGTTGTCGCGCAGGTGCACGGCCGTCCCCGCGCGGCCCGCGAGCAGCGAGTCGAAGGCGCGCTCCAGGCCGCTGCCTCCGCGGCCCCGGGCGTCCACCCGGCCGACGACGCGCGTCGCCAGCTCCGGCCGCGGATAGAACCGCTCGAGCCGGCGCGCGAGGTGCACGCCGCCCAGCCCGCGGAGCGGCGTCACCTGTTCCCAGGTGAACGGGCCCGGCCATTCCAGCCACACGCGGCCGCTGCGGAGGGCGTCATCGACCTCGCGCAACGGCCGGCCGACGACCCGCGCGATGAGCCGGGCGGCGCGCCGCGCGTCGTCGAGCTCACGGGGCGCCACGCCGACGCCGAAGGTCTCCTGGCTGACGGCCAGGGCCACGCCGTTGCGGTCGAACAGCGTGCCGCGCCGGGCCGGCAGCGACACCTGGATGGTGTGCTGGCCGGCCGCGCGCGCGCGCCACTCGGCGCCCTGCACCAGCTGCAGCTGGCCGGCGCGGACCACCACCGCCAGCGCCGCGAGGGCGAACGCCGAACCGACCAGGGAGATGCGCGTCGGGAGCCTGGGCACCTTAGCGGGGGTTGGGATCCTGCAGAATGGTGATTTCGCTA
>CAZJZC010000226.1:0-4012 GCA_964550365.1 uncultured Gemmatimonadales bacterium | reverse complement strand
TACGTCCTCGCCGGGAGCAACTGATGGCCGTGGAGTTGGGCTTCGTGATCGAAACCGGCGGGCTCAAGCCCGTCAAGCGCCGCGCCGACGGGCGCGTGGGCTTCTGCGTCGGCGACGAGGCCTTGCTGTGGCAGGCCCTCCAGGAGTCCGAGGCGCGGGCGAACGACCTGGCTACGCAGCTCGCCGCGGAGAAAGACAAGAAAGGCGGCAAGCGGCCATGACCCGCTGGGAGTACCGCGTCGAGATTGTCGCCGTCGCGGGCGCCGCCGACGCCCTGTCGCGCATCGGGGGCGAGGGCTGGGAACTGGCCGTGGCCGTTCCGATGCCCGTCAAGGCGAGTCACTTCTCCACGGAAATGGTCCCCGGCCTTTGGGTGATCTTCAAGCGTCCCCGGCCTGAGAACGCGGTCGAGGCGGATCGGCCCGCCCCAGCGCCCGAGCGGATCGACGAGCCGATCCCGGCGGGGACCATCGTTCGCGCCCAACCGGCCATCGCCTGCTAGGTCGCTAAGGCTTCGGGGATGTTGGGCGCGCCGCTGGAGGGGAGCTGCGCCTTGAACCACTGCCGCCAGAACTTCTGGAACTTGCCGGCGTCGTCGTTGGCGAGCGTGAACGTCAGCCGGTCGCCCAGGGCGAACCGCGTGCTCCCTGCGACCAGGCACGCCCCCACGCCGCCGTGGTAGACCACCTCGGCCAGGGCGAGGCTGTCGAAGTACACCGCCACGCCGTTGGACAGCGTGCCCGTGATTTCGACGACCAGTTTCCAGTCGCTGGGGATGAGCGCCGGCAGCACCACGAAGAAGCTCTGCAAACTCCCCGCGGCGGTGAAGGCCGCCGTCGGGAACGCCCCGGCGGCAATGTCGATCTTCTCCGACGCGCCGGCGGCGTACCCGGTGCCGCTAAAGTAGACCTTGATGTTGCCCGCCGCCGGCACCGCGGACGCCTTGATCCGCACGGAGACGCAGTAGCACCGCCGCGCCTTGAGCGTGGTCGGGCTGATCGCCTGGCTGACGCCGATGGTCGTCTGGGCGCCGGTCCCCAGGAACTTCATCCCGTAGGTGCCCCGGTGGAAGTTGCCGGCCCCGCTCTCGCGGAAGATGTGCGTTCCGGCGGTGCCGTTGTCGATGGTCCAACTGGTGGGCGTGTTGTTGCCGGTCCCGCCCCAGTTCTCGAAGTCGCCGTCCTGAACCAGGAAGAACCCGGAGTTGGCAACGGCCAACGTCGGCCCCTGGCCGCTGCCCTCGGTCTGGTAGTCCAGGGCCTGGTACTGGGCCCCGCCGCTCCAGCCGAACCGCTCCCCGCCCTCGCGCGTGCCCGACACGTTGGAGTCGGCGGTGCACACCAAGGTCATCGTCTCCGACGTGACCGCCAGTTCGGAGTTCAGCCCCGCGTACCGGATGTGGCTGCGGCCCCCCAGCACGGGCGCGTTGTACCCGTCCAGGAGTTTCGTCACCAGCGCCGTCCCGTTGCCGACGTTCGCCGCCGCCGCGGTGACGCTCCCCACGGTCGTCGCGCACACCTGGACCGTCTTGGAGTCCAGGATCATCTGCTGAATGAGGGCCGCGGTGACGGCGCTGATGTCGGCGGTGACCAGACCGAGTTGGGAGAGGACCGTCACCGGGTCCAAGAGGGTGTTGTTCGCGTAACCCGCCAGGGTGCGGCGGAACCCCACGACCTGGCCCTTGAACCCGTCGTAGCTCCCGTACAGGCCGGCGATCTGCCCGGTCAGGTCGGCGGCTTCGTAGAGGTCGGCGATGGCCTTCAGTTCCGCCGGGAGGTTCGTCGTGGCGTCGGCCAGGTGGGAGTTGATGTATTTAATCAGCTTGCCCACGCGGGTGAATATCCCTGCGTTCGCCCCGGTGTAGTCCAGTGCCATGGCGCGTCCCCTTGGGTGGTGCGGCCCACCGTACCACTTGCACGCCCCGTGCGGGTGCTACAGTGGGGCGGTCATGGCGACGTTCGACAAGGACTTCTTGTATCCCGGCACCTACCGCCTCAAGGACGGCCGGACCTTCCACGCCAGCGCCGGCGACGTGGCCCACCTGGCCCGCCGCCTGGAGGAAATGCTGGCCGCCGGCTTGCAAATCCCCGTCTCCTGGGAGCACCAGGGCCTCGCGCCGCGGACCAAGGCGGAGCTGTCGAAACTGACCGCCGACCAGACGCGGCTGACCCTGGGCCACGTCGAGTCGGCGAGCCTTTCGCCCGAAGGGTTCCTGGCGGGGCGCGTGGCGGTCCCGGTGGACGACGACGCCAAGCGGCTGCCGGCGGTGCGGTTCGTCTCGCCGACGATCGCGCACGACTGGACCGACGGCGACGGGCGTTTTTGGCCCGGCGCGTCGGTCGTCGAGCTGGCCGCCACCCCGCGGCCCGTGCAGCACCGCCAGCAGCCTTTCAAGCCCGTGGCGTTTTCTCACGGGGCGATCTCCCTCAGCCTGGCCGACTACCGCGGAGACACGACCATGCCCGACGACACCCAGAAGCCGAACGACAAGAAGCCCGACGGCGAGGACGGCGGCAAGCAGTTGAAGACCGTCCTCGCGGCCCTGGCCGACGTCGGCCTGGTCCTCCCCGACGACACGACGCCGGAGAACCTTCTGGACCGCCTCCACACGGCGGCCCTCACCAAGAAGGGCCCCGAGACGGAAGCGGAAGCGGTCCCCCAAGCCCCGCCCCCGCCGGTGGGCATGAGCCTCGGCGGCAAGCCGCAGCCGACGGCGGCCGAGCGGCGCTTGCTTCAGTTGTCCCACAAGGACCTCCAGACGCGCGCCGACGCCCTGCTCAGCACGGGCCGAGTCGGCCCGCCGGTCCACCAGAAGCTCAAGGCCGAGCTGGGCAAGGTGCAACTGAGCCTGACGGCCGAGGGAGAGCTGTCGCCGAGCCCCGTGCTGGCCAAGATTGCGGCCTATGAGGATCTCGAGCCGAGCTCGGCTTGGTCGGCCCAGCGGCTCAGCCTCGGCGCGGAGGCCATCGACCCGCCGGCGTATCTGCTCGGCGGCCCCCAGTCCGAAGCGGAAACCAAAAAGGCCGTGGACGGCTTCTTCGCCCTCACCGGCGGCGGCGTCCCAACGGCCGGCGCGGCCAAGTAGGCCGGGCGGCGATCGGTGCGGTTCCCGGGTGTCCCTAACGAAGCGGAGTGACGACCCATGCCTGACCTCTTCGGCTACTCGGCGATGCCCGGACTGTCCGCCGCGGCGGTGACGGCGGAGCGCTCCTGCCTCTGGGGCGGGACGAACTTCCACCTCATCAAGGGCGTGGCCATCGACTCGGCGGCCGTGGACGCCGGCAACACGCCGACCACGGAGCTCCGCCACGGCCTGCTCATGGGCATCGTGACCGCCACGGGCCTGGCCAAGCAGTACGACCCGACCGCCACGGACGGCACCAACTTCGTCGCCGGCGTCCTCCTGGAAGCCCGGCGCATGACCGACAACGACGCCGCCGCCGTCCAGCGCATGGGCATGCTCCTGGTGAGCGGCCCGGTGCGGGCGTCCCAATTGCTCGGCCTGGACATGCAGGCCCGCCGGCAGATGCACGGGCGTTTCGTGTTCGACGACCGCCTCTTCGGCGCGCAGGGCGGCTGGCTCGAAATGATCCCCAAGACCGCGGACTACACCGTGGTCAACGACCAGGACAACGACGTGTGCTTCACCACCCGCGGCGCGGCGGGCGCGGTGAACTTCACCCTGCCGGCGACGATCTCCCGCGGTCAGCGGTTCGGGTTCGCCTCCGAAGCCAACCAGAACATGACCGTGACGGCACCGGCCGCCAAGCTCGTGACGTTCAACAACGTCGCCGCCACGTCGGTTGCCCTCTCGACCGCCGGCCAGAAGATCGGCGGCATGTTCGAGATCATCCCCAACGACGACCTGTCGAAGTACATCGCCATTCCCAAGGTCTACCCCGGCCAGACCATCACCGTGGCGTAACCCGCCAGCGCGACGCGAGCGAACGACCGTAACGTCCTTTTGCGGAGAACCCAGTCATGGCGCTGATTACCGACATCCTGACGCCCA
>CAZJZC010000225.1:0-4033 GCA_964550365.1 uncultured Gemmatimonadales bacterium | reverse complement strand
TCGGCGGGCGTTGCGCGGCGCTGGTGGTGCGGGCGGCCTGAGCCGCTACGTCTCCAGCCGATAGGCGGCGGCCGCCGGCCGCAGCGGCCGCAGCAGCCAGTGAGGCCGCCGGGATCCGTCGGGGCCGGGTGCCGGTCGGGTCATGGCCAGCCACTCCTTGTAGATCTCGTGACTGCGCGCCGTGTCCACCACCACGTCGCCGTCCTCGTCATCCGGCCCGGCCTTCACCACCCGCACCTTCTGGTGCCAGGCGTGCGCGCCGCTGATCGGGTCGGGGTGCACCGGGAAGGTGAGGTTCTGGTGGACGCCCGCGCTCCGCCACCAGACGCGCGCGCTGTCGTCGTCGCCGCTGGCCCACGGCTCCACGCCCTTGATCCGCCGCATGCGCCACCTGCCGCCGGCCTGCTCCTCGAGCCGCACCAGCGCGCTGCTCCAGCGGTCGACGCCCTCGGTGTCGGCCACGCGCCAGCGGCCCAGGTGGTGCGAGCAGGCGACGACGCCCGGACGCATGCCCTCCGTGACCCAGGCGCGCAGGACGAAGTGCCCGATCTCGGTCTCGACCCGCACCAGGTCGCCGACCTCGACGCCCAGGCGCGCGGCATCGGCCGTGGCGATCCACAGCGGATTGCTGTGCGCGATCTCGTTCAGCCACTTGGCGTTGCCCGAACGCGTGTGGATGAGCACCGGCAGGCGGAACGTGGGCACCAGGGCGAACTCGCCGCGCCCGTGGTCGACGGCGCGCGGACTCACATGGCTCTCGACGACCGTGGGGATGGCGTACTCGGGCCAGCCCCAGGCGGCGAGCGTGGGCGAGTAGAACTCGAGCTTCCCGGACGGTGTCGGGAAACCGCGCCGAGCCACGCCGTCCACCATGACCCCCGCGGCCCGCCGCCCCTCGGCGTCTCCCGGCGGCGCGGGCACCGGGACGATGTTGGGCGAGGGCGCCGGGGCACGCGAGGTGTACACCCGGCCGGTGGCCTGGTCCACGCGCGATTCGGCCAGCTCATCGGCGCTCACCTCCTGCTCGTGGCGCCCGTAGCCGCTCAGCGGGATCTCGAACGAGGCGTACGTCCGCATGAATTCCAGCGGCGTCAGGCCTTCGGCCGCCGCCTTCTCCGGCAGGCCGGGCACCGAGTGCTCGAAGATCCACCGGTAGTACTCGTCGATCCGGAGCTTCTGGCCCGGACGGTAGGGGGACTCGAAGTGCTTCCGGATGCCCATGGCGCCGTCGGGGTCGATGCGCCACGACAACTCGATCCAGAACTCGTTCTCCTCCCACACCTCGCCGGGGTTGGTGTCCCGCGTGTCGGTCACCGGCTCGCCGAGACGCTCCTTGAGCGCCCGCTGGACCGGCTGGCGGAACCCGAGCCAGCTGCCGGCGTGCGTCTCGAAGCTCGCCAGGTCGTGCCGCTCACTGCCGAGCCCCACGGGCAGGACGTAGTCGGCGAACCATGCCGTCTCGCTCCACACCGGCGTGAGCGCCGCGTGCCGTCCGATCAGGGACTCGTCGCGCAGGACCTCGATCCAGGTGAAGCCGTCGGGATTGGTCCAGACCGGGTTGTAGACGCGGGTGAAGTAGACGTCGAGCGTGCCGCGGCCTTCCTTGAGGAAGTGCGGCAGCAGGAAGCTCATCTCGAAGAACGCCAGCGGGTATTCCTTCGGCCACGTCAGTTCGTTCCACGTCGTGGGGTGCGGCGGCCGCGCCGCCGGCGCCGGCACGAACTTGGTCCAGGCGTTGGGGATGGTGCCGCCGACCGAACCGACGCTGCCGGTGAGCACGTTGAGGAAGAACAGGCAGCGCGCGGTGGCCCAGCCGCCGAGGTTCCCGGCCGCCGAGGCGCGCCAGGTGTGGGCGCTGAAGGCGGAGCCGGCGGCCGCCACCGCGTCGGCCACGGCGACGATGGCGGCGGCCGGCACGCCGGACTCCTCGGCGGCCCGCTCCGGCGTGTACTCGGCGTAGGTCGCCGCCAGTTCCGCCTCGAATCGTTCGAACGTGGCGGGGGCGCCGGGCCGGCAGGCCTCCAGCCACTCGGCCCAGTTGACCCATTTCCGCAGGAACGCGCGGTCGTAGCGGCGGGTGCGGATGATCTCGTTGGCGACGGCCAGCAGGACGGCCGGCTCGCTGCCCGGGTAGGTCGGGAGCCAGTGATCGGCGTGCGAGGCGGTGTTCGAGAGCCGCGGGTCCATCACGATGATGGTCGCGCCCCGCTGTTTCGCCTCCATGATGCGCTGGGCGTGCGGATTGAAGTAGTGGCCCGCCTCCAGGTGCGAGGAGATGAGCAGGATGCACTTCGCGTTGGCGTGGTCGGGGCTGGGCCGGTCCATGCCCATCCAGAACGCATAGCCCGCGCGGGCTCCCGCCGAGCAGATGTTGGTGTGGCTGTTGTGCCCGTCCACCCCCCACGCGGCGAGGACGCGCTCGGTGTAGCCGTCCTCCCCCGGGCGGCCCACGTGATACATCACGCTGTTGGGGCGGCCCCCGCTGATGGCGGCGCGGATGCGGCCCGCCAGGTCGTCGAGCGCCGCGTCCCAGCTCACGCGCTCCCAGCGGCCGCCGCCGCGCGGACCCACCCGGCGCATGGGGTAGAGCACCCGCTCGGGATCGTGGATCTGGTTCAGCGTCGCCGGACCCTTGGCGCAGTTGCGGCCGCGGCTGCCGGGGTGCCGCGGGTTGCCCTCGAACTTCTTCACGACCCTGGTCTCGTGGTCCACCCAGGCGAGCAGGCCGCAGGCGGCCTCGCAGTTGAAGCAGGTGGTGCCGACCAGGCTGTAGTGGCGCCCGCCCTCGACCCAGTCGCTCCACCGCGCCGCCGGCGGGAAGGCGTTGAAGCCGATCTGCATGCGGCCCTCGTCGGCCGGGTGCAGGCTGGGGGCGGCGGGGCGGGGCGGGTCGTCGCTCATGTCAGCTGATGGGTGGGCCCTGGCCGGCGAGCACCAGGGCGTGTCCGTGGAGCCAGAGCCCGGCCAGTGCGAGCGCGCCGGCAGCGGGCAGGAGCGGGGGCAGCGACATCCCCAGCAGCAGCATGGTTGCGGGCACGACGGTGCCGGCCACCAGCGCGATCCAGTACAGCGGCGCGAAGCGGCCGCGCGTGAGCGCGCGCGCCGCGGCGCGGGCATTCGCGGTCGCGTGGCGGCCGAAGCCGTCCGCCAGCGCGAGCACGGCGGTCAGCGCCAGGGCATTGGCGGCCCATGGCGCGAGGGCCGGGAGGCCGGCTCCGCCGGCCGCCGCGGCGACGATCAGCGTCGCGATGCCGGCGATGACGGCGTGCAGGGCCAGGTGCGCGCCGAGGAGCCGGCTCTGCCACAGGTCGCGCCCTTCGCACTGCGCGAACAGCGCCGCGGTGTAGACGGCCGTCGCGAGCGCCAGCGCGGCCACCGGCCACGCGAGAATGTCGAGCAGGGCGTTCCGGCCGGTCCACGATGCCCAGGCCCAGGGGACCAGTGCGGCGCCGTAGAGGGTGATGATCACCGCTCCGCGCGCCAGCCAGCTGCGCCACTGCGGCCGCGTCAGGATGGTCCAGAAGCGTTCGGGCCGCTTGAGGTCGGCGATGAGCAGCACGCCGGTGATGGCGAGGAAGAGCAGGGCGACCACCGGCGCAACGCGGGCGACCATCGGGCTGCCGGTGTCGGCGCCGGCGAGGTGCATGACGGCCGGCACCAGGGCCGCTCCGGCGGCGATGCTCTTGGTCCAGATGTACGACGAGACCTTCCAGCCCCAGGCCCGCTGGCGCGGCACGTCGTAGGCGACGACGGCCGACGCCGCGTGCTGCGCGTCGGACCTGCCGCCGCCGTTGTCACGCCGCCCGCCGTTGCCGCCGTTGCCGCCCGCGCCGCCCGCGCCGCCCGCCCGGCCGTCGGCCCACATGTACATGGGCTCGTGCCGCGCGGCGAGCGGGTCGAGCGCGGCCTCGTGCGCGCCGATGTAGAACGCCTTCGGCCGCGTGCGCTGTTCGGGCCGCCGCACCGCGACCTTCTTCGCGGCCAGCTCCCGGCTCACCCGGCTCGTCGGGTCGTCCATGTCGCCGAAGACGAG
>CAZJZC010000224.1:0-4043 GCA_964550365.1 uncultured Gemmatimonadales bacterium | reverse complement strand
GGTGGCACGGCGGCGCGCGCTCGACGCCCACGCGGCACAACATGGTGGGCATCCTGAGCGAGGCCGCGAGCGCCCGGCTGGCGACCCCGGCCTGCCTGCCGGCCGCACAGATCCGCCAGCCGCCCGTCGGCGTGAATTTCCCGGCGCCCTGGACGGGCGACTGCTGGCGCCTGCGCGACATCGTGGACTACGAGCTGGTGACGAGCATCGCGCTGGTCCGGCTGGCCGCCGACCGGCGCGCCGAGTTCGTCCAGCGGTTCGTTGACGCGGGACGCCGTGCCGTGGCCGCGGGCGCCCAGGCGCCGCAGGCGTTCATCCTGCCGCCCGAAGGCGATGCGGGCGCGCGCGCCCACCTGGCGAACCTCCTGCTGGCGGGCGGCGTCGAGGTGCATCGCGCCACGCGGCCGCTGCTGGCGGGCGGCACCACGTACCCGGTCGGCTCGCTCGTGGTCCGCATGGACCAGCCGTTCCGCGCCCATGCCAAGGACCTGCTCGAGCGACAGGAGTACCCGGACCGGCGGGCCTATCCCGGCGGGCCGCCGCAGCCGCCGTACGACGTCGCCGGCTGGACCCTGCCGCTCCAGATGGGCGTGCGCGCCGACGCCGTGACGCGGCCCCTGGACCTGGAGGGCATGCAGCGGGTGGACACGGTCACGGTCGATCCCGGCCGGATCGCCGGCAGCGGCGAGGTACTGCTGCTGTCGAACCGGTCGAACGCCGAGATCGGCGCGGTATGGCGGGCGCTGGGTGCCGGAGGCACGGTGACGATGGCGGCCTCCGCCTTCCGGGCCGACGGCCGGGACTGGCCGGCCGGCACCCTGGTGGTGCGCGGGGCGCGGCGCGTGGTGGAGGAGGCCGCCCGCACCGGCGGGTTCGACGCCGTCGCCGTCCGCTCGGCGAGCGTGCCGTCCGGCTCGGCCACCCTCGACCGGGTGCCGCGGGTCGGGCTGTACCGGTCCTGGAACGCCTCGATGGACGAGGGCTGGACGCGCTGGGTGTTCGAGCAGGTGGGCGTGAACTACGTCACGCTGACCGACTCGATGGTGCGGCTTGGCGGTCTCGGCGCCCGGTACGACGTGATCGTCCTGCCGTCGGAATCCGAGGCGGCCATCCTGAACGGCCGGCGCGCCGGCACGGCTCCGGCCGGCTACACGGGCGGCCTGGGGCCCGCCGGGACGGCGGCCCTTCGTGCCTTCCTCGCCGGCGGCGGGACCGTCATCGCGCTGGACCAGGCGAGCCGCTACGCCATCGGCCAGCTGGGCGCGCCGGCCCGGGCCCTTCAGACGACGCGCGGCGCCGGGGAGGATGGGGCCGAGAACCCGTCCCGACAGGACCGGGACAGCGTTTCAGTATTTCGCTTTTACGCCCCGGGTTCTATTTTCGAGACCAACCTGGACCGGACCCATGCCGTCAGTTCGGGCATGGACGACGTCGCCCGGGTGTACTTCATCTCGAGCACCGTGCTCGAGGCGGGGCCGGGCGCCCGGGTCATCGCGTCGTACCCGGCGGGGCGCAACCCGCTGCTGTCGGGGTACGTGGACGGCTGGGAAGTGCTGTCGGGCCGGGCCGCGCTCATCGAGGCGCCGGTCGGCAACGGGCGGGTGTTCCTGTTCGGGTTCCGCCCCCAGCATCGTGGCCAGACGCACGGCACGTACCGGCTGTTGACGAACGCGATTCTCCATGGGGCGGCGACCGCCTCTGCCCGCGCGGCCTCACCGGCCGGGCGCACCGCGACTGGGAGGTAGCTGCATGGCTCGTCATCGGATCCTGCTCGCCACCGTGTTCGCCGCGCTCGCCGCGGCGCCGCTCGCCGCGCAACAGCGGGTGCAGGACTGGCAGTACAAGTGGTTCTGGGGCGCGCATGCCGGGGTCATGTCCTACGACCTGCCGACGATCGGCACGGTCTTCACGCCGCAGGCGGGCGCCGAATGGCTGATCACCGCCCGGCGTGTCGCGCTCTACGCCGCCTACACGCAGTCGTTCCAGTCGGAACAGGACACCTTCGCGGTCCAGGGCCTCGCCGGGACCCAGTCGCTCAGCTTCGACGGCATGCGCCGGCTCCAGGTCGGCATCGTCGCGATGATCGGCGACAAGGCGCTCCAGCCGTACGCCGGGGCGGGCTTCACCATCCACACGCTGACCAACACGCGCCTGGTCGGCGCGACGGCCAGCTCGACGGTCCAGACCGCGATCAACGACGCGGCGTCCGGCGGGTTCGGGATGGTGCTCGCGGGGGTGAACTACCGGATGACGAAGAAGATGATCATCTACGGCCAGTTCCTGTACACGCCGCAGGGGCGTGACTTCCTGCTCGCGGGCGGTTCGACCAACATCACGGGCGGGGTGCGGTACGCCTTCCTGAACGCGCGCGCCGACGACAGCGGCCGGCGCTAGGCCGGCGGGGGCGACCTTCGACGCGGGGCCCGGGCGACCGGGCCCCGCGTCCGTTCCCGTGCCGGCGCCTCAGCGGCTGACGAAGGGCGAGCCGCGTTCGTGGAACCGGAGCAGCCGTTCGCGCGCGCGTCCGATGCCGATCCTCGTGCCGGCCGCCACCGCCCGGCGCGGCGTCGGCTCGCCCGCCTCCAGCCACAGCGGCGGCCGCGCGAGGTCGTGGCCGTTGAGCGCGCCGGTGATGCCGAGCGCCGCCGCCAGCCGGGCCGGGCCGGCGGCGAGCAGGCGCTCGGCCGCGCCGCCGCGCCGGCGCCGCATGAGGCCGAGCCCCTCCAGCGGTTCGCCGGCGCGCAGCAGCACCGCCGCCGGCCATCCCTCCCGGCCGGTGACGACGTTGACGCACCAGTGCATGCCGTAGGTGAAGTAGACGTAGGCCCGCCCGGGCGGGCCGTACATGACGTCGTTGCGGGGACTGCGGTGCCAGCCGGCGGCGTGGCTGGCCGCATCGCGCGGGCCGGTGTACGCCTCGACCTCGACGATCCGGACCGCACAGCGCCGGCCGCCGACGGTGGAAACGAGGAGCCGCCCCAGCAGGTCCCGCGCCACGTCCCTCGCGGGCCGGGCATGGAATCCTGCCGGGAGCGGCTCCCTGGGCACGGGTCGCTACTCGCTCTTCGTGCCGCCCTTGCCCTTCCGGGTGCGCGTGCCGCCGGCCTTCTTCGCCGTCTTCGAGGCCCGCCTGGCCCTCGGCTTGGCCGCCGGCTTGGCCGCCCGCTCCTCGGCCGGCTCGTCGAGTTCGACCACGCCCACCAGCGGTATCTGTGCCGCCGATACCGAGCGGCCGCCCTTCTGTCGCCGCAGCGGCCCCTTGGACGCGGTGACCGTCACGGCCCTTGCGTCCGCCCTGGCCTCAGGGGCGGTCGCCACCGCCGGCTCCTCGGCCGCCGGCGCTTCCTGTGCGGCGTCCTTGCGTCCCCGGCCCCTGCCGCGTCCGCGGCCCCGGTCCTTGGGCGCCTCGACCGCCGCATCGGCGGCCGGCGCCGCCTCGGCTTCGGGACCGTGATCGAGGAGGGTGACGGAGTAACCGCCCGTCCCCTTGACCACCTCGACGACCTTGGCGTCATGCGCCTGCCTGAGGAAGCGGCCGAAGCGCGGGCGATGGGTAAGGATCTCGTCACCGCCCTGGTGCAGGGTGCTCATCCGCTCGCGCAGGGTGTCCTCGTCGACCGCGCCCTCGGCGCCGAGCTCGCGCAGGGCCCGGCGCATCAGGGCGAAGCCCTCGGCCAGGCTCATGGAGCCGGCGGCGTCCGCCGGTCCGGCGCGGCGCTCCTCGCGGCCCCGCCCGCGCCGGCCGCGGCCCTCGCCGCGCTGCTCCTCGGCGTCGCGCTCGGCGCGCTCGCGGCTCTGCCGGTCGGCCGCGCCGCCCGGGACCGGCGTCAGCGCCTTGTCGCCGCCGGGGGCCGCGGGCCCCAGGTCGATGACCGACTGCCCGTTCTCGAGCTTGTGGGCCACGAGCAGGCCCTTCTTGCGGGCCTCGTCCACGAACTTCGAGAACCGGTTCATGCCCACGTTCTTCTCGTCGAACGACGGGTCGATGTCCTGCATCACCTGCTTGAGGCGGTCGGAGCGCATCACGTCGCCGCGCTTCTTCA
>CAZJZC010000223.1:0-4051 GCA_964550365.1 uncultured Gemmatimonadales bacterium | reverse complement strand
TGGGCGCGACGATGCGGATGCTCGGCGCCTTCATGGCCAGCGCCAGGTCGTCGGCCAGCGCGGCGATGCGGCCGACCTTGACCCCGGCCGAGGGGATCACCTCGAACTGGGTCACCACCGGGCCGGTGGTGCGGCCGCCGGGCCGCGCCTCGACCTTGAACTGCCGCAGGGTCTCGATCAGCACGATCTGGAGCCGGTCGAGTTCGGCCTCGAAACTGCCGGCCTCCTCGGCCGCTTCGTCGAGGATGTCGATCGGCGGCAGCACCTCGTCGGGCAGGCCGGCCACGGTCCGCGGCGCCGGCGGCCCCTGCTCCTCGGCAGGTCCGCCTTCGCGCTTCCGCCGCTCGCGCTTCGTCCGCTCCTTCGGGAGCACCGGCGCGTCGTCCTCCTCGGGCTCCAGCACGCCGATGACGTCCTCGACGGCCGCGTCGGTCTCGGACGGCACGGCCGCGGCCGGCCCGTCGCCCTCGTCCCCCCCGCGCCGCTTGAGACGCCCGAGCGGGTTCCAGCCGACGGTACCGATGGTCAGGGCCGAGACCGCGCCCACGGCCAGCAGTCCCTCGCCGACCGGCCCCACGCCGCGCAGGGCGAAGGCGAAGAACGCGCCGATCAGTCCGATCCACGCGGGCACCTCGGGGTACATGGCGCCGCGGGCCACGTCGGCGCGCGCCGCGGGGTCGCTGTACTGGTAGACGATGGCGAGGGCGAAGGGGACCAGGACGGCGAGGCCGGCCAGCAGGAGGGTGAGTCGGCGGCCGAAGGAGCGGTCGACGTGTCCGAACAGCAGCGCCGCCCAGGCCAGCGGGATCAGGGGGACCAGGGCCGCGCCGACCCCGAGGAGCCGGCGCAGGTGCCCGCCGATCCAGCCGCCCGCGGGTCCGGTCAGCGCCAGCGGCGGCGGCAGGGCCGCGAGCGCCAGGAAGGCGCCCGCGAGCAGGGCCGTGACGGCCCACAACTCATCCCTCGTTCGCGACTCGATGACTCGTGATCCTCCGGTCGGCGTAGACGGCCAGCACCGGATGGGTATTCTCCTCGGCGGCCAGCTTCAGGTCGTCGCGGAACCCCAGCTCCGCGAGCACCTGGCCGTGGGTGCTGGCGCGGAAGGCCCGCAGCCAGCGCTCGCCATAGTGGCGCGCGATCTCGAGCGACGCCAGCGCCCCGTCGTTGACCGCGACCTTCCGCAGGCCGCCCTCGGGCAGCAGCACCTTGGTCAGCCGCCCGGCCGCGAACGAGTCCTCCAGCGCGAACTGCCGCTCGCGCCCCGAGCACAGGATGACCAGCTCGCCCTGCTCGGCCAGCACCGCGCGGCAGCGCTGGACCACCGCCCCGAAGTTCACCGCGGCGGCGGCCAGCACCTCGCGCGCGCCGTGCGCGGCGATCAGCGCCGGCGTCCCGTTGGTGGTGGTGAGCACGATGGTCTTGCCGTGCACCACGTCGGAGGTGAACTCCAGCGGCGAGTTGCCGAGCGCGAACCCGGGGATGCGGACCGACTTCCGTTCGCCGGCCAGCAGGACGTCGTCCCGCTCGAGGTTCTGCGCCAGGCGCAGCGCCTCCTCCGTCGAGCCCGACGGCAGCACCGCCTTGGCGCCGTTGTGCAGCGCCACGGCGATGGTCGTGGTGGCCCGCAGCACGTCGATGACGACCACCGTCTTGCCCTGGACGTCCGGCAGGCCCACGCCCGCGGGCGTGAAGTACACGTCGATCTTCATGCCGGCGGCTGGAACAGGTGGCTGGCGCGTTCCAGGAACTTGGTGTCGACCCCGCCCGCCTGGAACCCCGCATCCATGATGACGCGCCCGAGGAACGGGATCGTCGTGGTGATGCCCTCGATGATGAACCCCTCCAGCGCCTGGTGCATGCGCGCCAGCGCCTCGGTGCGGTCGTTGCCGTGCACGATGACCTTGGCCACCAGTGAATCGTAGTACGGCGGCACCGTGTAGCCGGCGTAGATGTGGGTGTCCACCCGCACCCCCGGTCCGCCCGGCGGGTGGTAGGCGGTGATCCGACCGGGCGAGGGCTGGAAGTTGCGCGCCGGGTCCTCGGCGTTCACCCGGCACTCGATGGCGTGCCCGCGCATCTTCACCCCGCCCTTGGGCAGGCTCAGCTTCTCGCCGGCCGCCACCCGGATCTGCTCCTTCACCAGGTCCACGCCGGTGCACATCTCCGTGACCGGGTGCTCCACCTGGATGCGGGTGTTCATCTCCATGAAGTAGAAACTGCCGTCCTCGTCGAGCAGGAACTCGACGGTGCCGGCGCCCACGTAGCCGATGTTCTTCGCCAGCGCCACCGCCGCCTCGCCCATCCGGGCCCGGGTCTCGGCCTTGAGCCCGGGCGAGGGGGCCTCCTCGATGAGCTTCTGGTGCCGCCGCTGGACCGAGCAGTCGCGTTCGTTCAGGTGTTCGACCCGGCCGTGCCGGTCGCCCATCACCTGGATCTCCACGTGGCGCGGCCGCGCCAGGTACTTCTCGATGTACACGGCGTCGTTCGAGAAGGCCGCGAGCGCCTCGCTGCGGGCCAGCTGGAAGTGCCGGGCGAAGTCGTCCGGGTCGGCGGCCACCCGCATCCCCTTGCCGCCGCCGCCGGCCGCCGCCTTGATGATGACCGGGAAGCCGATCTCCCGCGCGATGCCCAGCGCCTCGTCGGCCTCCGCCACCGGGCCCGGCGAGCCCGGCACCGTCGGGACCCCGGCCTCCTGGGCCAGCTTCTTGGCCTGGGCCTTGTCGCCCATGGAGCGGATCTGCTCCGGCGTCGGCCCGATGAACGTGATGTTCGACGCCGCGACGATCTCGGCGAACTCGGCCCGCTCCGACAGGAAGCCGTAGCCGGGGTGGATGGCGTCGGCGCCGGTGATCTCGGCGGCCGCGATGAGCTGGGGGATCTTCAGGTACGACTCGCGCGCCGGCGCCGGGCCGATGCACACGTCGTCGTCGGCGAACCGCACGTGCAGCGATTCGCGGTCGGCTTCGCTGTAGACCGCCACCGTGGCGATGCCCAGCTCGCGGCAGGCGCGGATGACGCGCAGCGCGATCTCACCGCGGTTGGCGATCAGGACCTTCGTGAACATCCGCTAGGGCTTCACCGCGGGCCGGGCGCCCGTGCCGCCCGCGCCCTGGAACCCCTCGAAGGTCCGGTCCGACGAGCCGGCGATCCCCTGGACCTGCAGCGAGAACTCGGTCGGGTTCGAACA
This sequence comes from uncultured Gemmatimonadales bacterium, assembly GCA_964550365.1. GTDB lineage: Bacteria > Gemmatimonadota > Gemmatimonadetes > Gemmatimonadales > JACORV01 > DASXPG01. Next base: position 864 of record CAZJZC010000223.1, on the reverse strand, counting down.
GTAGAACAGCGCCGTCTCGAGCGTGATCTCCCCCAGCGTGTACCAGCGCATCAGCGACTGGTCGAAGCTCTGCATCCCGTACTGGACGGTGCCTTCCTTGATGAGGTCCGGGATGTTCAGCTGGGCGTTGACGTCGCGGATGTTGTCCCGCACCGCGGCCGTGTTGATCAGCACCTCGACCGCCGGCACCCGGCCGTTGCCGTCGGCCCTGGGCGGCAGCCGCAGCGAGACCACCGCCTGCAGGGCCGTCGAGAGCAGGTGCCGGATCTCCTCGTGCTGGTGCGGCGGGTAGAAGGAGATCACCCGGTTGATGGTCTGCGTGGCGTCGGTGGTGTGCAGGGTCGCGAAGACCAGGTGGCCGGTGTCGGCCGCCTTGAGCGCCACGTCCAGCGTCTCGAGGTCGCGGATCTCGCCGATCAGGATGATGTCGGGGTTCTGCCGCAGGATGTGCTTCAGCGCCGCGTGGAAGCTGAGGGTGTCGGCGCCCACCTCGCGCTGGTTCACGATCGAGCTGAGGTCCCGGTGCAGGAACTCGATCGGGTCCTCGATGGTGATGATGTTGACGCGGCGGGTCGAGTTGATGTGGTTGATCATGGCGGCCAGCGCCGTGGACTTGCCCGAGCCCGTCACGCCGGTGACCAGGACCAGGCCGCGCGGCCTGATCGCGATGTCCTCCAGCACCTTGGGCAGGCGGAGTTCCTCGATCGTCTTCACCTCGTAGGGGATCACCCGGAACGCGAACGCCAGCGTCCCGCGCTGCCAGTACACGTTGACCCGGAACCGGCCCACGCCCGGCACGCCGATGGCGAAGTCCGCCTCCTTCGTCTCCATGAACTCCTTGAGCTGCCGCGGCTGCATGATCTG
>CAZJZC010000222.1:0-4080 GCA_964550365.1 uncultured Gemmatimonadales bacterium | reverse complement strand
GCATGTGTTAAGCACGCCGCCAGCGTTCGTCCTGAGCCAGGATCAAACTCTCCAAGAGTGTTTGAAAGGCTCTGGTGATGAACGACTGCTGTCGTCCGAATCACGATAGAAACTCAGAATTTACGGTCCCTCGACGCTCCTTCTGAGTAGAGCGCGTCATAGGGCCGCACGAGTCTCATCTCTCACGGTCTGTTATCAAAGAGCTGCCGCCGAAAAAACTTCACGGCGAGCAAACCAAAATACCCAGCCCACAGGGGCGTGTCAACTCCCCGGAACATTCCATTTCACAAGCAGTTGGAGCACCCTCGACCGCCGCGCATCGCCGGCGCGGCGGCCACACACCCGGCGACCCGGCCGCGGCCGGCACGAGACCCCCGCCAGCCCGTCCCACGGAGCGCCCGGGCGCCCACGTGACACACGGGTGAACGCGGCGCCGCGGCGCCGCGATCGGCGCCCGCGGCGCCCTGCTAGAAGTCGAGCCGGACCTGGAGGGCCGCGCCGTCCCGCGCGCGGTAGCGCACGTGCCACTTGGGGACCATCGCGCCGATGGCGCCGCCCACCAGGCCGCCGGCCGCGAACCCGAAGGCGCCGCCCAGCAGGGCGCAGTCGGCCCAGCGCCCTTCGTCGCCGATCACGCCGTTGTCCGACCGCACGATGATGCAGCCCACGCTGAACACCACGACGCCGGCCGCACCGACGACGGAGCCGCCGACCAGCGCGCCCGTCTTCCAGGCCGAGCCGCGGACCCACACGCCCTCGATGCGCGCCAGCGGCGCGACCAGCGGCAACGCCGTGGCCTCGGCGGGCGTCAGCACCAGCGTGTCACCCGCCAGCGACGCGAGCCGACCCGCGTAGCGCGCGCCGTCGACCTGCACCATCACCGCCCGGCCCAGCCGGAGCGACACCACGCGCGCCGGCCGCTGCTGCGCCGCCAGCGGGCCGGCCAGCAGGGCACCGGCCGCCCAGAGCCGCAGGAGCCGCCCCACCCCGCTCACCACGTGAAGAGCGCCAGCAGGACGCCGCCCAGCAGGAGACCCAGGAGGGCGAACACCATCCACCACTGGCGCATGCCCGCGCGCCGGCGGCGCCGGACGGCCTGGGCCGCCTCGACGCCCAGCACCCAGATGGACCGGCGCGACGTCCCCACCGGGCCGGCCGGCGCCGACAGGCCGGCCTCGAACGGCGGCGCCTCGGCCGGTACGCTCGGACGCAGCTCCCCCAGGCCGAGCACCGCCTGGAAGGTGCTCGACAGCCGCTGGACCACGCCGCGCGGCGGCGGCGGCGGCCCCGCCGTCCGGAGGAACTCCCAGGCTTCGGTGATGCGCTGAAGGTTGGCCTCCGCCTTGCGGCGCAGGCGCTCGTCGTGCTGGAAGCGGTCGGGATGCCAGACCCGCGCCAGGTCGAGGTAGGCGGTCTTCACGTCCTCGAGCGGCGCGCCAGGTTCCACGCCGAGGATACGGCAGGCTCGTCGGTGATCGGTGGCCACACGCGCCGGGCAGGACTCGAACCTGCGACCCGCAGCTTAGAAGGCTGCCGCTCTATCCAGCTGAGCTACCGGCGCAACGGGCACAATCTAGGAAGGTGGCCTCGGCGCGGACAATGCGCGCGGCCGGGGGGCAGCGGCCGGCCGGGTCCGCCCGGGCAGCAACCCGAGGACCGCCGCCTAGCGCGCCGCGCCGGCCGCCGCGGCCTGCAACGCCTGGCGCATCTCGGCGGCCCTCTGCCACCGGTCGGCCGGATCCTTCTCGAGCGCCCGGGCCACGACCCGCGCCAGCGCCACCGGGACCTCGGCCCGGACCTGCCGCACGTCGGGCGCCGGGACCTTCTGCTGCATGGCGATGACCTGGGTCTCGAGCGGATGGGTGAACGGCGGCTTGCCGGCCAGGCATTCGAACAGCACACAGCCCAGCGAGTAGATGTCGGAGCGGTGGTCGATGTCCTGGCCGACCGCCTGCTCCGGGCTCATGTAGGCCGAGGAGCCGACGGTGAAGCCGGACTTGGTCACCTTGTACTCCTCGGCCTCGGCGATGGCCTTGGCGATGCCGAAGTCGAGCAGCATGGCCCCGCCGGGCGACAGCACGATGTTCTCCGGCTTGACGTCGCGATGCACGATGCCGCGCTCGTGCGCGTGCGCCACCGCATCGAGGATGTCGCAGGCGTTGCGGATGGTCTCGGCCAGCGGCGCCTGGCCGTGCTTGTCGAGGTACTTGCGGAGCGTGACGCCCTCGACGAACGCCATGACATAGTAGACCAGCCAGTCGGCCTCGCCCGAGTCGATGATGCCGGCGATCCTCGGATGGTCGAGCTGGCGCAGGACGTCGATCTCGCGAAGGAACCGTTTCGCGGTGAGGCTGGCCATGAGCTCGGGCCGCAGGATCTTGAGCGCCACCACCCGTCCGGCGCGGTCCGTCGCGCGGAACACGCGCGCGGCGCCGCCGCGGCCGATCTCGGCTTCGATCGCGTAGCGCTCGCCCAGCAGGGCGCGGGCCATGTCGATCAGCTCGCGGGCGATGACCGGCCTCCGGGACGCATCATCCGTTGATATAGCCGGTCGGGACACCCGGGGCGCAAGGGCCGGCGGTCCGGCGTCTTCTGCTTTGGGGTCGGAGCCTGCACCTTCCACACATGCTCCTGCCCCTGCTCCTCGTCGCTCAGACGCAGGTCGTCATGCTGGGCACCGGCACGCCGAACCCGGTGCCGGAACGTTCCGGCCCCGCGGTGGCGATCATCGCCGGCGGCGAGGCCTACCTGGTCGACGCCGGGCCCGGTCTCGTGCGGCGCGCCGCCGCGGCCGAACGGGCCGGCGTCGCGGCGCTGGCCCAGACCGGCCTGCGACGCGTGTTCCTGACGCACCTGCACTCGGACCACACCCTGGGCCTGCCGGAACTCATCTTCGCGCCCTGGGTGCTGGAACGCGCGACGCCCCTGGAGGTCTACGGGCCGCCGGGGACGGCGGCCATGGCCGCGGACCTGACCCGCGCATGGCGCGTGGACGTGGCGCGCCGCCTGGACGGCTGGCAGCCGCAGAACCGCACCGGCTGGCGGGTGCGGGCCCACGAGATCCGGCCCGGCCTGGTCTACGCCGACAGCAACGTGCGGGTGACGGCCTTCCGGGTCCCGCACGGCAACTGGCCGGACGCCTTCGGCTTCCGGTTCGAGACGGCCGACCGCGTCATCGTGGTGAGCGGCGACACCCGGGCCAGCGACGCCGTGGCCGAGGCCTGCGGCGGTTGCGACGTGCTGGTGCACGAGGTCTATTCAGACGCCGGCTTCGCCCGGCTCCCGCCGGCGTGGCAGCGCTATCACGGCGCCTTCCACACCTCGGCCGCCGCCCTCGCCGAGCTGGCGGGCCGCGCCCGGCCCGGCCTGCTGGTCCTCTACCACGGTCTCAGCTGGGGCGGCGTGCCGCTGGATTCGGCCCTGGCCGAGGTGCGCCGAGGCTGGCCCGGGCGGGTGGTGCTGGCGAACGACCTGGACATCTACGACTGAACGGGGGGTCGGTGAGGGGACCGCGCGGATTCACCCTGCTCGAACTGCTGATCGTCGTGCTCATCATCGGCATTCTGGCCGCCATCGCGATCCCGCGCTTCGCGGGCTCGAAGGAGCGGACCTATCTCACCGCGATGAAGAGCGACCTCAGGAACCTCGTCACCGCCGAGGAGAGCTACATCGCCGACCATGCCGTCTACACCACGAACCTGCCGTCGCTCAGCACCGCCGTCTCGCCGGCGGTGACCATCGTCATCAGCGCCGCCACCGCGACCGGCTGGACGGCGACCGCATCGCATACCGCCACCACCAGGACCTGCGGCATCTACTTCGGCAGCGGCACCACGGCCATCGCGGGCGCCAACCCGGGCGAAGCGGTCTGCAACTAGGCCGCAGCGCTCGAGGGGGCGGCACCGGTACTGGTACTGCCGGCCGGGCAGCGGCGAGCTGTCGGCCCGGCGCCTGAACGCACGAGAGCCCGCCACGATCGCCGTGTGGCGGGCTCCCGCGTTCCCGATCGGGGCGGCCGGACTCGAACCGGCGACCTCGTGGTCCCAAACCACGCGCGCTACCAACTGCGCCACGCCCCGG
>CAZJZC010000221.1:0-4121 GCA_964550365.1 uncultured Gemmatimonadales bacterium | reverse complement strand
TGCCGGCGCCCGACGTGAACACCAACGAGCGCGTCATGGCCTGGGTGATGGACACCTACTCCATGCACGTGGGCCACACGGTCACCGCCGTCGTCACCGGCAAGCCGGTGGAGATGGGCGGGTCGCTGGGCCGGCGCGAGGCGACCGGCCGCGGCTGCATGATCATGGCGCAGGAGGCCCTGAAGCACCTGGGCATGCCGCAGCAGGGCGCGCGCGTGGTGGTCCAGGGCTTCGGCAACGTCGGCTCGGTCGCCGCCGACCTGATGCAGAAGGCCGGCTTCACGGTGCTGGCCGTCAGCGACGTGCAGGGCGGCATCTACAATCCCAGGGGCCTCGACATCCCCGACGTGCTGGCCTGGCGCCAGAGCAACCGCTACCTGGCCGGGTATCCCAAGGGCGAGCCGATCAGCAACGAGGACCTGCTGACGCTCGAGTGCGAGGTGCTGCTGCCCGCCGCGCTCGAGAGCGTCATCACCTGGAAGAACGCCGAGGACATCAAGGCGAAGATCATCGTCGAGGGAGCCAACGGCCCGACGGGTGCCAAGGCGGACAAGATCCTCGACCGCAAGGGCGTGTTCATCGTGCCGGACATCCTCGCCAATGCCGGCGGCGTGACCGTCAGCTACTTCGAGTGGGTCCAGGACCGCGGCGGCTACTTCTGGGACGAGGAGACCGTCAACCGGCGGCTGACGAGCATCATGGAGACCGGCTTCCAGGACGTGCTGGCCATGGCCAAGAAGTACGACGTGAGCATGCGGATCGCGGCGTATGCCCTGGCGATCGACCGGGTGGCCAAGGTCCACCGGCTCCGGGGCATGTACGCCTGACGACCGCGCCGAGGCGGCGGCGCTGCTCCAGGTGGCCCGGGAGGCCGTGCGGGCGGCCGCGGCGGGCAGGCCCCTGCCCGCGGCCCCGGCCTCGGGCCGCCGGGCCGGCGCCTTCGTGACGCTCCTGGCCCACGGCGGCCTGCGCGGGTGCATCGGCCGGCTCGAGGCCGACCGGCCGCTGGCCGAGGTGGTGCGGGACATGGCCGCGGCGGCGGCCACGGAGGATCCGCGGTTCCCGCCGCTCATGCCGGACGAGGTGGACGGCATCGTGGTGGAGGTCTCGGTCCTCTCGCCGCTCGAGCCCGCCCGGGCGGAGGCCGTGGTGCCGGGCCGGGACGGCGTGGTGCTGAGGGTCGGGGGCCGCCAGGCGGTCTTCCTGCCGAAGGTGGCGGCCGAGCACGGCTGGGACCGCGAGACCCTGCTCGGCGAGCTGTGCCGCAAGGCCGGCCTGGCGACCGAGGCCTGGCGGAGCGCCGGGGCCGACATCCGCACCTTCCGCGCCCAGGTGATCGTGAGCGACGACGCGTGAGCGAGTGGTTCCGGCGCTGGTTCGGGACGGCGTACCAGGAGCTCTACCCGCACCGCGACGAGGCCGAGGCGGAGCGCCTGGTCGACCTGCTGGTGGCGCGCGCGGTGGTGCGCGCCGGCGACCGGGTGCTCGACCTGGCCTGCGGGGCCGGCCGCCATGCCGCGGCCCTGGCGCGTCGCGGGGTGCGGGTGACGGGGATCGATCTGTCGGAGGTCCAGCTGGCCGCGGCCCGTGAACGCGGCGTGCCGCGCCTGGTGCGAGCGGACATGCGGCGCCTGCCGGTGCGCGGCGCCACCTTGGATGCCGTGGTCAACCTGTTCACCAGCTTCGGGTATTTCGAGCGCGACGAGGAGCATGAGGCCGTGCTCAGGGAGGTCGGGCGCGTCCTCCGGCCGGGCGGGTGGTTCGCGCTGGACTTCCTCAACGCGCCGCAGGTGCGTGCGACCCTGGTCCCGCGCGACGAGCGCACGGTGGGCGCCCGGGCGGTGGTACAGGAACGGCGCCTCAGCGGCGGCGGACGCTACGTGGTCAAGACCATCCACCTCGAGGGCGAAGACGACAGCTTCGTGGAACGTGTCCGGCTGTTCGAGCGCGATGACCTGGAGCAGATGCTCGACACGGCCGGCCTGCTGACCGAGGCCGTGCTGGGCGACTATGACGGCGGCGAGCACACCGACGGCTCGGCGCGCCTGCTGATGCTGGCCCGCCGCCCGTGACGGTCCGGTTCCACGCCGGCGAGCCCGGCGGCGGCGACGGCGATCCGCGGGCGGCCGCCCGGGCGCAGGCCGGCCGTGCCGTCGCGGGCGGGGTCGCCGAGGCGCTGGCCGCGGCCGGGCCGGCCGTGGGCGCCCGGGAGGCCCTGCTGGGCGGCGCCCTGGCGGTCACGACGGGTCAGCAGGCGGGGTTGTTCACCGGCCCGCTCTACGCGGTGCTGAAGGCGCTCTCGGCCGCCGCGCTGGCCCGGGCGCTGGCCGACGAGCTGGGACGGCCCGTCGTGCCGGTCTTCTGGGTCGCCGGTGACGACCACGATTTCGCCGAGATCAATCACGTCACGGTCATCGGCGCCGACGGCGCGCCGGCGGGCGTGGTCCTGCGCGAGCGGGCCGAGGACGCGCCGATGCTGCCCGCTTTCCGGGAGCCCGTCGGCGCCGAGGGTGCCGCCGCGCTGGCCCGGCTCGAGGCGGCGTTGCCGCAGGGACCCTCCCGTACCTGGACGCTGGAGTGGCTGACCCGCGCCTACACGCCCGACCGGTCGCTGGCCGAGGCGTACACGCACGCCATGGCCGAGCTGCTCGCGCCCTACGGCGTGGTGGTCGCGCGCGGCTGGCACGGGGACCTCAAGCGCGCCGCGCGGGCGGTGCTGCTCGGGGCGGCACGGCAGGCGGGGTCGCTCGACGCGAAGCTGGCCGAGGGCGCGGCGCGGCTGGCGGCCACCGGCGCACGGGTGCCGGTCGAGACCGGCCGGGGACTCACGCTGCTCATGCTCGAAGCGCACGCCGGCCGGGACCGGCTCCGCCTGGCCGACGGCGGCGGTTTCACGGCGCGCCGGGGAGGCGAGACGCTGTCGCTCGACGACCTGGCGGCCATCATGGACCGGACGCCCGAACGGCTGTCGGCCAACGTGCTGCTCCGGCCGGTGGTCGAGGCGTCGGTGTTCCCGACGGTGGCCTACCTCGGCGGGCCGGGAGAGCTGTCGTACCTGGCGCAGACCGCGCCGCTCTACGACACGCTCGGCGTGCCGCGCCAGGCGTTCCTGCCGCGGCTGTCGGGCGCCTTCGTCGAGGCGAAGGTGGACCGGGTCCTGGCGAAGTACCGGCTCACGCCCGGCGACCTGGAACGGCCGAGCCGGGAGCTGACGGCGCGGGTGGCGCGCGACGACTTCCCCGACGGCGCCGCCGCGGCGCTGGAGCGCCTGCGCGAGGCCGTCGCGGGTGAGTACGCCGCGCTGGCCGCGGCGGCCGCGGCCGTGGATCCCACGCTCGAACGCGCCGCGGAGGGTGCCCGCAACCGGGCCCTGGCGGGCAGCCGGCGGATCGAGCAGAAGCTGGTGCGGGCCCTCCGGCGGCGGGCCGACACCGCCCTGCATCAGCTGAACGGCGCCCGGACCCAGCTCTTCCCGCTCGGCGTCCCCCAGGAGCGCGTGCTCACGGCGGCGTCGGTGCTGGCCCGGCATGGCCCCGGCGCGCTCGACCTGGCCTTCGCCGCCGCCCGGACGCACGCCGCGGCCCTCCTTGTAGCGCGCCCGGCGGCGTCCTAGGTTTCGGCATGGTCTGGCTCGTCATCTTCATCGCGCTGCTGATCCCGCTCACGGCCGTGATCCTCGACAGCCCGGTGGTGCGCTCGCTCATGGAGCGCCGCGCCGACGGCGACCGGGCGGTGCCCGGCGACGTCAAGGAGCTCGGCCGCAAGGTGGTGGTCCTGGAAGAGGAGCTCGAGGCGGTCCGCGGCGAGCTGTCACAGCTCCAGGACAAGCACGAGTTCCTCCAGCGCCTGCTCGAGGACCCGACGAAGCTCCCGAAGCCCGACCGCTAGCGCATGGCCCGGTGGAGCGGGCGATCGGCGGCGCTGGTCGCCGCCGGCATCTTCCTCAGCCGCATCGCCGGACTCGTCCGCCAGCGCGTCTTCGCGCACTACCTCGGACTCTCCGACTCCGCCGACGCCCTGACGGCGGCGTTCCGCATCCCGAACTTCCTGCAGAACCTCCTGGGCGAGGGCGTGCTGTCGGCGTCCTTCATCCCCGTCTACGCGCGGCTGGTGGCCGAGGG
>CAZJZC010000220.1:0-4127 GCA_964550365.1 uncultured Gemmatimonadales bacterium | reverse complement strand
CCCTATCCCGGCGCGTGCCGAGTCAGGTTCGAAGGGTGTGATCTCAGCCCGCCCGGATGGCGGGCACCCCTGTCAGCGTTGAAAGGTCGAGAAACGGGCGGCGGCGGGCAAGTGGGCGCGGCCGGCGCCGGTTCGCGCACACCGGTCACGAGCACGAGGCACGAGAAGGAGACCGGCCACCGCGCAGGGATATCGGAGGGCGCCGTCGGTCGCTTCGGTCCAGGTCACCCTCGGCTGGTCAGCTTGAGCCCCACGATGCCGGCCACGATGAGCACCAGCGAGGCCAGCCGCAGGGCGTCGCGCGACTCGCCCAGCCACACGATGCCCACGATGCCGACGCCCACCGCCCCGATGCCGGTCCACACCGCGTAGGCGGTGCCCGCCGGCAGGCCCCGCATGCCCAGCGCCAGCAGGTAGAACGAGGCCAGCGCGGCCGCCACCGTGACCACGCTGATGGCCGGCCGGGTCAGGCCCTGCGACTGCTTGAGGCCCACGGCCCAGACGACTTCCAGCAGGCCGGCCACGATGAGGTAGACCCAGGCACGCGTCATGGCCCGAAGCTACACCCTCGTCGGCCCGGTGACGAACGGCTAATATCGGGACATGACCGTGATCGGCATCCTCGGCGGGAGTGGCATCTACGACCTCGAGGGCCTGGAGGACGCGCACTGGCGCACCGTCCGCAGTCCCTTCGGCGAGCCCAGTGACCAGGTCCTCCACGCCACCCTGGGCGACCTGCCCGTGCGGTTCCTGCCGCGCCACGGACGGGGCCACCGCATCCCGCCCGACGCCATCGACTTCCGCGCCAACATCGATGCCTTGAAACGCGCCGGCTGCACCGACCTCATCTCGCTCTCGGCCGTCGGCTCGCTCAGGGAGGACCTGGCGCCCGGGACGTTCGTCGTGGTGGACCAGTTCATCGACCGGACCATCGCCCGGAAGAAGTCCTTCTTCGGCACCGGCTGCGTGGCCCACGTGCCGCTGGCCCACCCGGTGTGCGCGCGGCTGGGCGACGCGCTCCAGGCCGGCGGCCGCGAGGCCGGCGTGCGACTGGTGCGGGGCGGCACCTACGTTGTGATCGAGGGCCCGCAGTTCTCGACCCGCGCCGAGTCGGAGCTGCACCGTTCCTGGGGCGCCAGCGTGGTCGGCATGACCAACATGCCCGAGGCCAAGCTGGCCCGCGAAGCCGAGCTGTGCTACGCCACGGTGGCCATGGTGACGGATTACGACTGCTGGCACGAGGAGCACGAGGCCGTCACCGTCCAGCAGGTGATGGCGACGATGGTCGGGAACGTGGCCGCGGCGAAGTCACTGATGGCCCGTGCCCTGCCGGCCATGGCGGCGCGGCCGGCGGCCTGCCCCCACGGCTGTGACCGCGCGCTGGAGAATGCCATCATGACGGCGCCCGATGCGCGCGACGCGGCGGTGCTGGCGCGGCTGGACGCCGTCGCCGGGAGGGTGCTGTGAAGGACCTGCGTGACCTGGTACGGACGATCCCCGATTATCCCAAGCCGGGCATCATGTTCCGCGACATCACCACCCTGCTCGGGCACGCCGAGGGGTTCGCCCGCACGGTGGACGCGCTGGCCGAGCGCTACGTGGGCCGCGGGCTGGTCAAGGTGGCGGGCATCGAGGCGCGCGGGTTCATCCTGGGCGGCGCGCTGGCGCACCGGCTGAATGCCGGCTTCGTGCCGATCAGGAAGAAGGGCAAGCTGCCGTACGACGTCGTCGGCCACGACTACGAACTGGAGTACGGCGCCGACCGCGTCGAAATGCACGTCGACGCCATCGCCACGGGCGAGAAGGTCCTGCTGGTCGACGACCTCATCGCCACGGGCGGCACGGCGGAAGCGGCCATCCGGCTCATCGGCCTGGTGGGCGGCGCCGTGGTGGAGGCCTGCTTCGTGATCGACCTGCCCGCGCTTGGCGGCCGCCGCCGGCTCGAGGCCCTGGGCTGTCCGGTGTTCGCCCTGATGGCCTTCGAGGGCGAGTGACGGCCCGGCGATGAACGTCGCCGGCACGGCCTGGCGCACCATCCGCGCCACCGAGAGCGGCGCGGTGGACATCATCGACCAGTCGGCCCTGCCCGCCCGCTTCGCCACCATCCGGCTCGACAGCCTGGCCGACGCGGCCGAGGCCATCCGCAGCATGCGGGTGCGGGGGGCGCCGCTCATCGGGGTGACGGCGGCCTATGGGCTCGCCATCGGCCTGCGCACCGATGCGAGCGATGCCGGCCTGGCCTCGGGGATCGCCGCCCTGCTGGCCACGCGCCCCACGGCCGTCAACCTGCAGTGGGCGCTGGAGCGGGTCCGGACCGAGGTCGCGGGCCTGCCGCCGTCCGAGCGGGCCCGCGCGGCCTGGCGGCTCGCGGGGCACCTGGCCGACGACGACGTAGCGGCCTGCCGCGCGATCGGCGAACACGGCGCCGCCCTGCTGAAGCCGCTGGTCGCGAAGCACGCCGGGCGGCCGCTGCAGCTCATGACCCACTGCAACGCGGGCTGGCTCGCCACGGTGGACTGGGGCACGGCCCTGGCGCCGGTCTACCTGCTGCACGAACAGCGCGTCGCGGTGCACGTCTGGGTGAGTGAGACCCGGCCCCGCAACCAGGGGAGGCTCACCGCCTGGGAGCTGGCGCAGCACGGCGTGCCGCACACCTACGCCGTCGACAGCGCGGCCGGCCACTTCCTGGAGCGCGGCGCGGTGGACGCCGTCATCGTGGGCACCGACCGCACCACGCGCACCGGCGACGTGGTGAACAAGGTGGGCACCTACCTCAAGGCGGTCGCGGCCCGCGATGCCGGCGTGCCGTTCTACGTGGCCGTTCCGTCCTCGTCCATCGACTGGTCGCAGGACGACGGCATGCACGTGCGCATCGAACAGCGCGCCACCACCGAGGTGCTCGACGACCCGGCGGTGTCGGTGACGAATCCCGGTTTCGACGTCACCCCGGCGCGGCTGGTCACCGCGCTCATCACCGAACGCGGCGTCTGCGACGCCTCGACCGCCGGCCTCGCCGGCCTGTTCCCCGAGCACGCCCGGTGAGCTTCGCCCTGCGCCGTGACCTGATCGCCACGGCGCGCCGCACGCTGAGCGCCGGCCTGACGCACGGCACCTCGGGCAACGTGAGCGCGCGCACCAGCGAGGGGTTCCTCGTCACGCCGACCGGCATGCCGTTCGATGACCTCCAGCCCTCCGACCTCGTGGGGCTCGATCTCGCCGGCCGGACGGTCTCCGGCCGCCGTCGGCCCTCGAGCGAGTGGCGCATCCATCGGGACATCTACCGTTCGCGCCCGGGCGCGGCGGCGGTGGTGCACGCGCATCCGCGCTTCGCCACGACCATCTCGTGCCTGCGCCGCGACCTGCCGGCGGTACACTACATGATCGCCGCGGCGGGCGGCGCCACGGTGCGGTGCGCGGGCTACGCCACGTTCGGCACCGAGGAGCTCTCGCAGAGCGCGCTCGCCGCCCTCGAAGGCCGCGATGCCTGTCTGCTCGCCAATCACGGCGTCGTGGCGGTCGGCGAAACGCTTGCCGCGGCCCTGCGGGTCGCCGAGGAGGTCGAACACGTGGCCGAACTGTACTGGCGCGCGCTGGCCGCGGGCGAGCCGGTCCTGCTCTCGGACGCCGAGATGGCCGACGTGCTCGAGCGGTTCAGGGACTACGGCCAGCAGGCGCCGCGCGCGTGATCGCCCTCGCGCTGGCCCTGGCGGTGGCGATGCCGCAGGACACCGGCATGGTCGTCGGCCCGATCTACCGCAACGCCGAGTTCGGCGTCGAACTGCCGCGGCCGTTCGACGACTGGGTGTTCGCGCCGGCCACCGAGCGCGGGACCACGACGGTCATCTTCCACCCGCGTGGCGGCGCCCTGAGCGACCAGTTGTGGGGGGTGCTGGTGATGACCCCGTGGGGCGGCCCGGCGCCCATCGGCCAGCTGGCCGACCGGCGCATCGCCGAAACCTGGCGCCGCGCCTACGGCGCGAGCTTCGCCCTGCTGACGCGCGATTCGGCCGAGGTGGCCGGCCTGCCGACGGTGCACCTGGTGATGGGCGGCTCCATCGAACGCGCCGTGGTGGACATCGAGGAGTTCCTCATCGCCCGCGACAGCGACTTCATCCTGCTCCAGTTCC
>CAZJZC010000219.1:0-4145 GCA_964550365.1 uncultured Gemmatimonadales bacterium | reverse complement strand
CACGGCGAACTCACGCTCGACCAGATCCTGTTCATGCGGCCCGTCGGCGGCTGGAGCCGCTACGCCACGCCGGTCCGGGGGCTGTACCTGTGCGGCGCGGGCACCCACCCGGGCGGCGGCATCGCCGGCGGACCCGGCTGGCTGGCCGCGCGGACCATCCTGAAGGAGGCCGCGTCATGACGGCCTTTCTCAAGACGACCGAGTCGTTCCGGCCCGGCGCGCGGACCATGCCGGGCGAGCGGTACACCTCGGAGGCCGTGCTGGCCGAGGAGCAGGAGCGTGTCTTCGCGCGCCACTGGATCTCGGTCGGGCGGGCCGCCGACCTCGCCGAGGCCGGCGCCTGGCGCCTGGTCGAGCTGGCGGGCGAGAGCATCATCGTCCTGCGCGACCGGGCCGGCGCGCTCCGGGCCTTCTACAACGTGTGCCGGCACCGCGGCACGCGGCTGTGCGAGGCCGCGGCGGGGCGCTTCTCCGAGTCCATCCAGTGCCCCTACCACGCCTGGACCTACGCGCTCGACGGCCGGCTGATCGGCGCGCCGCACATGCAGGAGGCCGAGGGGTTCGACAAGGCCGACCACCCCCTGCACCCGGTGGCGCTGGCGACGTGGGAGGGGTTCGTGTTCCTGAGCCTGGCCCCGCACCCCGAGCCGATCGAGACGGCGTTCGCGCCGCTCATGGGCCGCTTCGCGCGCTACAACCTGCCCGCGCTCACGACCGTGCGGCGCATCGAGTACCAGGTGGCGGCGAACTGGAAGCTCATCATGCAGAACTACTCGGAGTGCCTGCACTGCCCCACCATCCACCCCGAACTGTCGACGAAACTGCCGTACACCAGCGGCGCCAACGACCTGGTCGAGGGTCCGTTCCTCGGCGGCTACATGGAGATCAAGGCGCCCAACGAGAGCGCCACGATGAGCGGTCGGTCCTGCGCCCTGCCGCTGGGCGACCTGGCCGGCGATGACCGGCGGCGGGCGTACTACTACACCGTCTTCCCGACCATGATGCTGAGCCTGCATCCGGACTATGCCGTGTACTACACCGTGTGGCCGCGCTCGGCCGCGTCCAGCAGGGTGGTCTGCGAGTGGATGGTGCACCCCGACGCGCCGGCCGCGCCGGGCTATCGCATCGCCGATGCCGAGGAGTTCTGGGACCGCACCAACCGGCAGGACTGGCACATCTGCGCCCAGAGCCAGCTGGGCGTCGCGTCGCGGGCCTACGCGCCCGGACCCTACTCGCCGCGCGAGAGCATCCCGGCGGCGTGGGACCGCGAATACCTGCGCGTCATGGGCGGCTGACCCGCCGACGGGCGGGAACGGAGTGCCGCGGCGCCGGGAGCGGGCGCCGGCCGGCGCCTAGAGGCTGTCGGACGTCCTGACCGAGACCGGCTCCGGCTCCGGTTCCGGGGTGAAGTCCTCGCCCGGGTTGATGAACCGGTCGGTCTCCAGCCGGTACTGCCGGTCGTAGAGCTGGCGGTAGCGCCCGTTGAGGGCCAGCAGTTCGCGGTGGGTGCCGCGCTCGACGATCCGGCCGTCCTCCAGCACCAGGATCTGGTCGGCCGAGACGATGGTCGAGAGCCGGTGCGCGATGACGAACGTCGTGCGGCCCTTCCGCAGACTGCGCAGGCCGTCCTGGATCTGGGCCTCGGATTCGCTGTCGAGCGAGCTGGTCGCCTCGTCGAGGATCAGGATGCGCGGATCGGCCAGCACCGCGCGCGCGATGGCGATGCGCTGCCGCTGACCGCCCGACAGCTTGACGCCGCGCTCGCCCACCACGGTATCGTAGCCCTGCTCGAACCCCCGGATGAACTCGTCGGCGTGCGCCACCTTCGCCACCGCCTCGACCTCGGCGCGGCTGGCGTGCGGCCGGGCGAAGGCGATGTTCTCGGCCACCGTCCCGTCGAACAGGAAATTGTCCTGGAGCACCACGCCCAGGGCCTTCCGAAACTCCCGCAGGCGGATGCCGGCCAGGTCGCGCCCGTCGACCAGGACGCGCCCCTCGCGCGGCCGGTTGAAGGCCATCACCAGGCCGATCAGCGTGCTCTTGCCGGAGCCGGACGAGCCGACCAGCGCCGTGGTGGTGCCGGACGGGGCCGTGAAGCTGACCTGCTTCAGCACGTCGGTGCCCGGGACGTAGGCGAACGTCACATCCTGGAACTCCACGTCCCCCTTGATGTTACCGGCCGGCTCCAGGCTGGCGTCCTGGGCGTCCTCGGTGGCCGTGCGGCGGATCTCCCGGATGCGGTCGAGGCCGGCGAAGGCCTCGGTGATCTGGGTCCCGATGGAGGCCATCTGAATCAACGGCGCCGCCATCAGCCCCGTAAAGAAGATGTACATGAACAGGTCGCCGAGGGTCATGGAGCCGGACAGCACGGCCCGGCCGCCGACGACCGTCATCAGCACGCCGATGGCCCCGACGATGGCGGTGGCGAAGGCGCCGGTGCCCGAGACCGCGGTGATGGACGCGGCGACGTTGCGGAACAGGCGGTGCGCGCCGGCCGCGAACACGTAGCGCTCGCGCCGCTCGGCGGTGTAGGCCTTGACCACCCGGATCCCGCCGAGGGTCTCGGCCAGGCGGCCCGTGACCTCGGCGTTGATCTTGCCGCGGTCGCGGAACAGCGGCCGCAGGTGGGCGAACATCTTCGCCATGCCGGCGGCGAACAGCAGCAGCACGGTGAGGGTCGCGGCGGTGAGCTGCCAGTGGAGCCAGAACAGGACGCCGACGGCGATGAAGGCCGTGACCAGGCCGCCGGTGAGCTGGGCCAGGCCGGTGCCGACCAGGTTCCGGATGCCTTCGGCGTCGGTCATGATGCGCGAGATGAGGACGCCGGTCTTGGTGCTGTCGAAGTAGCCGACGGGCAGGCGGGCCACGTGCTCCTGGACCTGCTTGCGCATCTCGGTGATGGCGCGCTGGGCCGCGACGCCGAGCACCTGGGAGAGGGCGAACGACGTCACCGCCTGCACCAGCGTGGCCGCGCCCACGGCGATGGCGATGGGCATCAGCAGGTCGGCCCGCTGTTTCCCGATGACCTCGTCGATGAGGAACTTGGAGGACGCCGGCAGGACCAGGCCCGCCAGCCGGCTGACGAGCATGAGCGACAGGCCGAGGGCCAGGCGCCAGCGGTAGTGCCAGATGAGGGCCCGGGCCTCGGCCCAGGCGGCGGCGTAGTCGGTCGTGCGCTTGGCGCTCTTCGCGGGCGCTGGTTCGGCCATCATGTAAAGTAGTGGAAGGTCTTTCGCGAGGTTAGAGTTCCGGCATGAGACTGTCCGATACCGCCATCAAGCGCCCGGTCCTGGCGAGCATGCTCAGCCTGGCGCTGGTGCTGTTCGGCGCCCTCAGTTATTCGCGGCTCCCGGTCCGGGAGTTCCCCGACGTGGACCCGCCGATCATCAGCGTCAGCACCTCGCTGCGCGGCGCCAATCCGCGGGTCATCGAGTCGTCCATCACCGACATCCTGGAGGAGGAGCTCTCCACGGTGCCGGGCCTGCGCACGCTCACCAGCACCAGCAGCGAGCAGAGCAGCAACATCACCCTCGAGTTCACGCTCGACCGCGACATCGAGAGCGCAGCGCAGGACGTGCGCGACAAGGTCTCGCGCCTGCGCGGCCGCCTGCCCGACGACGCCGAGGAGCCGGTGATCGCCAAGCAGGATGCGGACGCCCAGCCGTTCATGTCCCTGGGCCTGGCCGGTCCGGGCTACACCATGCTGCAGCTCTCCGACATCGCCGACCGGGTGGTCAAGACGCGGCTCCAGACGCTCGAGGGCGTGGGCCGGGTGCAGATCTACGGCGAGCGGCGCTACGCCATGCGGGTCTGGCTCTCGGCCGACGACCTCTCGGCCCGCGGCCTCACGGTGCAGGACATCGAGGCCGCCGTCCGCGCCCGCAACGTGGAGGTGCCCGCCGGACGCATCGAGTCGGACCGGCGGGAGTTCACGGTGCGCGCCATGGGAGAGCTGCGCACGCCCGAGGAGTTCGCCAACCTGGTGGTGTCGAACCGCGGCGGCCAGCTGACCAAGCTGCGCGACGTGGCCCAGGTGGAACTCGGGCCCGAGAACGACCGCAACATGCTGCGGTACAGCGGCCAGGTCGCCGTCGGCCTGGGCATCGTGCGGCAGTCGCAGGCCAACCTCACCGACATCGCCGACC
>CAZJZC010000218.1:0-4165 GCA_964550365.1 uncultured Gemmatimonadales bacterium | reverse complement strand
CCTCCTTCACCGCCTGGCGCTGGTTCTCGAAGTTCTCCTGGGTGATGGCCAGCGAGCGCATCCGGTCGGCCTCGAGCCACAGGCCGAGGTTGAGCCGGTTGGACGGCAGGGTCTGGTAGTAGTTGGTCCGGTCCTCGCTGGTGGAGCCGTTCATCTCGCCGCCGGCCCGCTCGATCAGCTGGAAGTGCTGGGCCTTCGCCACGTTGGCCGAGCCCTGGAACATCATGTGCTCGAACAGGTGCGCGAAGCCCGAGCGGCGCGGGCGCTCGTTGGCGCTGCCCACGTGGTACCACACGTTCACGGTGACGATGGGCGTGGTCCGGTTGGGCGCCAGCACGACCCGCAGGCCGTTGGGCAGGGTATAGGTGCTGTAGTCGATGCGGCCGACCGACTGGGCGGCCGCCGCCGGCGGCGCCGCGGCGGCGAACGCGGCCGCGGCGAGCGCGGACCGCGCCGACCGGGCGAGACGGGTACCAGGCACTGGCAGGCTCCTCACTGAACGGGAAAGACGCGCAACGGGTTGTCGATGGTGATCATCCGCTGGAGGTCGGCCGGCAGGCCGATCGAGCGGAACTGGTCCAGGTTGACCTTCAGGTCGCGGACCCCGGGGCTGGGCCAGTCGGTGCCCCACAGCACCCGCGTGCCGATCTCGGCGAGACGGGGAAAGTACTCCAGCAGTTTCAGCGGCGGGATGCCGGAGACGTCGAGGCAGATGTTCCGGTGGCGCCGGAGCACGAAGAAGGCCTCGTCCATCCAGAGCGGCCGCCCGCCGTGGGCCATGATGAGCTGGAGATCGGGGAAGTCGATGGCGACGTCGTCGAGCTCCATCGGGTTGCCGTACTTGTTGCGGGCCCCCGGGAAGATGCTGGTCCCGGTATGGATCATCACCGGCAGGCCGCGGTCCTCGCAGCGCCGGTACAGTGCGCCGAGCGTCTCGAGGCCCTGGGTGTAGGCGTTGGCCGGGAACAGCATGTGCGACGGGTGGATCTTGAGGCAGCGGATGCCCATCTCGAGCAGGTCGTCGACGTGGCCGTCGATGTCGCCCTGGAAGCGCGGGTGCACGCCGCCGTAGGGCATCAGCCGCTCGGGGTCGGCCTCGGCGTACCGGGCCGCGAAGGTGTTGGTCTCCATGGTGAAGCCCATGAGGTCCGGGCTGGGGTAGTTCACCATGCCGATGCGCCAGATGCCCGAGCGGTCCATCACGTCGAGCACCATCCTGGGGTCCTCCATCATGGCGATGAGGAAGTCCCAGTGGTCCTCCTTGCCCTGCCGCATCGCCGCCATCACCGCCGGCTTCATCTGGGTCCACGGCTGGATGTGCACGTGCACGTCGGTGACGCGGTCACTCACCGGTGAACCTCGGCTGCCGCTTCTCGAGGAACGCGGCGAGACCTTCCTGGAGGTCGCGGGAGCTGAACATCACGCTGGCCAGCGACTGCTCGTGGCGGATGCCGTCGTCGAGCGGCGCCCGCACGCTGGCGCGCGTCGCCTCCTTGATCATGGACAGCGCGACCGGGCTCTTGGAGGCGATGACCTGGGCCAGCGTCATGGTGCGGGCCTTGAGCTGTTTCGCGGGCACCACCAGGTCCACCAGGCCGATGCGGAGCGCCTCGGTCGAGTCGAGGATCGCGCCGGAGTACATCATCCAGAGCGCCTTGCCGAGGCCGACCAGCCGCGGCAGGCGCTGGGTGGCGCCGCCGCCGGGGATCATGCCGAGGTTGATCTCGGGCTGGCCGAACCGGGCCTCCTCGCTGGCGATGCGGATGTCGCACGCCATGGCCAGCTCGTTGCCGCTGCCCAGGCAGTAGCCGTTGATCATGGCGATGACCGGCTTGGGGAAGGCGTCGGCCACGTCGATGACCGAGGGCTGCTGGAGCAGGCGCGCCAGCATGTCCATGGGCGTGCGGCCGACGAACTCCTGGATGTCGATGCCGGCCACGAACGCCTTGCCGGCGCCGGTGAGCACCACGCACCGCACCGCGGCGTCGCCCCGCATGGCCTCGAACGCGGCCAGCAGCTGGGCGTGGGTGGCGGCGTCCAGCGCGTTGCGCTTGTCCGGCCGGCTGACGGTGATGAGGCCGACGCCGTCCTTGATGTCGGTCCGCACGTGCTCGCTAGCGCCACTCATAGAACCCCGCTCCCGTCTTCTTGCCGAGCCGGCCTTCGGCGACCAGCCGGCGGAGGATGGCCGGCGGCTCGTACCGGCCGCCGGCCAGCGTGGCGTGCAGGTGCTCGGCGATCGCCAGTCGCACGTCGAGGCCCACCAGGTCGGTCAGGCGCAGGGGCCCCATCGGGTGGCCGTAGCCGAGGGTCATGGCCTTGTCGATGTCCTCGGCGCTCGCGACACCCTCTTCCAGCATGCGCATGGCCTCGAGGCCCAGGGTGATGCCGAGGCGGCTCGAGGCGAACCCCGGCGCGTCCCGGACGACGATGGGCTCCTTGCCCATGGCGGCGGCCAGGGCCACGGCGCGCTCGCGCACCGCCGGCAGGGTGCCCTCGTGCACCACGATCTCGACCAGCTTCATGACGTGCACCGGATTGAAGAAGTGCATGCCCACGACGCGGCCGGGATGGCGCGTGGCGCCGGCGATGGCGGCCAGCGGGAGGGACGACGTGTTGCTGGCGAGCACCGCCGGCGGCGCCAGCAGGGCGTCGAGGCGGGCGAACAGCGCCTGCTTGAGCGCCAGGTCCTCGGGCACGGCCTCCACGGCGAGGTCGGCGCCCGCGACGGCGGCGTCGAAGTCGTCCACGGCGCCGAGCCGCGCCAGGACCTCCTCGCGCCGCTCGGCCGTCATCTTGCCGCGCTCCACGGCGCCGGCGAGGTTGCCCGCGATGCGCTCGAGGCCGCGCGCGGCGGCGCCGGGGACGGCATCGGTGAGCCGCACGCGGCAGCCCGCCTGCGCGGCCGCCTGCGCGATGCCGTGGCCCATGGTGCCGGCCCCGATGACGACGACGGATTCGAAGTCAGCCCCCATCACCTCTCACCCCTCACCCCTCACCTATCACCCACCCCTCTCACCCACCCCCACCCCCATCACCCCGGCCACGAATCTACCGCCAGCCTGACCCGGTCGGGATGGTTGCTGCAGACGCCGTCCACGCCCAGCGCCAGGAGCCGCGCGATCTCGGCCGGCTCGTCGGCCGTCCAGGGATACACCGCGCCGCCGGCGCCGTGGACCGCGGCGACCAGCTCGGCGTCCACCAGGTCGCGGTGCGGCCAGACGGCCGAGGCGCCCGCCTCCAGCATCGCCCGCGCGGGGTGGACCTCGTAGGACGCCGTGAGCACGCCGCGCGGCAGGCCGGGCCGCCGGCGCCCGAGCCGCGCGATGATGCGGTGGTCGAAGGAGTGGACGGCGATGCGGCCGGGGGCGGCCGACGCGTCGAACAGCGCCAGCAGGGCGGCGTCCCAGCGCGGGTCCAGCGCCTTGACCTCGACCAGCGCGGTGAGGCCGGCCTCGAGGATCACCGCGAGCGCCGCGGCGAGGGTGGGGACGGTCTCGCCGTTGGCGATGCGGTGCGCGCACACCGTTGCCGCCGGCGTCGCGGCGATGGCCCGCCGGCCGACGGCGCCGTCGTGGTGGACCACCAGCACCCCGTCGGCCGTGGCATGCACGTCGAGCTCCACCGCGTCGGCCCCGAGCGCCGCCGCAGCGCGAAAGGCCGCGAGGCTGTTCTCCGCCTCGCGGCCCGACGCGCCCCGGTGGGCGATGGCGAGCGGACGCTCAGGCGTCGCTCTCGTCACCCTTCTTGGCCAGGATCCAGTCGTTGTCCCGCTGGAGCTCGCGGAGCGCCACGTAGTCGTCCGGCTGCGGCAGGACCTCGGTGAGGTAGGCCGCGTACCGCTCCGGCGACAGCTCCTCGCTGCCATCGACGGTCCAGCGCTGGTTGGCGTGGACGCCGATGCGGCGGTTGAACCTGAGGTCGGGCACCTGGACCCAGCGGTCCTGGTCGGGGATGAGCGAGTTGAGCCGGTCCACCAGCCGGACCACCTCCTGGCGGTACAGGCCGCGCGAGGTCTCGTTCAGCGCCGCCTTGTCGGCCGGATGCTCGTTCTCGCGCTCGTCGAACCGGCCCTTGAGGCCCCATTCGTAGGCCCAGTGGGCGCTGGACGAGTTGTCGGTGCCGAACAGGTCGAAGGCCGTGGGCACCCACTTGTTGAAGAACT
>CAZJZC010000217.1:0-4197 GCA_964550365.1 uncultured Gemmatimonadales bacterium | reverse complement strand
GCCGCCGCCGCTGTCGCCGGCGGCGACGGTGGCGCCGGGGCCCGCAGGGCCGACGCCGTGGCCCGCAGCTGCGGCACGTCCTCGACCGCCAGCGGGGTCACGGGCTCGCCGGCCGGCTCGTCCGGCGCCGCCGCCCCGGCCGGCGCACCGCGCACCATGGCCAGGGCCCGACGCGCCGCCTCGTCCTCCGGATCGACGGCGACGGCATGCTCCAGCGCCTCGACCGCCCGGCGCCGCTCGCCCTGCCGGAAGTAGAGGAACCCGATGCCCTTCAGGGCGCCGGCGTGCTCCGGGTGGATCGCCAGGGCGCGTTCCCAGGCCGCCCGTGCCTCGTCCAGCTCGTTGCGGTCGGCATGGATGCGGGCCAGGGCGTCGTAGCCGTCGGCGTGGTCGGGATGGCGCCCGAGGCCGTGCAGGGCCACCTGCACCGCCTCGGACAGGTTGCCGCGGCGGCGCAGGGCTTCGGCCAGCTGGACGTACACCAGGCTCGAGGGGTCGCGCGCCAGCGCGGCCGACAGGGCCCGGATCTCCTCAGCCATGCGCCCCTCCCATCAGGCGCGCGAGTGCCGACGCCGCCGCCTTCGCCGCGTCGACGCTCTCGCGCTCGGCCGCCGGCGTCGACGCGTCGGCCAGCCGCTCCCACTGGACGAACTGTTCCACGGCCTCGGCGAACCGGCCGGCCGCCGCCAGCGCCGTCCCGAACCACCGGTGGCAGTCGGACGACATCGGGTCGAGCCGCACGGCCCGGCGCCCCTCCTCCACCGCCTCGGCCGCGTTGCCGCCCTTGAGGTGCGCCCGCGCCAGCACCAGGTGGACGCGCGCTTCCCCGGGCTTCTGCGCCGCCGCCGCCTGCGCCGCGTCGATCGCGGCGGCGAGGTCGCCCGCCTCCAGCCGCTTCTCCGCCGCCGCCAGCAGGGCGCCGGCGTCGCCGCCGACCGAATCGCGGCGCCGGGCCTCGGCACCCGGGTCCCTCAGTACCAGGATGCCCGTGGAGATCAGCCCGAAGAGCGTGCGCGCCACCTCGAACTCCGACCGGGCCAGCTCCAGGGCGATCCCGCGCGCGTCGCGCTCGCCGTCGACCTGGGCCAGTACCTCCCACTCGGCCGGCAGCAGGTCGAGCTGCACCGGCGCCTCGCCTTCATCCGACGCGTAGGCCGGCACCACCCCCAGGTGCGGCACGTGCGCTTCGATCCGCGACCACTCGTCGATGCGCCGGGCGCCCTCCATGAGGAGCGACTCGGTGCGGATGCGCACGGTGGCGTCGGCCGGGACGCCCGTCAGCGGCCCCTCGGTGAAGGAGAAGAACCCCTCCTGCCACGAGAGCAGTTCGAAGACCACCTCCGTCACCTGGGACTCGACCTGGCGCATCAGGTCGCGCTGTGACAGGACGCCCATGCCGACCAGCACCTGGCCCAGCCGGCGCGCCCGCTGCTCCTTGTCCTGCTGGACCCGGGCCCGCTCCAGGTCGCCGGCGGTGATCTTGCCGGCCCGCACCAGCAGTTCGCCGATGCGCCACGGATTCGACCGGATCTCGGCGTAGACGATCGCGCCGCCCTCGAACGCCACCAGCCCCTCGTTGTTGCGCAGGTGGCTGGTGACCCGCAGCGTGCCGGTCTTGCGGCTGAGGTCCAGCAACTGAAAGACGTCGTGGAGCCCGAGCTCCTTGAGCGGTCCTTCGATCGCCATGCTACGCCGCCTCGCCAGCGAAGATATGTACCAGGTCGAGCGCCGTGCGCGCATGGCTGCGCGCCTTGGGGGCCCAGGGGCCGGCCGCATCGAGCGCGATGCAGCGCTCCCAGTGCTGGATCGCCTCGCGGTACCGTCGGCCCCGGGCCAGCGCCACGCCCAGCCAGTAGTGGCCCGCCACGTGGTCCGGCCGTATGCGCACCACCCGCGCCGCGGCCACGGCCGCGTCGGCCGCCCGGTCCTGCTCCAGGAGGGCCTGCGCCAGCAGGATCAGCGCCTCGAAATCGTACGCATCACGCTCGAGCAGCGCGACCAGCAGTTCGAGCGCCTCGGCGGGGCGCTTCTGCGCGATGAGCAGGTCCGCCAGCGCGTGGGCGGCCTCCGAGAAACTCGGCAGGCGTTCGAGGGCCGCGCGGTAGGCACGCTCCGCCTCGCGCGGGTCGCCGCGCGAGGCCGCCAGCCGGCCCAGCGCGAGCCACACGTCGGCGAAGCCGGGGTCGAGTTCCAGCACCGCCGTCCAGGCCGCGCGCGCCTGCTCGACGTCGCCCACGGTGAGGGCCACGTCGCCGAGCAGCTTGCGGATGTCGGCCCGTGCCGGAGCGCGCTCTTCGGCCGCCCGCAGGACGTTCATCGCGCCGGCCGGGTCGCCGGTCGCGGCCCGCGCCTGCGCCAGGAGCAGCGCGACGTCGACGTCGTCCGGGCGCTCGGCGCGCATCGCCTCCGCCAGCGGCCGGGCCTCGAGACCCTGGCCCAGGCCCAGCAGGGCGCGGATCTCGCCCTCGCGGGCCGCCCGATGGCCCGGGACCGCCTGCCGCGCCTCGCGGAAGCGGTCGAGCGCCTCGCCGTGGAGGCCGCGGCGCAGGTAGACCGTGCCCAGCAGGGCCGCGCCCTCGGTCGCGTCGGCGCCCCGCTGGACCGCGCGCGTCACCTCGGCCACGGCGCGGTCGAACAGGCCCTTCGAGAAGTAGTCGCGTCCGAGCGCGAAGGGATCCTCGCCGGCGCGGGTCGCGGGCGCGGCGCCCGCCGCCGGCCGCAGCTCGGTGAAGATGTCGTCGAGCAGGCGCTGGTCGAAGACGAAGGCCTCGCCCGTCTCGCCGAATCTCCGCTCCCCCGACAGGTCCGGGATCACCGAGAGGTCGGGGTCGTCCGCCTGCAGTTCGATGGACAGCAGGAACTTCTGCGCCGTGTAGTAGGGGTCGAGCTCCAGCGCCCGGCGCACCTCGCGCAGGGCGCCCTCGAAATCGCCCAGGTTCGACAGGGTGAAGCTCAGGTTGTAGTGCGCCGCCGCGTTCTCGGGGTCGGCCTCGACGGCGCGCGCGAAGGCGTTCTTGGCGTCCTGGTGGCGTCGCAGTTCCACCAGCACCAGGCCGATGCCGTTCCAGGCGACGCACGAGTCGCTCGCCGCGTCGAGCGCCTGGCGGTAGGCCTCGAGGGCCAGCTGGTAGCGGCGCAGCTGGCACAGCAGCAGCGCGAGGTTGAGCCGCGCCTGGAGCAGGTCCGACCGCCGCCGCAGGGCCTCGCGGAAGCGGTCCACGGCCTCGTCCTGCCGGCCCATGGCCGCGAGCGCCACGCCCAGGTTGTTGTAGGCCAGCGCGTAGCCGGGGTCGGCCTCGGTGCTGCGCCGGTAGCTGGCCAGCGCCTCGTCGCCGCGCCCGAGCTGATGGACGACCACCCCGCGCTCGTTCCACAGCTTGGCCGAGGCGGGCCGCTCGGCGGCCAGCTCGTCGTAGAGGCCCAGGGCCGCCGGCAGGTCGTGCCGCAGGATGTGGAGCTCGGCCATGCCCTGGCGCACCTCGAAGCGGTCCTCGCCGCGCTCGAGCGCCAGCCGGTATTCCCGCAGGGCCTCGGTGTAGTAGCCCTTCTGGCGGAAGGCGCGGGCCAGGTTGAAATGGGCCAGCGCCTCGGCCGGCGCCGGGCCCTCGCTCACCGGGGCGCGGCGCGCCTCGGCCCGGTCCTCGAGCGACAGGTTGCTCTGGGCCCGCGCCAGCGACGGGTTGAGCCGCACCGCCTCCTTGCCGGCCTTCCGCGCCTCCTCGTGACGGCCCTCGTCGCCGAGCACGAAGGCGAGCAGGTGGAACGCCTCGGCGTTGTCCGGGTTGAGCGCCACCGCGCGCTCGAGCGCGGCGAGCGCGTCCTGGTTCATGCCGCGGTGATAGCAGATCTCGCCCCGGTGGAATTCGACGACCGACGACTGCGGGTCGAGTTCCCGGGCCCGCGCCAGCCACTCCAGCGCCTGGTCGAGCCGGCCGCGGCGCTGTTCGACCAGCGCCAGCTGCAGCAGGGCGCCGACGTCCTTCCGGTCGCTCGCCACCAGCGTCTCGAACTCCGCCAGCGCCTCGTCGAGCTGGCCGACGGAGGCATAGGCCCGCGCCAGTTCCCAGCGCGCTTCGCGGTCGCCGCTGGCCTGGCGCAGGCGTTCGCGCAGGTCGGCGATGCGGCGGTCGTAGTAGCCGGTATGCCGGTAGACGATCTCGAGGTTGCGCCGGGCCACCGACATCTTGGGGTCCAGCT
>CAZJZC010000216.1:0-4212 GCA_964550365.1 uncultured Gemmatimonadales bacterium | reverse complement strand
ACGTGGAGGCGGCGGTGCGGACGGCGCTGGAGAAGCTGCCGGCCGACCGGTTCGCCACGGCCGCCGAGTTCGCGGCGGCCCTGGGCAATGCCGCCTTCGCCGGCGCCCAGGCCGCCTCGAGCCGGCCGTCAGCGAAGGCGGCGCCTGCGGGACGGGTGCGCACCTGGCTTGGCCGCGCGGCCCTGGCGGCGCCGTGGGCCCTCGCGCTCCTGGCCCTCGGGTTGTTCGCGAGGGAACGCCTGCGTCCCGCACCCGCGCCGCCGCCCGTCGGGCGCTTCGCCCTGCGCCTCGTCCCGGACGTGGTCACCAGCGTGACGGCACAGGCCATCGCCATGGCGCCCGACGGCTCGCGCATCGTCTACGTGGGCGCCGGCACCACGGGCAACCAGCTGTTCATGCGCACGCTGGGCCAGGTGAACCCGACGCCCATCCCGGGCACCGGCAACGGCCTCAGTCCCTTCTTCTCGCCCGATGGCCAGCACATCGCCTTCGTCACCGGCTCGAAGCTGGTCAAGGTCGCCGTGGGCGGCGGGCCCACGCTCCCGGTCGCCGACGTGGGGACCGCCTTCCGCGGTGGGACCTGGAACGAGCGCGACACCATCGTGTTCGCCGACGAGCGCGGGCTCTTCATGGTGCCCGCCGCCGGCGGGCAGGCCACCCTCCTTGCCGCGCCGGACTCGGGCACGCGCGTGTCGTTCCGGTGGCCGGACTTCCTCCCCGGCGGCCACGCGGCCCTGTTCTCGATCTTCGACGGCGGAATTGACCGGCTGGCGGCCATCACCATCGCCACGCGGGCCGTGACGCGTTTCGACGTCATCGGCGCGAACCCGCACTACGTGGACCGGGGCTACGTCGCGCTCGCCATGATCGACTCCGGGACCGCCGGTGTCGGCTCGGGCACGCTGGTCACGGTGCCGTTCGACGCCCGGCGCCTCACCGTGCTCGGCGCCCAGGTGCCGGTGGCCGAGAGCATCCAGGTCGGCGTGAACACCCGGACCGGCAAGCTCGGCATGTCGCGTAATGGCGCCATCGCGTTCGCCTCCGGCACCGTGGGCCAGTCCGACCTGGTCGCCGTCAGCCGCGATGGCGGGATCCGCAGTCTCGGCGCCCAGCCGCGGTTCTTCGTGGCGCCGCGGTTGTCGCCCGACGGGCGGCGCATCGCGGTGCAGGTGGTGGAGTCGGGGAACGACATCTGGGTCTACGACCTGGCGGGGCGGACGCTCACGCGGCTGACCTTCGACCGCACGGCCATCCGTCCCGTCTGGACGCCGGATGGGCGCCGGATCGTCTACGAGCGCCGCGGACCCACGAGCGAGGACCTGGCATGGATCCCGGCCGACGGCAGCGCGCCGGCGGAGTCGCTCGTCGTCGCTCCCGAGGACCAGATTCCGGGGGCTTTCACCCCGGACGGCCGGACCATGGTGATCCGCGAACAGGCCACCGGCGGCAAGCGGCGCCTCTCGTTCGTGGTGCTCGACTCGGCCCGTGCGCCGCGGCCCCTGCTCGCGAACGCCTTCGAGAACCACTCGCCGACCCTCTCGCCCGACGGGCGGTGGGTGGCGTACGTCTCCGACGAGTCGGGCCGCAACGAGATCTACGTGCGCCCGTTCCCCGGCCCCGGGGGCCGCTGGCAGGTCTCGAAGGAGGGCGGGCTCGAGCCCCACTGGTCGGGCGCCGGGAACGAGATCTTCTTCCGCAACGGCACCGCCATGTTGGCCGCGTCGGTCCGCACCGGGGCGACCTTCGCGCCCGGCGAGGTGCGGGAGCTGTTCCGGACCAGCGCCGGCAACGCGATCACGTATACCAGCTACGACGTGAGCCGCGACGGCCGGACGTTCTACCTTCCCCAGCCCCTGCGCGCCAACGACCAGACCGTCGTGGTCCTGCTGAACTGGTTCGAGAACATGCCGGCGCCGCGCCGCTGAGCCCTGCGGCAGGCGGCCCGCCCGCGCCGCGCCGGACCCACCCGTTGAATCCCGACCCCTGAGGTAGCTATCCTAGTTGGATGCCCTCCGACGACCGGCTGATCGTTCGCGGCGCCCGCGAGCACAACCTGCGCAACATCGACGTGGCGATCCCCCGCGGCTCGCTCACGGTGCTGACCGGCCTCTCCGGCTCGGGCAAGAGCTCGCTCGCCTTCGACACCATCTACGCCGAGGGCCAGCGCCGCTACGTCGAGTCCCTCTCGGCCTACGCGCGCCAGTTCCTCGGGCTCATGGAGAAGCCCGACGTCGACGCCATCGAGGGCCTCAGCCCGGCCATCGCCATCGAGCAGAAGACCGCGGGCCAGAACCCCCGCTCGACCGTCGGCACCATCACCGAGATCTACGACTACCTGCGCCTGCTCTACGCCCGGGTCGGCATCCCGCACTGCCCCAACGACGGCTCGCCCATCCAGAAGGCCAGCGCCAGCCAGATCACCGACGTGATCCTCACCTGGCCCAGGGGCACCAGGCTGGAACTGCTCGCGCCGCTGGTCCGCGGCCGCAAGGGCGAGTTCAAGGACCTGTTCGAGGGCGCCCGCAAGGCGGGCTTCATCCGGGTACGGGTGGACGGGACCATCTGCGAGATCGACCAGGTGCCGAAGCTGAACCGCCGCCAGAACCACGACATCGCGGTGGTGGTGGACCGGCTGACCGTGAACGCGGACGACCGCCAGCGGCTGGCCGACTCGATCGAGACCGCCCTGCGGCAGGCCGACGGCGTGGTCGAGGTGGTGCGCCACGGCAAGGCCGCCGAGAGCGTGATGTTCTCCGAGAAGTACGCCTGCCCCCAGTGCGGCCTGTCGCTCCCGGAACTGGAGCCGCGGCAGTTCTCGTTCAACTCGCCCTTCGGCGCCTGTCCCGAGTGCGACGGCCTCGGCACCCGGCGGGAGGTCAGCGAGGAACTGGCGCTGGCCGACGCGTCCATCTCGATCCTGGAAGGCGTGGTCCTGCCGTGGGGCGAGCCGAGCGGCTACCTGCGGCGCGTGGTCCTGCCCACCCTGGCGAAGGAACTGCAGTTCGACCTCAACACGCCGTGGGGCAAGGTGCCCCAGGCGGCGCGCCAGGCCCTGCTGTACGGCGTCCCGGACCGGAAGATCAAGTTCAAGTACGAGTCGGAGAAGTTCAAAGGCGACTACGAGGCGCCCTGGGAGGGCATCCTCAAGAACGTGGCGCGGCGCTATGCCGAGACCACCAGCGACGCCGTGCGCGCCCAGCTCGAGGAGTTCATGGTGCAGAAGCCGTGCTCCGGCTGCGGCGGCCGGCGCCTGCGGCGCGAATCGCTGGCCGTGCTGGTGCACGGCACCAGCCTGGGCGACCTGGCCGAGATGTCGGTGGGCGCCGCGCTGGCCTTCATGGACGGCCTGCCCCTGCGCGGCGACGGCCGGCCGGGTCTCGACCCCGACATCGCCGGGCCGATCCTCAAGGAGGTGCGGGACCGCCTCCGCTTCCTCGCCAACGTGGGCCTCGACTACCTCACCCTGGGCCGCTCGGCCGGGACGCTCTCGGGCGGCGAGGCCCAGCGCATCCGGCTGGCCACGCAGATCGGCTCGAGGCTGGTGGGGGTGCTGTACATCCTCGACGAGCCCAGCATCGGCCTGCACCACCGCGACAACGGCCGCCTGCTCGACACGCTGAAGGACCTGCGCGACCTCGGCAACACCGTCATCGTGGTGGAGCACGACGAGGAGACCATCCGCGCGGCCGACCACATCGTGGACCTCGGGCCGCGGGCCGGCCGCCACGGCGGCGAGGTGGTGGTCGACGGCACGCTCGCCGACGTGCTGGCCCATCCGACCTCGCTCACCGGCCGCTACCTGCGCGGCGAGCTCCGCGTCATCGTTCCCTCGGCCCGGCGGCCGATGGACCCGGCCCGGGTCCTGCGGGTGGTGGGCGCGAAGGAACACAACCTCAAGGACCTCACGGTCGAGTTCCCCCTGGGCCTGTTCGTCGCCGTCACCGGCGTCAGCGGCTCGGGCAAGAGCACCCTGGTCACCGACATCCTCTACCAGAGCCTGGCGCGGCATTTCTACCGGGCCAAGGTCATCCCGGGCGCCCACACCCGCATCCAGGGCCTGGAGCACATCGACAAGGTCATCGACATCGACCAGTCGCCCATCGGCCGGACGCCGCGCTCCAACCCGGCGACCTATACCGGCCTGTTCACGCCCATCCGCGACCTGTTCGCCGAACTGCCCGAGGCCAAGATGCGCGGCTACGGGCCGGGCCG
>CAZJZC010000215.1:0-4226 GCA_964550365.1 uncultured Gemmatimonadales bacterium | reverse complement strand
TGCACGGCCTGCGGGCGGCGCTCGGCGATGGGCTCGTGCTCAGCCGGGGCAATGAGGACGTCGGCATCGATCCTTCCCAGTTCACATGCGACGTGTGGGAGTTCTCCGACGCGCTCGCCGCCGGCGACCTGGAGCGGGCCGTCGGGGCCTACGGCGGTCCGTTCCTTGCCGGCTTCTTCGTCGAGGACGCACCGGGTTTCGAGCGATGGGCCGAGGAGGAGCGGCAGGACCTGGCGCGCCGGTACGTCGGGGCGCTCGAAACGCTGAGCATGGCCGCCGCCCACCGGCATGACCACAAGGCTGTCGTCGGATGGTGCACACGCCTGCTGGCGGCCGATCCCTACAACACGCCTGCCATCATCCAGCTGATGCGAGCGCTCGCGGCCCTCGGTGACCGGCCGAACGCGGTGCTCGCCGGCGAGCGCCACGCCGAGCGCCTGCAGCAGGATCTCGCCACGACGCCAAGCCGGGAGTTCCGGCACCTGCTCGCTTCACTGCGCGAGGCATCGGGGCCGGGCGTGTCGATCCTTCCGGCGGCATCGGGGGCGCCCGAGGGCGCGACGGAGGGTCGGCCGTCGGCGGACCCCGAGGGTCCGTCGGGCCCGGATGGCCCCGGGCAGGACGCGCCGCCGGCGCCCACGCGGATCGGCCGCTACCGCATCCTGCGCCCGTTGGGCGAGGGCGGGATGGGCGTCGTCTACGAGGCCGAGCAGCTCGAGCCGGTGTGGCGGCACGTGGCGCTCAAGCTGATTCGCGGCGGCCTGGCCTCCCGGGGCATGGTCGCGCGGTTCGAAGCGGAGCGGCAGGCGCTGGCGGTGATGGACCATCCCGGCATCGCCAAGGTGCTCGACGCCGGCACCACGGACGACGGCAGCCCGTACTTCGTGATGGAGTACGTGGCCGGACCGCCGCTGACGCGGTATTGCGATGATCACCGGCTCCCCACGAAGGAGCGGCTCGAGCTGTTCATCGCGATCTGCGGGGCGATCCAGCACGCGCACCAGAAGGGCGTGATCCACCGCGACCTCAAGCCGTCCAACGTGCTGGTGAGCGAGCACGAGGGGAAGGCGCACGCGCGGGTGATCGACTTCGGGATCGCCAAGGCCCAGGGCCTGCGGCTCACCGAGAAGACACTGGCGACCGACTTCGGCGCCGTGGTGGGCACGCCGGCCTACATGAGCCCCGAACAGGCGGAGGGCAGCGGGCTCGACGTGGACACGCGGACCGACGTCTATTCCCTCGGCGTGCTGCTGTACGAGATGCTGACGGGCGGGCTCCCGATCGATCCGGGCGAGGTCGGGCTCATCCAGTACATCGCCTTGCTGGCGATGCGGGAGTCCAACCCGCCGACGCCGAGCGCGCGCGTGAAGCGCCTGGACGCCGCGGCGGCGGACGTGGCCGCGCGGCGCCGCACCGAGCCGGCGCGGCTGGCCCGGGAACTCGAGGGCGACCTCGACTGGATCGTGATGAAGGCGATCGCGCCGGAACGCGAGCGGCGCTACGCCACGGTGGCCGCGCTGTCGGCCGATGTCGAGCGCTACCTCAGGGACGAACCGGTGCAGGCGCGGCCGCCGAGCGCCTGGTACCGGGCGCGGAAGTTCGCCGCGCGGAACACGGTGGGCGTGGTG
Organism: uncultured Gemmatimonadales bacterium; assembly: GCA_964550365.1. Lineage (GTDB taxonomy): Bacteria > Gemmatimonadota > Gemmatimonadetes > Gemmatimonadales > JACORV01 > DASXPG01. The sequence continues at coordinate 2,598 of CAZJZC010000215.1, read as the reverse complement.
GCGGGCGGGGTGGCGGTGCTGGCCCTGGCCGGCGGCGCGGTCGCGTCCACGCTCGGATTCGTCGAAGCGCGGCGCTCGGCCACGAGGGCCACGCGCGCGGCCACGTTCCTGTCGAGCCTGCTCGAGTTCGGCGATCCCGGGCGGATGCGCGGCGGCGTGCCCACGGCGCGCGACATCCTGGACGACGGGCAGGCCCGGGTCGCGACCCAGCTGGCCGACCAGCCGCTCATCCAGCAGCAGCTCTACTACACGATGGCGCGGGCGAACTACTACCTGGGGCGCCCGGCCATCGCCGAGACCCTGTCACTGCGGTCCCTGGCGCTGACCGAGCGACATCTCGGCCCGGACCACCCGGACGTCATCCGGCTCCTCACCTACCTGTTCTACATCCGCAACCAGTCGATCGCCGAGGAAACGCTCGTCGTGCGGGTGCTCGCCGTCTCCCGGGCGCAGGACGAGCCCCAGCGGTCGGCCGGCATCGCGAGCGGCTACATCATGCTGTCGCAGATCCGGATCTTCCGGCGCGAGCTCGCGCTGGCGGAGCGCGAGCTGACGGAGGCCGTCGTCACGCTCGAGAACTACCCCGAGCCGACCCGTCGCCGGCCCGAGCTGGCGGACCTGTCTCCCGCCGAGCGGCTGGCGCACGCGTACAACCAGCTGGGCATCATCTACGCGATGACACACCGGTTCGACGCGCAGGCGGACATCTATCGGCGGTCGCTGGCGCTGACCGAGCGGACGCTCGGTCCCGGGCATCCGGATGCCGCCATCATGTACCACAATCTGGCCATCTACGCCACGCGCCAGGGCCGGCTCGCCGACGCCGAGTCGCTGGCGCGGCGCGCGGTCGCCGTGCGCGGCGCGGCCGAGGGCGCGAGTGGAGCCGTGACGGCGCGGTACACCGGAGCGCTCGGGAACGTCCTCTTCCGGGCCGGCCGGCTCGCCGAGGCGGAATCGCTCCTGGCCTTCGCCGCGGCCCACGCGCGCGCGGACATCGCGTATCACATGGGGAACGATCTGGCCTGGGTGCTGCTGGCCCGCGGCCGCCCCGGCGAAGCGGAGCGGGTCGCCCGGCTGGCGCTCGAGCGGTCGGCCAAGCGGAGCGTGCAGGACACTCTGGAGCACCTGGCGGACTTCTCCGTGACGCTGGGCGCGACGCTCCTGGCGCTGCGGCGGTTCGGTGACGCGGAGACCGCGTTCACCTCGGCGGCGGACATCCTCGGGCGGCTGGACAGCCTTCATCTCGGCTACGGACGGGCGTTGCAGGGACTGGCGGTCGCCCTCGCCGCGACGGGGCGACCACAGGAGGCCGAGCGCCATTTCCGGCACGCGCTCGCCGTCCAGGAGCGCCGATACGAAGCGGCCACGGCGTTCGTCGCGCCGCGCGACGACCTGATCCGCACGCTCGAGGCCTTCGGCGCCTTCCTCCACGCCGCCGGACGTCGAGCCGAGGCCGGTCCGCTCGAGGACCGCGCCCGCGGCATGCGCGCCCAGCCGGGGAGTGAGGTTCCCCGCTACATGACCGCATGGTAGCCTGATGGCCGCCTTCCTGGGTCAGGCCGGACTGCTGCTCCTGCTCGCCGGTCCCGGCATCCAGGATCCCGAAGTGGTCCTGCGCCCCGGGATGGTGATCACGCGTTCCGTGCGCGTCGCGCCGCGGACCTACCGGTTCCCGGCGCCCGCCTCGCTCGACTCCCCCCTGGTCATCATCCGCGGCGACGACATCACGGTGGACTTCCGGGGCGCCGTGCTCGAGGGCCTCGCGCCGCAGGCCGATCCCGACGGCGCCCGCGGCCTGGCGATCCTGGTGGACGGCGGCAGCCGGGTCACGGTCCGCGGGGCGGTGGTGCGAGGCTACCAGGTCGCCCTGCTGGCGCGCGGCACGCGCGCCCTCACCCTGCGGGACAACGACCTCTCCCACAACTGGAAGCCGCGGCTCTACAGCCTGCTCGAGCACGAGAGCCTGGTGGACTGGCTCTCGTATCACCGGAACGACGCGCGCGAGTGGCTGCGTTTCGGCGCCGCCATCTACCTGGAAGGCGTGCGGGGCGGCGAGATCCGCGGCAACCGCGCGGTGCAGGGCATGAACGGCCTGCTGATGGTGCACAGCGACAGCCTGACCATCCGCGACAACACCTTCGCCTGGAACTCGGGCCTCGGCATCGGGCTGTACCGCTCCAGCGACAACGTCATCGTGCGCAACCGGCTCGACTACAACGTGCGGGGCCACAGCGAGCGGTTCTACCGCCGCGGCCAGGATTCGGCCGCGCTGCTGCTCTACGACGGGAGCGACCGCAATACGGTCGCCTACAACTCGGCGACGCATTCCGGCGACGGCCTGTTCCTGTGGGCCGGCCAGCGCACCATGGACTCGGGGACCGGCGGCGCCAACGACAACCTCTTCTTCGGCAACGATTTCAGCTACGCCCCCACCAACGCCATGGAAGCGACCTTCAGCCGCAACACCTTCGTGGCCAACCGCGCCACCGGCAGCACCTACGGACTGTGGGGCGGCTACAGCTGGTCCTCGCGCGTGGTGGCCAACTGCTTCGGCGGCAACCGCTGGGGCGTCGCCATCGAGCACGGCCAGGACAACCT